>NZ_CP129382.1:2327500-2627500 GCF_030435705.1 Rhizobium sp. SSA_523
TTTCCCCATTCGGAGATCCATGGATCAAAGCTCATTCGCAGCTCCCCACGGCTTTTCGCAGCGTATCACGTCCTTCTTCGCCTGTGCATGCCAAGGCATCCACCAAATGCCCTTACGACACTTCATCGTTCTCATTGCCAATGCTCATCTTAAGGTGAGGCAATAGCCAGCAGGCAACAGGCACCAGGGATGAACCCTAATGCCAACTGCCTAACCCCTACTGCCTGACCAATCCGGCTACCTTTTACAACCGGACCATTCAGATGCCATCGACGTGTTCGATCAGATCGCTTTGATTGGGGTCACGCCGAGCGACCCACTTCGCGTCTGATCATTAAGACCAGCTTCTCGAGATCAAATCCGAGGATGCGCGGTCAGGCAACATCCACCAGACCATCCGTCAGACAAAGGCCAAAAGCCCCCGAACAACGAACGATCCTTGACTGGCATGAACCCAAAGGGCTCATCCGGATCAATCTTCTCTTCACAATACGGACAAAACAGGCATACGCTTCATCGAAGCGATGCAAACCTAAACTCTCCAGGAAGACAATCTTTCACTCACGCGCCATGCAGCACGATCGCCTCTGCCGGCACCACACTCAACCTTTGAGAGGGCAGCCATACCGGGCGATAGCCCGTCGCCGATCGCTCGGCGCCCCGTCCGCAGCGCAGCAAACGAAGTTTGCGACAGCGTGAGGACGAATAATGGTGGAGCTGAGCGGGATCGAACCGCTGACCCCTGCTTGCAAAGCAGGTGCTCTCCCAGCTGAGCTACAGCCCCATCCAGCGCTTCAACCGAACAGGTCACCCCAACCGGCTCCAGCAACATTCAATCCCAGACAGGATCCGGTTCAAAACCAGAACGGCAAAAACCCGACGGCCAGACCAAACGACCAGACCAAACCAAACCGAATGTCGTCCCGACCCAACCGGCTCAAACAAGCAATGGTGGGCCCGGGAAGACTTGAACTTCCGACCCCACGCTTATCAAGCGTGTGCTCTAACCAACTGAGCTACGGGCCCATTCCGGATGGCCTGTTTCAGGCATATCCTGTCAAAATTGTCTTCCAAAGAAAGAGAAACGTGGTCGGCGGATTTCGCCATACCGTCGATCTGCAAGCAGTATCGCGGCGTATTTCGGCTCGATCGTGACCTGACTGGTCCGATCTATGTTCTAAAAGCGGATTTTGCAAGGGCATGGCCATGCGGCCTTGCCTGCTAGAATCGGCTTCCTTAGAAAGGAGGTGATCCAGCCGCAGGTTCCCCTACGGCTACCTTGTTACGACTTCACCCCAGTCGCTGACCCTACCGTGGTCGCCTGCCTCCCTTTAAGGGTTAGCGCAGCGCCTTCGGGTAAAACCAACTCCCATGGTGTGACGGGCGGTGTGTACAAGGCCCGGGAACGTATTCACCGCGGCGTGCTGATCCGCGATTACTAGCGATTCCAACTTCATGCACTCGAGTTGCAGAGTGCAATCCGAACTGAGATGGCTTTTGGAGATTAGCTCACACTCGCGTGCTCGCTGCCCACTGTCACCACCATTGTAGCACGTGTGTAGCCCAGCCCGTAAGGGCCATGAGGACTTGACGTCATCCCCACCTTCCTCTCGGCTTATCACCGGCAGTCCCTTAGAGTGCCCAACCAAATGCTGGCAACTAAGGGCGAGGGTTGCGCTCGTTGCGGGACTTAACCCAACATCTCACGACACGAGCTGACGACAGCCATGCAGCACCTGTGTCCCTGTCCCCGAAGGAAAACCAAATCTCTCTGGCTGTCAGGGCATGTCAAGGGCTGGTAAGGTTCTGCGCGTTGCTTCGAATTAAACCACATGCTCCACCGCTTGTGCGGGCCCCGTCAATTCCTTTGAGTTTTAATCTTGCGACCGTACTCCCCAGGCGGAATGTTTAATGCGTTAGCGGCGCCACCGAACAGTAAACTGCCCGACGGCTAACATTCATCGTTTACGGCGTGGACTACCAGGGTATCTAATCCTGTTTGCTCCCCACGCTTTCGCACCTCAGCGTCAGTTGTGGACCAGTCAGCCGCCTTCGCCACTGGTGTTCCTGCGAATATCTACGAATTTCACCTCTACACTCGCAATTCCACTGACCTCTTCCACACTCAAGACACCCAGTATCAAAGGCAGTTCCGAGGTTGAGCCCGGGATTTCACTGACTTAAATGTCCGCCTACGTGCGCTTTACGCCCAGTAATTCCGAACAACGCTAGCCCCCTTCGTATTACCGCGGCTGCTGGCACGAAGTTAGCCGGGGCTTCTTCTGTAGGTACCGTCATTATCTTCCCTACTGAAAGAGCTTTACAACCCTAAGGCCTTCATCACTCACGCGGCATGGCTGGATCAGGCTTGCGCCCATTGTCCAATATTCCCCACTGCTGCCTCCCGTAGGAGTTTGGGCCGTGTCTCAGTCCCAATGTGGCTGATCATCCTCTCAGACCAGCTATGGATCGTCGCCTTGGTAGGCCTTTACCCCACCAACTAGCTAATCCAACGCGGGCTCATCCATCCCCGATAAATCTTTCCCCAAAAGGGCGTATACGGTATTAGTCCAAGTTTCCCTGGGTTATTCCGTAGGGTTGGGTAGATTCCCACGCGTTACTCACCCGTCTGCCGCTCACCTTGCGGTGCGCTCGACTTGCATGTGTTAAGCCTGCCGCCAGCGTTCGTTCTGAGCCAGGATCAAACTCTCAAGTTGAGAATTCAATCTAGACTGTCACTTGTTCTGAATCGACGAGAACTCACTTGATCCTTCACATCAAAACCAATCCCGCTTCACAGCGAAGTATGGCCCGGTCCAGCCGCCGTCATCGCAAAAGCAATCACATCAGCCAAACCCAGCAAAGAACCGGTGTTCTCATATCAAAACGTGACCGTCTCTAATCGTTTTCCAAAAAGGGCTTTCACCCTCTTTGCGAAACCACGCCGACCACGTTTCTCTTTCTTGTCCATATTCAATTGTCAAAAAACAGACCGAAATCCCGGTCAAAACCAATCGCAAAACCACCAGAGCCAAAACCGAAACCTCGGCTCACAATCAGCATTCAGCCAATGTCTGTGATCTCTAAAACCCCGGAGAACCAGGGATAAACCCCAATCACTCCAGAACGAGAAACTTCGTCGCCAGCAGCGCCGCCGCCCTCGTCAGTGAGCGGCGTTATACGGATAGCACCCCGAAGCGTCAACACCGCCAATCGCAAAAAATCCAAAAAACCGACAAGTCACTGAAATCCATCGGGAATTTCGACAGCACCATCCCCGGCGCCAAAAACTGCGCCAAAAAAACGGGGCAAGGCACCGGCGAATCCGGCTGGAGACAGTGCGGATGCACTGCAGAGCCGATCGGCTTCAGCTTTGTCCCGCCATCTCTTCGCCGACCGCCCCGACTATTCCACAATCGCCGGTCATGATCGGAGCCGGAAACCACGAATCGCGCGGTGTAGTGGCTGTTAAAGTCGCCGCTGATTTGACTCCCGGTTTGAGATTGGGCACATCTGCAGGCGAGCTATGCAGGCAGGCGATCTGTCGCGGAGCATGCGGCCGAGCAAGAATGAAGGGTAGCACCACAGGAATGACGACGCCTCGCACTCTGGTGTCTTCTCTTGGAAACGAGGCGCCGATCCTCGCCGATGGCCGGCGTGCGCCCGATCGCCGCGAGATTTCGCTGCGCTGGCTGACCGGCACCTTCCTGACGGGCATTACCTCCTCGGCACTCATGGGTGTTGCCCTTTTTGCGGCCCTGGACGGCCGCCAGCAGCTTGCCATTCCCGCGGAAGCCTTTGCCGCCCTGCCCCGCCATGACAATGAAGCCGTCAGTCGCGGCAACCGCCTGATCGCAGCCAAGATCATTGCCCAGCCCACCGGACGCAAGGTGATGGAAGTGGCAACGCTGGTGAAGGAAGGCAAGCGGGAGATCGTCAAGCGCCAGCCCTTCTCGCATGTGCGCATGACGCTTGCGGCCTATCAGCAATCCACAGGGGAAGATTACCCGAACTTCGATCCGCTGACGATCTTCTCGACCGGTCAACAGGGCGGCGACGACCCGGCAGCCGCAACCGGCATCCTCTACGGATCCAAGGTGGATTCGGAGGTCAATCTCCAGATGCTGCCCTTCCCGACGGATTCCGCGCCACTTCCTTTCGCACCCGGCATGTCTTTGGAAGAAGTCGAGGAAAATGTCCGGACCAATGGATCGCTCCTGACGGAAGGGGTAACCCAGAAGGCCTCGCTCTATTACGTCGATCCCCAGCGCTTCGAAACAGACGAGCCGAACCTGGCAATGGGCATTCCGCTCTCCGCCCGCATTGTCGAAGAGAATATCTCCGTCGCAAATCCCGAGCCCGTCACGGAAAAATCCCGCGATTATGCCGAGGACGTCATTCCGATCCGCCGCGACAACACGATCGACGACGCGATGACGACCCTTGGCTATCCCGGGGATCGCGCCAAGATGATTGCCGATGCGCTCGGCGCCAGGCTTGGCAGCCCCTCGCTCACCAAAGGCGATGTGCTGCGGGTCGGCCTGATCCAGGAGGGGGATTTCGTCTCCATCATCCGCGCCAGCGTCTATCGCGACGGGCGTCACCGCGCCACCATCGCGCTGGACGATGATCGCCATTACATCGACGGCAGCGAACCGCCCCATCTCGACGCGGTGGATACCGCCTTTTCCGAGGAAGTGCCGGTGGTTTCGCCGGGGCGCGACATGCCCCGCGTCTATGACGGGATCTACCGTGCTGCCCTTTCCTACGGTATGACGCAGGATATGACGGCCCTCATCGTCAAGCTTCTGGCCAGCACCGTCGACCTCCAGGCGCAGTTGAAGCCGACGGATACGATCGAAGCCTTCTTCTCCGCCGCCGACGAGGCCGGCACGGCCGGACCCAATTCCGAGCTTCTGTATGTGAACGCCAAATTCGGCGACACCGTCACACGCTTCTACCGCTTCCAGAACCTGGACGATAATTCGGTCGATTACTTCGACCAGGATGGCAAGAGCATCCGCCAGTTTCTTCTCCGCACGCCGGTGCCCAACGGGCGCCTGACCTCCGGCTTCGGCATGCGCCGCCATCCGATTCTCGGCTATTCGCGCATGCATACCGGCACGGACTGGGCGGCCCCCCGCGGCACGCCGATCATCGCCACCGGCGACGGCATTATCGAAAAGGCCGGCTGGGCCTCGGGCTACGGCAACCAGACCATTGTGCGGCACACCAATGGCTATGAGACCTCGTATAATCACCAGAGCGCCATCGCCAAGGGCATCCGCGAAGGCGCCAGGATCCGTCAGGGCCAGGTCATCGGCTATGTCGGCTCGACCGGCTCTTCCACCGGGGCGCATCTCCATTATGAGCTGATCGTCAACGGCACCAAGGTCGATGCGATGAAGGTTCGGCTGCCGGGCGGCAAATCACTGAGCGGCCAGGCGCTTGCCCGATTCGAAGAAGAGCGCAAGCGCATCGACACATTGCTCGATCCGAACGGCGCCGAACAGGTCGCAAGCCGATAAGGCGACGGTTAGGCAGAGAACTGAATAGACCTGATGGAGACGGTCGCAGGCTGGGAAAGGGAAGCATTCGGCTTGTCCCTCCATGGCATCGACCCTAGGAATTGAGCAAAAAAAGGGCCACCGCGAGGGTGGCCCTTCATGCAGCATCGGGTCAGGCGGCTTCCGCCACGTCCCGTTTCACCGAAAACAGCAGGCGGTCGGAGCCGGCCGAGATCTTGACGCTCGATCCATCCGGGATCTGCCCGCCCAGGATCTGTTCGGCCAGCGGGTCCTGGACGAATTTCTGAATGACCCGCTTCAACGGCCGTGCCCCGTAAACCGGGTCATAGCCCTTATTGGCCAGCCATTCCCGCGCATCGTCACCGAGGTCAAGGGTCACCTTGCGGTCGAGCAGAAGCTGCAGCAGCCGCTTCATCTGGATATCGACAATCGCGCCCATCTCGCTGCGGGCCAGCCGATGGAAGAGAATGATCTCATCCACACGGTTCAGGAATTCCGGACGGAAGGACGATTTCACGACATCCATCACCTGATCGCGAACGCTATCGACATCCTGCCCCTCGCCCAGGCTCGTCAGATATTCCGCGCCCAGATTGGAGGTCATGATGATGATCGTGTTCTTGAAGTCGACCGTCCGGCCCTGCCCGTCCGTCAGACGCCCGTCATCGAGCACCTGCAGAAGGACATTGAACACGTCCGGATGCGCCTTTTCGATCTCGTCGAACAGGACGACCTGATAGGGCTTGCGGCGGATCGCCTCCGTCAACGCGCCGCCTTCGTCATAGCCGACATAGCCGGGAGGTGCCCCGATGAGGCGGGATACGGAGTGTTTCTCCATATATTCCGACATGTCGATCCGGACCATGGCCGTCTCGTCGTCAAACAGGAACCGCGCCAGAGACTTGGTGAGCTCCGTTTTGCCGACACCGGTCGGGCCGAGGAAGATGAACGAGCCGATCGGCCGGTTCGGATCCTGCAGGCCGGCACGCGAGCGGCGCACGGCACGCGACACGGCCTGAACCGCATCCCCCTGGCCGACGACCGAGCGCGCCAGTTCGTCTTCCATCCGCAACAGCTTGTCGCGTTCGCCTTCCAGCATCTTGTCGACCGGAATACCCGTCCAGCGGGACACGACATGGGCGATCGCATCCGGCGTCACGACTTCCTGCACCATGGATGATGCGGCCGAATCGCGTTCCTCTGCCTCTTTCAGCGCCTTTTCCAGATTGGGGATCACCCCATAGGTCAGTTCGCCGGCGCGCTGATATTCACCTTTGCGCTGGGCAATCGCCAGATCATTGCGTGCCTCGTCCAGCTGGCGCTTGAGATCCGCAGCCAGGCCGAGCTTCTGCTTTTCCGCCTGCCAGCGGGCCGTCAGCGCATCCGCCTCTTCCTCCAGCGTGGAAAGCTCGCTCTCCAGGCGCGCCAGACGATCGGCGGACGCCGTGTCGGTTTCCTTTTTCAGCGCCTCCCGCTCGATCTTGAGCTGGATGATGCGGCGGTCGAGTTCGTCCAGCTCTTCCGGCTTGGAATCCACCTGCATGCGCAGCCTGGATGCGGCCTCGTCCATCAGGTCGATCGCCTTGTCCGGGAGAAAGCGGTCCGTGATATAGCGGTTGGACAGGGTCGCAGCCGCAACCAGAGCCGAATCGGAAATCCGGACCTTGTGATGCTGCTCGTATTTCTCCTTCAGGCCGCGCAGGATCGAGATCGTGTCTTCCACCGTCGGCTCATCCACCATTACCGGCTGGAAGCGACGGGCAAGCGCCGGATCCTTCTCGACATGCTTGCGATACTCATCCAGCGTTGTTGCGCCGACGCAGTGCAGCTCGCCACGCGCCAGGGCCGGCTTCAACAGATTGGAGGCGTCCATGGCGCCATCGGCCTTGCCGGCACCCACAAGCGTGTGCATCTCGTCGATGAACAGGATGATCTCGCCGTTTTCCGACTGTACCTCGGACAGCACGCTCTTCAGCCGCTCCTCGAATTCACCGCGATATTTGGCGCCGGCAATCAATGCGCCCATGTCGAGAGCCATCAGGCGCTTGTCCTTCAGGCTTTCCGGCACGTCGCCATTGACGATACGCAGCGCCAGACCCTCGGCAATGGCTGTCTTGCCAACGCCGGGCTCGCCGATCAGGACAGGATTGTTCTTCGTCCGTCGCGACAGGACCTGGATCGTCCGGCGGATTTCGTCGTCACGGCCGATAACCGGATCGAGCCGACCCTCACGCGCCTCGGCCGTCAGATCGCGCGCAAACTTCTTCAGCGCATCGAAGCCCTGTTCGGCATTGGCACTGTCGGCCGTGCGTCCCTTGCGCAGGTCGTTGATGACCTGGTTGAGCGACTGCGCCGTGACGCCGGCCTTCTTCAGGCTGGCGGATGTGGATGCCGTGCCCTCGATGGCAAGCGCCAGCAGCAGGCGCTCGACGGTGACGAAACTGTCTCCGGCCTTCTTGGCGGCATCTTCGGCAGTGGAAAACACCCGCGCGAGCGGTTGCGCCAGATAGACCTGGCCATTGCCGCCGGAGACCTTGGGCAATTTTGCAAGCGCTGCATCATTGGCAAGACGGGCTTCCTTGGCATTGCCGCCAGCGCGCTCGATCAGCGAAGCAGCCATGCCCTGCTCGTCATCCAGCAGAACTTTCAGGACATGTTCAGGGGTAAATTGCTGATGCCCCTCCGACAGGGCAAGGGTCTGGGCAGACTGCAGGAATCCGCGAACCCGCTCGGAATATTTCTCTATATTCATGTGTAACCTCCTTGGATCGCCCTGCCCTTATATAAGCCACAGGCCGACAGTTGAGATTGAGCTCCCTCAAAAGGCGAGCCCTTCTTTCCGCATTGGCTTGCAAGCGAAAAGACGTGTCGGAAGAGATATGGGAGGCATGAAACGGCGTTTAAAGATCGCCAAACGAAAAACCCCGACCTGTGACAGGCCGGGGTTTTAAAGATGAATTTGCCGCCTCTGAAGCCAGCTGCGCCTGCGACCGGTGCGCGTCTTGTAAGTTCCGCAGACTGAATGTCTCGCGGATCGCAAGTGCCGCAAACGGGAGCGCCGCAAACGGGAGCGCCACCGAACGGCGGCGCGCCCGCTTATTCGCCGGCTTCGGCGAGAGCCGGAGCGTCATCTCCCGCCGTCGTCTCGCCTTCGCCATCGGCAGTCCGGCGGGTCCGACGCGGACGATTGCTCGGGCTGCGGCGGCGGGGCTGGCGCTCGCGGGGAGCAGCAGCGGCTGCGCCTTCTTCCTCGATCGCCACTTCGGCAGGGGTTCCCTCGATAATCGGCTGAGGACCGGAACCGTCATCGACGACCGCTGCGGGCTGCGCAACGGCTTCGCGCCGGCGCGGCGCGGGTGACTGATGTGAGGCCGGTGCCCGTTCGGCCGGAGCCTTGGCGGCGGGTGCCCGCTCTGCCGGAGACTGGGCGGCCGGAGCCTGCTGCGCAGCCGGGGCACCAGAGGCGGAAGAGGCCGACGGCGCCTGCGACGACTGCTGTACGAAGCCGTTGTCGTCACCATCCATGCCGTCCATGTCGTCGCCATCGCGATCCGCCGAATCATGGCGCTCGTCACGCTGGAAGCGCTCCTGCATCTGGGCCTGTGCGGCCGCAATGATGCGGTTGTAATGCTCGGCATGCTGAAGATAGTTTTCCGCCATGACGCGGTCGCCGGCGCTCTGAGCGTCACGGGCCAAAGTCGCATATTTTTCCGCAATATGCTGAGCGGTTCCACGAATCTTGATATCGGGGCCGGAGCTGTCGTAGGTCCGGGTCAGCGGATTGGAGCCCTTCCGATTGAAGTTATTGCCGCCGCCACCGCCGCCATTGTTATTGTTGTTGCTGCCGCGCCCCCGACCACGCTTATTCTGCTGTCCTGGCCTCATCGATTTTTCACCTGAATTCTCTGTGCTTTGCTGATTAAGGGCCACGCGGCCATGCGGCTCATCGCCGAAACAAGGCTTCACGCGCCGCAGACAGGCCGACTCATCCGTCCTGCCGCTAGTGAAAGTCAGTTTCTGTGATGCACGCACCGGGAAATGTTCAACGCTTGAAGCTCCTTCAAAGGGAGCTGTATGCGGTTGAGCTTAACCTGAACGAATCTACGTTCATTCCCAGCCGCCCAGTGCGTGCTGCAAACTATCCCGCTTCATCTGGAAATCCAAGCCTTTTCTTTCGCGAGTGCAAAAGGAGGGCGAAGCAGAGCGGGATGTGGACCAAACCTCGAGGATCGTTCTCGCCTCTCCGAATGGCAATTACGCGTCATTCCGCGCGAAAAAGCAGTGCGCGGTCATTGCCTCCATAGTCGGATACCGATTCGATCAAAGTATAGTCCTGTGCAGTGAAAACCTTTGTGACTGCTTGCTTCTGATCATAGCCGATCTCAAGTGCGAGCAAACCATTATCTTCAAGAAAATCCCGCGAATCACAGGCAATTCTCCGATAGGCTTCCAGCCCGTCTGCACCGCCATCCAGGGCGAGCAGAGGATCATAGTCTCTGACTTCCGGCTCCAGTCCGCCAATGACCTCACTTCGGATATAGGGCGGATTTGACACGATGATGTCAAAGCGACCTTGCACCTTGTCGAACCAGTTCGATTGTAGCGCCTTGAAGCGGTCGCCCATCCCAAGGACGTGTGCATTGCGGCTGGCCGTTTCAAGAGCGCCGGCGGAAATATCGAGGCCCGTGCCGTGAAACTCCGGCAGGGCGTTGAGAAGTGCAAGGGCGATGGCGCCCGAGCCGGTTCCGAGATCGAGCAGTCGACCGGCGGGCCGCACCCCGGCCGTCTTCACGTGCCGAAGCACCGCATCGACAAGTACCTCGGTATCAGGGCGGGGTTCGAGCGTCTCCGGGGACAAGGCCAGGCGCAGGCCGTGAAAGTCCCGGTAACCGAGGATGCGGTGCACGGGCTCATGCGCCAGCCGCCGCGACAGCGCTGCACGCAGCTGTTCGGCATCCTCGGCCGAGACGGCAACGTCCGGCTTGACGACCAGATCGGTCAAGGTCAGTTCCAGAAGAGCCGATACGAGAAGGCGCGCTTCGAGCGCCGGTTCGGCGAAGCCTGCCGCCGCGAGCCGGCCGCGGATCTCCGCCAGAAGGCTGGCTCGCGTCGTCGTCACGGCTGATCCCCGAGCCTTGCCAGCTGCCCTGCCTGGTAGTCGGCGATCAGGGCGTCGAGCAATTCGTCGAGCTCGCCTTCGATCATACGGTCCAGCTTGTAGAGCGTCAGGTTGATGCGGTGGTCGGTCAACCGTCCTTGCGGGAAATTATAGGTGCGGATGCGCTCGGAGCGGTCTCCCGATCCCACCTGGCTGCGGCGGTCGGCGGATCGCTCGCTGTCCGCCTTCTGCCGCTCGATATCATACAGCCGCGAGCGCAGCACCTGCATGGCTTTCGCCCGGTTCTGGTGCTGCGATTTCTCCGAGCTTGTCACGATCAGCCCGGTCGGAAGATGGGTGATGCGGACGGCGGAATCCGTCGTGTTGACGTGCTGGCCGCCGGCCCCGGATGCGCGCATCGTATCGATCCGGATGTCTTCCGGCCGGATCTCGATATCAATATCCTCCGCCTCCGGCAGCACGGCAACGGTCGCCGCCGAGGTATGGATGCGTCCGCTCGCTTCCGTTTCCGGCACGCGCTGCACCCGGTGCACGCCGGATTCGAACTTCAACTTGGCAAAGGCGCCGCGCCCGCTGATCATGGCAATGATTTCCTTGAAACCGCCCGCCTCGCCTTCCGATGCGGAAAGAACCTCCACCTTCCAGCCCTTGGTGGCGGCAAAGCGCTCATACATGCGAAACAGATCGCCGGCAAACAGCGCCGCTTCATTGCCGCCGGTACCGGCCCGGATTTCGAGAATGGCATTCTTCTCATCCGCCGCATCTTTCGGCAGAAGAAGGATCTGCATCTCGTTTTCCAGCGCCTCCAGCCGTTCCTGAGCCTCAGGCAATTCCATTTCCGCCAGTTCGCGCATCTCCCGGTCGGTCGCCTTGTCCGCAAGCATGGCCTTCAGATCGGTGATTTCGGCGAGCGTCTTCTGATAGTCCCGGATCTTGCTGACCACGGGCTGCAGCTCGGAATATTCGGATGCGAGCTTCACATAGACCTCGGCCGAGGGCCCCTCCGACATGCGGGCCTCGATCTCGCTGAAGCGCCGCTCGAGTTCGCGCATCTTTTCGACTGGAAGTTTCGCCACGTCGATCTCCGTTTCTTCTTGTTCTTCTCGTGGTTCGGTCGCCGTGGAACCCTGCCGGCCTTGAACGCCGCCCAAAAGCTCCCGACCCGGATGCCGACCGTTCTAAACCGGAATATTATTCGCCGTCGCGAAGGCGATCAGCATCTCGCGCACCGATGCCGTTGACCGATGATCGTCCAGCATGCGGTTCAGATCGTCCGCCAGGAGCGCCGCGTCCAGCCCCAGAAGCATGGCCTTGACCGGCCCGATCGAGGTCGGCGTCATGGAGACAGAGCGGAAGCCGAGACCGATCAGCGCCATGGCCGACAAGGGCTTGCTCGCCATTTCGCCGCACAGGGTCAGCGGCGTCTTGTTGCGCTCTGCCGCCCTGACGATATCGCGCAGAATCCGCAGGAAGGGCTTTCCGAGAATGTCGAAACGATCGGAAACGCGGGCATTGCCCCGGTCGGCCGCCATCATGAACTGGAACAGGTCATTGGAGCCGACGGAGACGAAATCCACCTCCTGCATCAGCTCGTCCAGCTGCCACATCAGGGCAGGCACTTCCAGCATGGCGCCGAATTGCAGCTTGCGCGGCAGCGAATGGCCGAATTTCGACAGATGCTGCACTTCCTTTTGCAGCAGTTCGCGAACGGCATGGATTTCGGAAACCTCCGTCACCATCGGCAACATCATCTTCAGCTCGGATCCTGTCGCCGCGCGCAGGAGCGCGCGCAGCTGCGTGCGCAAGAGGCCGGGCCTGTCCAAAGACAGGCGGATCGCCCGCCATCCGAGCGCCGGATTCTCCTCGTCCTGGGCCCGGAAATAGGAGACCACCTTGTCGCCGCCGATGTCGAGCGTCCGAAAGGTTACCGGATGACCGGCCGTCTGGCGCATCACATTGCGATAAAAGGCTTCCTGCTCTTCGAGCTTCGGCATTTTCGAAGCGATCATGAACTGCAGTTCGGTGCGGAACAGGCCGATGCCATCCGCTCCGGATTCGGCCAGTTGCGGCAGATCCACCATCAGGCCGGCATTCATCAGGAGGCTCACGCGTTGGCCATCCTTGGTGACCGGATCGACATCGCGGAGTGCGCGGAACTGCTCCTGCCGGCGCGCGCGCAGGCGCACCTTCTCCTCATAGGCCTTCACAAGGTCGCCGACGGGACGCAGATGCACCTGCCCGTCATCGCCATCGATAATCGCCGGATCGCCGTTTTCGGCAAGCGCGACGACGCCGGTTGCCTGCCCGATGACGGGAATACCCATGGCGCGCGCCACGATGACGACATGGCTGGTCACCGCGCCATCCTCCAGCACCAGTCCGCGAAGCGCGGCGCGCGGATAATCCAGAAGTTCGGCAGCGCCCATGGCGCGGGCAAAGATGATGGCGTCGCTCGGAAAGCCCTCGTCGAAGGCGCGTCCGGAAAATCCGGTCAGCTGGCGCAGCAGCCGGTTGGCCAGATCGTCGAAATCATGCATGCGCTCGCGCAGGTAGGGATCGGTCAGGCGCATCATCCGCGCCTTCGTATCGCTCTGGACCTTCTCGACCGCCGCTTCCGCGGTCAGCCCGTTGCGGATGGCTTCCTCCATCCGCCGCACCCAGCCCTGGTCATGGGCAAACATGCGATAGGTCTCAAGAACCTCGCGATGCTCCCCCTCCTGCGAAACCTCGCGCCGCGACAGCATGTCGTCGATCGACAGCCGGAGCGAGCCGATGGCTTCCACCAGCCGGCCGATCTCCCGGTCCGCATCGTCGTTCAGGAGATTGGTCACCACGATTCGCGGCTCGTGCAGGACGACATGGCCAAGGCCGATGCCTTCATTATAGCCATCCGCCTCGATGGTGATGGCCCGTGTCAGGTCGAGCTCCAGCCCCGGCTGGGTGATCTTCTTCAGTTCTCCGGTCGCAATCATCTCGGCGATCAACATGGCAGTGGTTTCCATCGCCTCTACCTCGTCTTCGCGGTAGTTGCGCTGTGCCTTGTTCTGTACGACGAGAACGCCCAAAGTGCGACCGGCGCGCAGGATCGGGACGCCGAGGAATGAGTGGTAGATTTCCTCTCCCGTTTCAGGGAGATAGCGGAAGGCGGGATGGGTCTGGGCGTCGGACAGGTTGAGCGGTTGCGCCGAGGCGGCGATCGTGCCGACAAGACCTTGCCCCATTTTCAGCTGGGCCAGATGGACGGAATCCTTGTTGAGACCTTCGGTCGCATAGAGCTCCAGCACGCCGTCGGATCTCAGGACATAGACCGAGCAGACTTCGGCCACCATATTGCTGGCGATCTGGCTGACGATGCGGTCGAGCCGATCCTGCGGCTCCAAAGGCTCCGCCATCAGTTCCCGAAGCCGTCTCAGCAGGACGCGCGGGCCTGCCGACAGGTCTCTCATCGGCATATCCACTCCCGAATCTCAAAATGACCACATCCGGAAGATGATGCGCCGCCCCTTCAGACGACGCAACCGCGCCGGTACGATATCAACTCTTATCGAGGCCGTAGGCGGAATGCAAAGTCCGAACGGCCAGTTCGGAATAAGCACCGTCGATCAGGATGGAAATCTTGATCTCGGACGTGGTGATCGCCTTGATGTTGATGCTCTTGTCGGCCAGCGCCTTGAATGCGGTTGCGGCAACGCCGGCATGGCTGCGCATGCCGATGCCGACGACCGAGACCTTGCAGAGGCCGGTCTCGTTCTGCACCACGTCAAAGCCGATGCGGTCCTTGTTTTCTTCAAGGACCTTCATCGCCTTGTCGACGTCGCCGTAGGGAACGGTGAACGTCATGTCGGTCTTGGAGCCGTCCTCGGAAATATTCTGGACGATCATGTCGACATTGATATGCGCCTCGGCCAGCGGACCGAAGATGGCGGCAGAGACGCCCGGCCGATCCGACACGCGACGCAACGAAATCTGTGCTTCATCCTTGGCATAGGCGATGCCGGTAACGACTTCCTGTTCCACGATCTCTTCCTCGTCGCAAATCAAAGTACCGGGCGGGTTGATGAGGTCGCCCATGCCCGGTGCATCGGGATCCTCGAAACTGGAGCGGACGAAGGTGCGGACCTTGTGCACCATGGCAAGCTCGACCGAGCGCACCTGCAGCACCTTCGCACCGAGCGATGCCATTTCCAGCATTTCCTCGAAGGAGATCTTCTTCATCCGGCGTGCCTTCGGCACGATACGGGGATCGGTCGTGTAGACGCCGTCGACATCGGTGTAGATATCGCAGCGATCGGCCTTGACCGCCGCGGCGATAGCGACGGCCGACGTGTCGGATCCGCCGCGACCGAGCGTGGCAATCCGGTTATCCGGGCCAAGCCCCTGGAAGCCGGCCACCACGGCCACCTGGCCCTCGCCCATGCGGCGGATGATATCGCTTCCGTCAATATCGAGGATACGGGCCGCGCCATGGGCATTGTCGGTGCGGATCGGGATCTGCCAGCCCTGCCAGGAACGGGCATTGATGCCCAGCGACTGCAGCGCGATCGCGAGCAGCCCGGAGGTCACCTGCTCGCCGGATGCGACGACGGCATCATATTCGCGCGCGTCATAGAAGGGTGAATTGGTATTGGCGACCTTGGGCGTGTCCTGCACCCATCCCACCAGCTCATTCGTCTTGCCGGACATGGCCGAGACGACGACCGCCACTTCGTGGCCGGCATCCACTTCACGTTTCACATGGCGCGCGACATTATGAATGCGTTCGAGATTGGCGACAGACGTGCCGCCGAACTTCATGACGATGCGTGCCATAACGGACCAAGACCACCTTTTCACGCGACCCTTGCCGGGTGCGTGGCTTTTTGAAACCGGGTTCGCCCGTGGCTACGAGCGCCGGGGCGGTTGCGGCGTCCTCTTAGCGAAAAGGTGCAAGGCGCGCAATGGCCATGTCGGGCGCAGCGGTACGCCCGACAGCCAATCCGGCATGGCCTGGAAAAGAAAGCCTTGGAGCCCCTTTGAGTCCCCCCGGCTCCCCTTGAGTAGCCTTGAGTACCCGTGGGTCCCCTTGGAGTCCTACAGTTTATCGCTGCGGCAAGACGCAGGGACGATCCGGCGGGCAGCCGTCCGCGTCAAATCCGCTATCGATGCCGCGACCTCGATCCCTGGGGCGGTCGTAATCCGGCTCGATATCGCGTCTGTCTCTCCAGTTGTCGCGACGGTCCCCGATGCCGCGCCCGCGATCGCCGTCGTCCAGACGGTAGGGATCCTCGTAGCGGTAGCGCCCCTCATCCCGGAACCGGTCGCGGTCGCGGATGGGGTCGTGACGTCGGCTGTCATAGACCGGCGGCGGCGGCACGTCCCGTCGATAATCCCACCGGCGCCAGCGATCCCGCTCGCGGTAGAAATCGCGGTCGCGATAATAGCGCTCCCAATAGGTATCGACATCGAAGGTGATGATCGGGATCCCGAGCGGCTGATAATATTGCCGGTCCACATAGACCCGCCGCTGCTGATAGCCCGCCTGGATGTAATTGCCGGACACCCAGCCGCGCCCCCGCGAGAAGGATACGTCGCACCAGTTGACCGTGTTGAGGCAGCCATGGATGACGATCGGCGCACCATTCGGTATCACCACGACCGCCGGATAGCGCGTGCTCGGACCGGAGCGCATATTGACGTTCGCCGTTGCAAAGCCGTTCGTCGCCGCCTCGGCGACAACCGGCATGGACGACAGGCCGAGAATGGCCAAAAGTGTCAGTAGATGACGTTTCACACCCAACCTCCTGGGAATTGTTCTTCTTCTTGGAACGTCCCTTCGGCGCTCTATCACCAGTCCAAATTCGGTTTTTTTAAGTCATGGCCGACGCGCCGCGTGATGCCGCCAGACTTGACAAGCGGCTCTTGCAAGACGACTTCAGTCGCAAGCCAAGCAAAGGGAGAAAACCGATGAGCGATGCGCCTGCCACGACAATCGATCAGAGCGAGGTCGATCGCTTCTCCGCAATGGCTGCCGAATGGTGGAACCCGACGGGCAAGTTCAAGCCCCTGCACAAATTCAACCCGGTGCGGCTTGCCTATATCCGCGACCGGGTCTGCGAGCATTTCGGCCGCGATCCGAAAAGCCACCGTCCCTTCGAGGGGCTGCGGTTCCTCGATATCGGCTGCGGCGGCGGCCTGTTGTCCGAACCCATGGCGCGCATGGGGGCCGAGGTCGTGGGCGCCGATCCGTCGGAGAAGAATGTCCGCATTGCCGAAACCCATGCCGCCGAAACCGGCGTGACTGTGGATTACCGGGCGCTCACCGCCGAACAACTGGCCGAAGCCGGCGAAGCCTTCGACGTCATCTTGAACATGGAAGTGGTGGAACATGTCTCCGACGTGAACCTGTTCATCTCGACCTGCGCCTCGATGGTGCGGCCGGGCGGCCTGATGTTCATCGCGACCATCAACCGCACCTTCAAGGCCAATGCGCTGGCTATTTTCGCCGCGGAAAATCTCTTGCGCTGGTTGCCGAAGGGCACGCATTCCTACGACAAGCTCGTTCGTCCCGAAGAGCTCGAACGCCCGCTCCTGGCCTCCGGCATGGAGGTCGTGCATCGCACGGGCGTGTTCTACAATGTGCTGCAGGACCGCTGGAACCTCTCCCGTGACATGGACGTCAACTACATGATGCTGGTCCAGCGTCCGAAGACCGCCGATCCGGTCTGAGCTGGCTGGAATGGCACGGGTGCAGGTAGGCTGCGATTGGTGCGGCGTTCATAGAGGCCGTCTGCAATGCGCGGCGTTCCGGATGCCGAAGCGCCCGTCAAACAGGCTCAGTTGGCATCGTCCGGGAGCACCGGCAGCGGCGCGACCTCTATCCCCTCATCGATCAGGTCGCGAACCTCCGCAAGGCTTGCCTGGCCGATGATGCCGCGCGTATCGGCTTCGCCGTAATGCATCTTGCGCGCCTCTTCCGGAAACCGTTCTCCGACATCCTCAGCCGTTGCCTTGATGGCAGCAACGGCCTCCTTCAGCTTGGCGATAGCCTCCTGGCGTGCGACGTCCATCGCCACCTTCTGACGCTCCTCCTTCTGCCGGGCCGTGGCAACGGAGGGCGCCATCAATGACTTGCTGACTTTGCCGGAGCCGCAGACGGGACAGGTCAGCAGTCCGCTTTCGACCTGACGCTCGAAATCGGCGCTTTCGGAGAACCAGCCTTCGAAGCCATGGCCGCTGTCACAGGCAAGCGAATAGCGGATCACCCCGTCACCCCTCCCGCCATCGGCTCTACCCTGTCCAGCGCGAATTCACGGGCATTGACGAGATTGGGGATCTTGGCGCGCGCGGAATGGACCGCCTCCATGTCGATCTCGGCCATCACCACGGCCTCACCTTCGCCACCCGCCTCGCCGAGAATGCGGCCCCACGGATCGATGATCATGGAGTGGCCATAGGTTTCCCGGCCATCCTCATGTATGCCGGCCTGCGCCGCGGCAACGACGAAGGCGCCGTTTTCGATGGCGCGCGCCCGCAGCAGGATTTCCCAATGCGCCTCGCCGGTCGAGCGCGTGAAGGCGGCAGGAACCGTCAGGATCTCGGCACCGGCCAGAGCCTCTGCCCTGAAGAGCTGCGGGAAGCGTACATCATAGCAGATCGCGAAACCCAGCCTGCCGAAGGGCAGCGTCGCCACGCGGGCTTCGGTTCCGGCTTCATAGGCAGCGCTTTCACGCCAGCTCTGGCCGTGATCGAGATCCACATCGAACATGTGGATCTTGTCATAGGAACAGATGAGCCGGCCGTCCGGGCCGAGCAGGAAGCTGCGATTGGCAATCTTTCCATCGGCTCGGGCAATCGCGGTCGAGCCGATATGCACGAATATGGAGAGGTCGCTGGCAAGCGCTGCGGCTTCGGCCAGGATCAGATCATCGCTCTCGTCCCGCAGGATCGCACGCAGACCGGCGCGATCCCGCTGCAGGGCGCCGGTCATTTCCGGCGTCTGCACATAGATGGCACCCTGCGCCGCCGCGTCGCGAACAAGCCGTGCCATGGCGGCCGCATTCACCTGCGGGTCGACGCCCGAACACATCTGGATAGCGGCAAGCTTGATCGGCATGATGGCCTCACGCCGCCAGAAGCGGATCGAGCTTGCCATCCCGGTCGAGCGCATGCAGATCGTCGCAGCCGCCGATGTGACGTCCGTCGATGAAGATCTGCGGGAAGGTGGTCCGGCCATTCGCCTTGTCGATCATCTCCTGCCGCAGCTCCTGCGAAAAGGAGGCATCATGTTCGGTAAAGGCAACGCCTTTGGCCTGCAGGAGGGATTTTGCCCGCGCGCAATAGCCGCAGAGTTGCCGTGTGTAGATCACCACATCTGCCATAGGAACTCCTTATCCGGCAGCCGAAAACCCGCAAGGGCCGCTGCCTGTCTTATCCTCGTCATATAGGCTGGGCCAGCGCCATTGCAAAGCTCAAAACCGTGACTTCCGCGGCACCGGCGCGCTTCAGCGCCCGGGCGGCGGAGGCGACGGTCGCGCCGGTCGTGTAGACGTCGTCGATCAGAACGACATGTTTTGCGAAGAGGTCGTTTTCCCGGCCCTGCCGGACGGCGAAGGCGGCCCGCAGATTGTCTTCCCGACCTTTCGCCGTCAGTCCGACCTGGCGACGCGTGGCTTTCTTGCGGATCAGCACATCGACCAGCATGGGCTTGCCGGACTGGCGCGCCAGTGCCCGAGCAAGCTCCGCCGCCTGGTTGAACCGCCTATGGGCGAGCCGGCGCCAGTGCAACGGCACCGGGATGATGATGTCGCACCTGTCCAGATGCGGACCGCCCACCCTCTGCATCCAGCGCGCCATCATCGGCGCGAGCTCCGTCCGGTCGCGATATTTGAGGGCATGGACCAGATCGCGCGCCGGACCCTCATGCAATGCGACGGCACGGAGCCGGTCGAAGACGGGCGGATGGGCAATGGCATCGGCGCACACCATGCCTTCGCCCGGATCATAGGAGAAGGGAATGCCGAGCGTTTCGCAGAAGGGGCGTTCGATGAAACGCATGCTGCTCCAGCACTTCGGGCATAGCGCATGGTGATTTCCGGTCAGGACACCGCAGGCCGCGCATCGTGGCGGAAACAACAGATCGAGCAGCGGACGCAGCCCTGGCGACCACCGCATTCGGCGCGACCTGCCCTCGATTTCGTCACCCACCTTCCCCATCTCTTGACAATATCGCAGGGCTGGCGCCCATGCGACCTGCAAATTTGAATGGATAGGCATGATGGAAGTCCTGTTTGATCTGCCGCTCGTCACCCGCAGGCGGGAGCAAGCGGCCCGGCGCGCCGCAGATGGCGCCGATTTTCTGGTGGATGTCGCGGCCCGGGAACTGGCAGAGCGGCTGGCGGTGGTCGAGCGGCAATTCGACGAGGCAGTGGAGCTGCATGGCGGCACCGGCTCCGTTGCCCGGGAGGCGCTGGCCACCGGGCGCATCGGCCATATACAGCGGATCGAGACGCATGCCGTCTTCGCCCGTGATGGCGAGGCCCTGCGGGAAGCGGCGCTGGAGGAGGTCCCGCTGGCCGATCAGTCGGTCAATCTCATTCTGTCGCCGCTCTCCCTGCACCTCACCAATGATACGCCCGGCATGATGGTGCGCATCCGTCGCGCCCTGAAGCCGGACGGTCTGTTTTTGGCCGCCATTCCAGGAGCAGGCACGCTGGCCGAATTGCGCGATGTTCTGCTTTCGGCGGAAGCGGAGGTGTTCGGCGGCGCCAGCCCGCGGGTCATTCCCTTTGCCGATGTGCGCGATATTGGCGGGCTGCTGCAGCGGGCGGGCTTTGCCCTTCCCGTCATCGATGCCGAAAACTATACGGTGCGCTACGATACCCTTTTCGATCTGATGCGTGACCTGCGGGCCATGGGAATGACCAATCCACTGGTCGGACGCAGCCGGCGACCGCTGAACCGCCAGTTCTTCCTGCGCGCGGCGCAACTCTATGCCGAGCGATACGCCGATCCCGACGGCAGGATCCGGGCAAGTTTCTCGATTGTCTATGTTTCGGGCTGGGCACCGCATGAAAGCCAGCAGAAGCCCCTGAAGCCGGGCTCGGCGAAGATGCGGCTTGCCGATGCGCTGAAGCCCCCGGCGGAAGGCCTGCCCGAGGACCCTACATCTTCGACTTGATGACGTTGTCGATCCGCACCAGGATATCTTCGAGATTGCCGCTGATCAGGCCGAAGCCGGAAATCAGCGCCACCGCGATGATGCCGGCGATGAGACCGTATTCGACTGCCGTCGACGCCTCCGTATTGCGAAGCATGGCGAGCATGGTCTTCATCGTCTTCCTCATCCGTTGCCGGCATGACCGGTCCCCGCGCCATCATGTCGAGCCGGCGGCGCAAGCCGGCCCTGCTCGCGAGGGCCGAGAGCGATCGGAGGCGGAGGCGAACCGGACGGGATCGGGCCACCACCAGATCCGCAGCACCCAGGCCGCCGGTCAGCAGGGATTTTCACCTTCATAGCCCTGCACGACGCAGATCGAGCCGGGACTGTCCTGCAGGACACTACGCCGAATTGTATAATGTTTCGTTCCCTTGTCGTTCGAACGGATCGAGCCTGTGGTGATCATGTCGAACTCTTCCTGCACATGCGCCATATGCCGTGTGTCTTGGCGCTTGGCGAGCATGGGTGTGACGATCAGGGACAGGGCGATCGCAGCCGTTCCGAACAGTAGCGCAACATTGAGCGCGCCAGTCCTGCCGGATCTGATCGATGCCCTTTGCTGGGCACGAACAGTTTTCCAGAATTCCTCATCCATCGCGGCCTCATTGCACAGTGACGTCTAGAAGCCTGCATTTTGTCCAAATCCCTTAAAGGATCTGTTAACGCTGCCGATATGCGGCGGTCGCAGTGCGGCCTCATGGCGACCGCCTGTGGATAAGTCAAAGAAGATCCTGCAGGAAGGGGATGAGCGGTTCATCCGCCGGCGGCATGGGATAGTCGCGCAGCGCCGCGGGCCGGACCCATTTGAGCGCCTGGCCTTCCCGCCCGCTCGCAATGCCTTCGAACCGGCGGCATACATAAAGCGGCATCAAGAGATGAAAGCTTTCGTAGCTGTGGCTGGCAAAGGTCAGCGGGGCAAGACAGGCCACTTTCGTGGCGATGCCGAGCTCCTCCTCCAGTTCGCGCACCAGCGTCTCCTCGGGAGTCTCCCCGGTCTCGACCTTGCCGCCCGGAAATTCCCAAAGCCCTGCAAGGCTCTTGCCCGGCGGGCGCTGGGCGAGCAGAATCCGCCCGTCCGCATCGATCAGGGCGCAGGCTGCCACAAGCAGGATAGGCCGGCCCGCGCTCACAGGATATCTCCCTGTCGCCAGTAACGGTAGCGATAGGCTTCGCGGAAGCCGAACTTGCGATAGAGAGCGAGTGCGGGCTCGTTATCGGCCACGACCTGAAGCCAGGCCGTTCTTGCGCCGCTGATCCGTGCCCAGCGAAGGGCCGCCGATAGCATTTCCGTTCCAAGCCCGCTCCGCCGCCTGGAGGCGGCGACGCAGAAGGACAGGATCCCGGAGAGATCATTGTCCTGCACGCAGATGGTCACGGCCTGTGGCGCCTCGCCCGGATTTTCCGCGATGAAGAGCCCGGTGGCGGGCTTGATCGCGCTGATGATTTCCGCCAGCGCCGGCTTGATGGCCGGATCGGCCTGATCGACGGTGATCAGTGCGTCGATGAAGCGGCCGATATCGTGGCTCGGCAGATGATCGAGACCCTCTGGCAGTTCCAGACCCTCGAGATCGGCAATCATCACCAGACTCGTCTCGAAGGCCTGCCAGCCTTCATCCGCAAGACAGTCGATCAGCTGCGGCGGTGCGAGCGGCGTTTCGCGGATGACCAGCGGCCGACCGTAATCTTCGAAGCGCTTGCGCGCCTTCTCGATCCGCAGCACCGCATCCCGGCTGTCGGACGGATCGAGCGGCACGACCGAGTTCAACCGTTTGGAAGGATGTCCTCCGGTCAGCCGAACCTGCCAGCTTCCATCGTAGACGACGGATGCCGCCGGCCATGCGCGGAAGCCCACGGCCTCCAGACGCCGCACAAGCGGCAGGTTGCCGTGGGAGGTCAATGCCTGCATCAAATCTTCAGCTCCGGTAATCGCCATTGATGGCGACATAGTCCTTTGTCAGGTCGCATGTCCAGACGGTCGCCGTGCCGGAGCCGAGGCCAAGGTCGACGCGGATCGGAATATCCTCCTGCTGCATGACGGCAGTGGCCGCTGCTTCGGAATAGCCGGCATCCCGCTCGCCATTGACGGCAACCCGCACATCGCCGAACCAGATCGCCAGACGGTCGCGATCGGCGACCTCGCCGGCTTTGCCCACGGCCATCACCACGCGACCCCAATTGGCGTCTTCGCCGGCAACCGCCGTCTTGACCAGCGGCGAATTGGCGATCGACAAGGCAATCCGCTTGGCCGCTGCATCGCTCTGCGCACCCGTGACGGTGACTTCCACCATCTTGCGCGCACCTTCCCCGTCCCGCACCACCTGCAGAGCAAGATCCTTCAGAAGAGCGTTGAGCGCGCTGCGGAACTCGAAAAGCCGCTCATCCTCCGCCGTCTCCACCCGCGCCTGCCCATCGGCGGCGGCCTTGCCCGTGGCAAACAGCAAAAGCGTATCGGAGGTCGAAGTATCGCTGTCGACCGTCACCGCGTTGAAGCTTGGCTCGACGCCTTGCGACAGAAGCGCCTGAAGCGCAGCAGGAGCGATATCGGCATCGGTGACGACGAAGGACAGCATCGTGGCCATATCCGGTGCGATCATGCCGGCGCCCTTGGCGATGCCGTTGATCGTCACGGTGACGCCGCCGATCGCCGCCGTGCGGGTCGCGACCTTCGGATAGGTATCCGTGGTCATGATGGCCTTGGCGGCTTCAAGCCAGAAATCATCAGTGGCATCCCGGCACATATCCCCGAGAACACCGGAAAATTTCGAGGCATCGAGCGGCTCGCCGATGACACCCGTCGATGCGAGATAGACATCGCCGACCTCGCAACCCACGGCCTTGGATGCCGCCTGGGCTGTCAGCTCGGTTGCCGCCCGTCCCTTGACGCCCGTAAAGGCATTGGCATTGCCGGAATTGACCACCACGGCCCGCGCAAGACCCTTCGGCAGGTTCGCGCGGCAGAAATCGACCGGTGCGGAAGGGCATTTGGAGCGGGTGAACACGCCCGCGACGGAGGCCGGTTCGTCAAACACCATCAGCAGCACGTCGGTGCGGTTCTTGTATTTGATGCCGGCGGCGGCCGTTGCCATGCGCACGCCGCGCAGGGCCGGCATGTCGGGGTAGGATTTGGGAGCGAGCGGAGAGACGGTAGCGGACATGGATTATGACCCGTATATATGGCCCGTGAATATGGAAAGGCCCGCAAATGCGGGCCATAGTGTTGCTTGAGGGGTCGGTTTACTCGCCCTTGGTCATGTCCTCATAGCCCTTGCGCAGGGTCTCGTCCATGATCTCGACCGTCTGGTCCTTCTTCGCATTCTCGATGATCTGCGAGTATTTTTCCTGCATGACGATCTGGCGAACCTGCGGCTCGACCTGATCGAAGGCCGGCGGCTGGGCATCGCGCTTGTCTTCGACCTTGATGACGTGCCAGCCGAACTGCGACTTTACCGGCGTCTTCGTGTAGGCGCCCTTTCCGAGCGTGAAGGCTGCCTGCTCGAATTCGGGAACCATGCGGCCCTTGGTGAAATAGCCGAGATCGCCGCCATCGGACTTGCTGCTGTCTTCCGACTTTTCCTTCGCCAGTTCGACGAAATCCTTGCCGCCATCGAGCTGCTTGATGATTTCCTTGGCCTCATCCTCGGTCTTGACGAGAATGTGGCGAGCATGGACTTCCTCTTCCTTGGGAAGCGAGGCGACTTCCTTCTCGTAGCGCGCCTTGACTTCCTCGGGCTTCAGCTTGTCGAACTGGTCGCGCAGATAAGCATTGTGCAGCTCGCGCTCCTGCAGATAGGCCATGCGCTTCTTGAAGTCTTCGCTGTTCTGCAGGCCGGCCTGTTCCGCCTGCTTCGCAACCAGCTTGATGTCGACGAGCTGCGACAGCGCGGCGATCTTGCGCTGGTCTTCGGGCAGCTGCTGGTACTGCTGGCTGAGATTGGCGATGGCGGTGTCGAGGTCCGACTGATGGATTTCGACGGAACCGATCTTTGCCACAATGGCGTCATCCTGAGCAAATGCCGGCGCCTGGAAGGAGACCGCGACAGCCAGAGCGGCAGCTGCGACGAATGTAGGGCGAAACATGAAACAACCTTTCGGATTGGACACCGGCCTCAGGACGCCCAAGACCGGCCAGAACACTCTCAGAAACATCGGATTGTGGCCTTTGTGTATCAGCCGGAACCGTTGACATCATTCGACCCCCCTCTTATCTGTCACGCTACTTCACGTCCAGAAGAGTTTCCGGGCACAGCTGGCATTTTGCCTGTGCAAGACGACAGGCCCAAGCTCGGCGGACGGGTCACATGATGACGCATCAGTCTAGAGTCTAGAAAGGACCATTCGTATGGTCAGCCTTGGTGGGATAGCCCGCAAGTTCTTCGGTTCAGCCAATGACCGGCGTGTCCGCTCATATCGCTCGCGCATCAGTTCGATCGGCGCGCTCGAGGAGCGCATCCAGGCGCTGACGGATGCGCAGCTGGCGGCAAAGACCGAGGAGTTCAAGCAGCAGCTCGCCGAAGGCAAGAGCCTGGACGACATTCTTGATCCCGCATTCGCCGTCGTGCGCGAAGCCTCGCGCCGGGTTCTCGGCATGCGGCCCTTCGACGTTCAGCTGACCGGCGGCATGATCCTGCACGAGGGCGCCATTGCCGAGATGAAGACCGGTGAAGGCAAGACGCTGGTGGCGACGCTTCCCGTCTATCTGAATGCACTGTCCGGCAAGGGCGTGCATGTGGTCACCGTCAACGACTACCTCGCCAGCCGCGATGCCGCCATCATGGGCCGTCTTTACGGCTTTCTGGGCCTGACGACCGGCGTGATCGTGCATGGTCTCGACGACGAGCAGCGCCGGGCCGCCTATGCCTGCGACATTACATACGCGACCAATAACGAGCTCGGCTTCGACTATCTGCGCGACAATATGAAATATGAGCGCGGGCAGATGGTGCAACGCGGCCATAATTTCGCGATCGTCGACGAAGTGGACTCGATCCTCGTCGACGAGGCGCGCACGCCCTTGATCATTTCGGGCCCGCTGGACGACCGCTCCGACCTTTACAACAAGATCGACACTTTCATTCCGCTTCTGACGCCGGATGATTACGAGATCGACGAGAAGCAGCGCTCCGCCAATTTCTCCGAAGTCGGGACGGAAAAGCTGGAGCAATTGCTGCGCGATGACGGCCTCTTGAAGGGCGAGTCGCTTTATGACGTGGAGAATGTGGCGATCGTCCACCACATCAACAATGCCTTGAAGGCCCACAAGCTCTTCCAGCGCGACAAGGACTACATCGTCCGCAACGGCGAAATCGTCATCATCGACGAATTCACCGGCCGCATGATGCCGGGCCGCCGCTATTCGGAAGGACAGCACCAGGCGCTCGAAGCGAAGGAAAAGGTCCAGATCCAGCCCGAGAACCAGACGCTCGCCTCGATCACCTTCCAGAACTACTTCCGCATGTACGACAAGCTTGCCGGCATGACCGGTACGGCTTCGACGGAAGCCGAGGAATTCGCCAATATTTACGGGCTCGACGTCGTCGAAGTGCCCACCAACCTGCCCATTCAGCGTCTCGACGAGGATGACGAGGTCTACCGCACGGGCGAGGAGAAGTTCAAGGCGATCATCGAAGAGATCAAGGTCGCCCATGCCCGCTCGCAGCCGGTTCTGGTCGGCACGACCTCGATCGAGAAATCCGAACTTCTGGCCGCGATGCTCAAGAAGGAGGGCTTCGAGTCGTTCAGCGTGTTGAACGCCCGTTATCATGAGCAGGAAGCCTATATCGTCAGCCAGGCAGGCGTCCCCGGCGCCGTCACGATCGCCACCAATATGGCCGGCCGCGGAACCGATATCCAGCTAGGCGGCAATATCGACATGCGCCTCGAACGCGAACTGGACGGCATGGAGCCGGGGCCGGAGCGCGATGCGAAGGAGGCCGCCATCCGTGCGGAGGTTCGGCAGCTGAAGGAAAAGGCGCTCGCCGCCGGCGGCCTGTATGTCATTGCGACGGAACGTCACGAAAGCCGGCGCATCGACAATCAGCTGCGCGGCCGCTCGGGCCGGCAGGGTGACCCCGGTCGCTCGAAATTCTACCTTTCGCTGCAAGACGACCTGATGCGCATCTTCGGCTCCGACCGCATGGACGGCATGCTGCAGAAGCTGGGTCTGAAGGAAGGCGAGGCGATCGTCCATCCCTGGATCAACAAGGCGCTGGAACGCGCCCAGAAGAAGGTGGAAGCGCGCAATTTCGACATCCGCAAGAACCTTCTGAAATACGACGACGTCACCAATGATCAGCGCAAGGTGATCTTCGAACAGCGCATCGAACTGATGGATGCCACGGACCTGACGGAAACCGTGACGGACATGCGCCATGAAGTCATCGAAATGCTGGTGACGAAATATATTCCCGAGCGCGCCTATGCAGAGCAATGGGATGCGGCCGGCCTGAAGGAGGACGTGCTTCGCCTGCTCAATCTCGATCTGCCGATCGAGGACTGGGTGCGCGAAGAGGGCATTGCCGATGACGACATCCGCGAGAGGCTGACCAAGGCCGCCGACGATGCCGCGCAGGATCGTGCCGACCGCTTCGGCGCCGAAATCATGACCTATGTCGAACGGTCCATCCTGCTGCAGACGCTCGACCATTTGTGGCGCGAGCACATCGTCAACCTGGACCACCTGCGCTCGGTGGTCGGCTTCCGCGGCTATGCACAGCGCGATCCGCTGCAGGAATACAAGGCCGAGGCCTTCGAACTCTTCCAGGCGCTGCTGGCCAACCTGCGGGAAGTGGTCACAGCACAGCTGATGCGCGTGGAACTGGTGCGCGATGCACCGGAGTCGCCCGAGCCGCCACCGGTCATGCAGGCCCATCATCTGGATGCCACGACGGGCCAGGACGAGTTTGCCGAGGCGCCCATCCTGCCGACGGTGGCACCGGAAGACCGCGATCCGCTCGACCAGTCGACCTGGGGCAAGGTTGGCCGCAACGAGCCGTGCCCCTGCGGCTCCGGCAAGAAGTACAAGCATTGCCACGGCGCCTTCGAGCAGGCCTGACAAGACGGCAAGGCGGCCAGGGCGCGCTTCCTTGCCTGAGGCCGCGGAACTCACCCGATTTGACGATCTGAAAGAGCCGCCTCGCGCGGCTCTTTCAGATTCAATTAATTTAGGAGACGCCATAATAAAGCGTTTCTTAACGGTGAGCGGGGCATAGTGAATACCCGACAGTTCTGCGTCCCAGGATAGTGCGTGCCCCACATGACGGTGATCGAACAGGCGGAAAGACTGCTTCCGCTCAGCCTCCGGGTTCGGCTTGCGCCGATCGCGCGGAAGCTTGACTCGATCCTGACCGGCACAGACGATACCGCCCGCTCCCAGCGCATGGCGCTGACGGCCTTTTCCATCCGCATCATCAGTGCAGCGATCGCCTTTGCCTCGCAGATCATCCTGGCGCGGCTGATGGGCGAGTTCGAATACGGGATATTCGCCTTTGTCTGGGTGCTGGTGGTGGTCTTCGGCAATCTCTCCTGCCTCGGCTTTCACACGGTCGTCATCCGCTTTTTGCCGCAGCATCAGACGCGGGGCGAGACCGACCTCGTGCGCGGCCTGAACTGGAGCGCCCGCGTGATCGCCATGCTGGCGGCAAGCCTGCTTGCCGCCTCCGGCTTTGCCTTCCTGTCCATTTTCGACGCGATGGTCCCCGATTACTGGATGATCCCCGTCGTGCTCGGCCTCTTCACCCTGCCGATGATCGCGCTCGGCGATGTTCTGGACGGCACGGCGCGCGCCCATGGCTGGGCCGTGGCGGCCATGAGCCCGACCTATATCATCCGGCCCGTGCTGATCCTGGCCTTCATGCTGCTGTCTGTCGCCCTGGACCAGCCGCGGGCTGCGCGCACCGCCATGGAAGCTGCCCTGGCGGCCACTTACGTGACCACTCTCTTCCAGTTCATCCGCATCAGCCTTCGGCTGAGAAGGCTGCATGGCCGCGGCAATCTGGATTTCGATATCCGCTCCTGGACCGGTTTCGCGCTGCCGCTGTTTCTGGTGGATGGCGTCGGCTTCCTGTTGACCAATTCCGATGTGGTGGTCGTCGGCCTCTACCTGCCGCCGGACCAGGTCGCGATCTATTATGCGGCGGCAAAGACCATTGCGCTCGTTCAATTCGTCTATTTCTCCGTAAAGGCGGCGGCGGCGCCTCGGTTTTCGGCCATCATGGCCAGCCAGGACGAGGGCGAATTGGCCACGTTCGCCGTACAGGCGGCGCAATGGGCTTTCTGGCCTGCCCTGGCGGTAGGCCTGTTCGTGCTGGCGCTCGGGGAATTCCTGCTGGCTCTGTTCGGCCCGAGTTTTACCGAGGGCTATGGACTGATGGTCGTGCTGTTTGCCGGCATCCTCGCCAAGGCTTCGGTCGGCCCCGGGGAAGTGCTGCTCAACATGGCGGGACGCCAATCCCTCTGCGTCAAGATCTATGTCCTGGTTCTCGCCTGCAATATCGCGCTCAACATCACGCTGATTCCCTATTTCGGCCTGATGGGTGCGGCCGTGGCAACGGCGCTCGCCATGGCGATCGAAGCCGTTCTTCTCTTTCTGGCTGTCCGCCAAACACTCGGCATCACCCTCTTCGTCTTTGCCGGCCGCAGATCGGCCCCGGTCGGAAAAAGGCAGGGTCCACATGGCTGAACGTCCACCCCTTGGCCGCCCGTTTTCCGGCACCGCCTCCGGCATTGCCTCCGGCACGGGCCCCGCAGCGCCGGCCAGCCCGGTGACCGCCATTCGCCCGGCAAGCCCCGTTCCGGATGCATCCCTCCAGATCGCGGTCGGACGCCCTGGCCGCTCCCTCTCCATCTATCCGGCGAGCATGGGCTATGATCTGCAGGACGAGCTGGATTTCCTGTCCAATCGTGTGATGGAGCCCAATGTCTTCTTCAGCGGTCGCATGCTGGCACCGGCCATGCCGCGCGTTGAGGATCGCCATGTCCAGCTGGCGATCATTCGCGATGAGAAGGAGCACTACGGGCGCCTGCGCCTGCTGATGCCGTTCTCGATCGAAAAGCCCGGCTTCGCCCTCGGCGCCTCGATCATCCGGGTCTGGGCCAATCCTTTCGGTCCATTGGGCACGCCGCTGGTGGATGCCGAGGATGCCGCCGAGACGCTGGACAATCTTCTCGACGCGCTTTCGGCGCAGCAAGCCCGGCTTCCCGAAGTGCTCGTGCTGCCGGACCTGCGTCTCAATGGAAGGTTCGCGCAGCTGATGCGCGCCGTTGCCGTTGCCCGGAACCTGCCCGTTGCCGTCACGAGCCCCTATCAGCGGCCGACACTAGACAGTGAGCTGGAAGGCGACGCCTATCTGAAATCCTCGATCTCAGCTCACCATTTGCGCGAGATGCGCCGGCTTTGGCGGCGGCTGGAGAAAGAAGGCGACCTCTCCTATTCCGTGGCGCGAAACCCGACGGATATCCGCCGGCGCACGGAGGAATTTCTTGCGCTGGAAGCCAAGGGGTGGAAAGGCCGCAAGCGGTCTGCCTTGATCAGCGACCGGTATCGCGCGGCCTTTGCCCGCGAAGCGATCGGCAACCTTGCCGAAATCGATGGCGTGCGCATTCATACGCTCGATATCGACGGGCGCGCGATTGCCTCCCTCATCGTCTTTGTCATGGCCGGTGAGGCCTATACATGGAAGACGGCCTACGACGAGGACTTTGCCCGCTTCTCGCCGGGCAAGCTGCTCGTGATGAGGCTGACGGACTGGCACCTCGACGATTTCAACATCACCCGCACCGATAGCTGCGCCGTGCCGGATCATCCGATCATGAGCCGGCTGTGGCGGGAGCGCGAGGACATGGGCACGATGGTGATCGGCCTGACGGGCACCAATGACCGCGACGTGCGACAGGTGAGCGCGCAATTGCACCTCTATCGCAGCACCCGCAACATCGCCCGCCTGCTGCGGGAGAAGATCATGGGCTTGCGGGGACGCGCCGACTGACAGGCGCCAAGCAGCTTTTTCAGTGCCTGCAAAATCCTCCTGATGTACACTTGGACCTCCCTTGCCGGCCATTATATTTGTGCTAGGAAATACAAGCCCGATATGGGGTTATGGGGATCCAGCATGAATAGAATTGCGACTACACTTGCAGGGTGCATTTTTGCGCTCCTGACACTTCCGGCCGTCTCTCAGGCGGAAGATCTCATCTTCGAACTCAAGAACAACACCAGCGGAACGATCGAGCGTTTCTTCACCTCCCCGGTCGGCGTGAACAACTGGGAAGAAGATGTTTTCGGGGATGATGTGATCGAGCCCGGCGAAAGCATGGAAATTACCATTTCGGATGGACGATCCGTCTGCGAATACGACATGCGCTTCGAATTTACGGCCGATTCCAACATCGAGACACTCGAAGACCGGCAGGACCTCTGCGCCATGGGCAGCTACACCATCAGCCTTTCGAAAAACTGATCGAAAGCGCCTGGCCTTCGCCTTGCCGGTGTCAGTCCGTGACGACGGCAAGGCTTTCGGCGCGCCGGCCCGGCGCGACCCTGAAGAACGACAGGTTTTTCCCTTATTTTCCCGGCGCAGCACAAGTTCTTCACCAGATAAGGCCAGCCCTGACCTCATCGTCATTCTTGACGATGCGCAATTCTACGCGCGAAAAAACTATCATCGAATTACGCCTGCTCCGTTTTGAGTCAGAAGTTCGGATACCCTCTACAGGCCCGATAGTGCCCTCAATTAGTTAGCTAGACCTACATTAGCATATGCTTAATCGTAACAACCAGTGATGGTTGCCGGCAAAAATCCTCCGCCCCAGGTTTTCAAAAGGGCCAGCCGAACGAGCCCGAAATGGAGGAATTGAAGATGGCAACTCACAGCTTCTATGGTCCCACCCTGACCGCGTCCACCGCACTTGGCATCAATCTCAGCCAAAGCGGCGCGCTTCTCGGTGGCCTGACGACTACGATCGGCAATACGCTGGATCAACTGGGCGATGCTCTCGAGACGACGCTTTCGCCGGTCGGCTCCACCGCCGACGACATCATCGACACGGTCGCGGATCTGTTGCGCGGCACCGGTGACGAGAGCGGCGGGACCCTGGGCCACCTCATCAACGGCGCGTTGGGAAGCGGGGCCTTGCTCGGCATTGGCGAAAACAGCGAGGGCCTTCTCGAACTGAACCTCGCCGGAACGGATGTCGTCGTGCTGCCTGAAAATGGCGGCATCGTCACGATCAATGCGGACGGAACGCCGGGCGATACGGGCGACCTCCTCGACCTGAACGGCCTTCTTGGCCCGGGCGGCATCACCAATTTGACCGGCCTCGTCGGTGACGATGGCCTGATCGACCTGAACGGCATCCTCGGCAGCGTCCTCGGCCTCGTCACCGGTGCCGCCGTGCCGACGACGCCCAGTGATCCCAATGCACCGGTTGATCCGGCCCAGTTCGAGAAGGCCCTGTTTGGCACCGAAGGCCGCGATAGTTTTGCGATCACGCAGGACGTCTCAACCTATGTGGATGGCAAAGGCGAGATCGATACGGTCAGCTTCGCCAGGTCCAGCACCGGACTGAGCCTCGCCGTCGGCACCAATGCCACCGTGCTCGCCGATGACAAGGCCGTCTATTACCTCGAAGACGTCGAGCGGGTGAAGTTCCAGGAGGCAACGCTGTTCCTGGATACCGGCAAGGGCGAGAATGCCGGAACAGCCTATCGCCTCTACCAGGCCACCTTTGACCGGACCCCGGATGCCGACGGTGTGCGCTACTGGGTGGGACGGCTGGATGACGGGCAGGATTGGCACCAGACGGCGTCGCAATTCCTGCAATCGCAGGAATTTCAGAACACCTATGGAAACACCAGCAACCGCCAATTCGTCAGCACGCTCTACGAAAACGTCCTGGGCCGCAGCGGCGAAGCCGAGGGCATTGCCTTCTGGCAATCCTATCTGGAGACAGGCAAAGGTGATCGCGCCAGCGTGCTGCTCAGCTTCTCGGAGAGCAACGAGAATGTCGAACTGGTCGGCAATGTGATCGCCGACGGCTTCATCGCCTAATCGCTTTCGGACAAGCATGAAGACAGGGCGTCGGCCCGCAGGCGTGCCGGAGAGGCGAGAGGAAATCACCTCCACCCGACACAAGCGGGCCGATCGCAAATTTCGCAGACATCGCACAAGGCGGCGCCCGCGACGTCACAGAGCATGGCGAAGCCGACCGCCCTTTCGTGAAAAGGCGAATGCCGGACGAACATGTCGAAGAAAAAGAGATGGTGCCCCGTGCCGGAATCGAACCAGCACTCCTCTCGGAACCTGATTTTGAGTCAGGCGCGTCTACCAATTCCGCCAACGGGGCTTTCGAAAAGGGTGGTCAGCGTCTAGCACAGGAAAAAGGCTGCATGCAAGCACAGCCGCAGCAATCCCCTGCATGTTCTTTCCGCTCACGAAAAATTTTTGCCGCCGTCTTCGCACTCCCATCTTGCGCGTTTACACGGGCCACTCGCCTCATTAGAGCAAACAGGAGAAAAGCATCGCTGGAGATCCCCATGAGTGCCGCCGATCATACCCGCCGCGTCCTGATGGGCCACGCTTCTGTCCTGGCCATTGGCATGGCAGCCACGGTCGGGATCGCGCTCGGCTTCCAGCATCTCGGCGGCTATATCCCCTGTGCCCTCTGCCTCCTCCAGCGCGAGCCCTATTACTGGGGAATTCCCGTGGCCCTGGCGGCCCTGGCAACGGCGGCCTTCCGCCTGCCGCCGGCGGTCAGCCGCGGCCTTCTGGCGATCGTCGGCATCATGATGATCATCGGCGCCGGCATGGGCGTCTATCATTCGGGCGTCGAATGGGGGTTCTGGGAAGGCCCGGCCACCTGCTCCACCTCGGCCAATGGCATGACCACCGATGCGGGAAACCTCCTGAACGAGCTTAACGCCATCAAGGGCCCGTCCTGCACGGATGCCGCCCTGCGCGTGCTGGGTCTGTCCTTCGCCGGCTGGAACGTGATTGCGAGCGTGATCCTTGCCGCCATTGCCTTCCGCGCCGTTCTTGCCCGGCGCGGCTAAGCGCTGTCCAACCCGTCAGGGCTGCAATTCCGTATCCCAGTAGAGATAGTCCATCCAGCTTTCGTGCAGGTAGTTGGGCGGAAACAGACGGCCATTATTGTGCAGGTCCTGAACGGTCGGCTGATAGGGCGCCTGCGAGGGATGCATGCCTGCCTGCTTGGGCAGCTTGCTTCCCTTTCGGAGATTGCAGGGCGAGCAGGCCGCCACCACGTTTTCCCAGGTGGTTTCGCCGCCATGGGCGCGCGGGATCACGTGGTCGAAGGTCAGATCCTCGCGAGAGCCGCAATATTGGCACTCGAACCGGTCGCGTAGAAAGACGTTGAACCGCGTGAAGGCGGGATTGCGCGTCGGCTGGACATAGGTCTTCAGGCTCACAACGCTCGGCAGGCGCATCGAAAAAGTCGGTGACGACACGGAGTGATCATATTCTGCAATGATGTTCACACGGTCGAGGAAGACCGCCTTGATCGCGTCCTGCCAGGACCACAGCGACAAGGGGTAATAACTCAACGGCCGGTAGTCAGCGTTCAAGACGAGCGCCGGCAGGGCCTGCGGGGAGACTGCAATCGTCACGGACGCTCCTCACCGATTCGGCTTATGTGTCTTCTATATTAGGTCCGATGTTACAGGATTGTGAAGCCAAATAAAGGAGACTGCGGCACCCTCTCTCCATCAGGCCAGCGGCACGGCGTCGCGGCGCATGACACGGGCGTAATAGGCCCAGAAAAGGCGCGCGGCGACCGAGCGCCATGGGTGCCAGGCCAGCGCCATCTCCTGCACCTGCGCGGCAGAAGGACGCATGGCAAGCTCAAATGCGTGGCCGATCGCCGACTGCAATGCCACATCGCCGGCCGGAAAGACATCGCGGGCGCCGAGGCACAACATCAGGTAGACTTCCGCCGTCCATGGTCCTATGCCCTTCAGCGCCACGAGCCGGCGAACGGCCTCGTCTTGCGGCAGGGCTGAAAGCGCGGCCAGATCCAGCTCACCGGAGGCGATCGCCCCGGCCAGACCGGCAAGCGTCGCCGCCTTGGCCCGAGACAGGCCGAAACCGGCAATGATGACGGGGGACTGTGCCAGATAGAGTTCGGCAGTGACGGGACCGCGTGCCTCGATCCTCGCCCAGATTGCGCTCGCGCTTGCCTTCGACACCATTTGTGACACGATGATATGGGCAAGACCGGCAAAACCGGGTTGAGCAAGGCGCAACGGCACCGGTCCGGCGAACTCCACCACCCGCGTCAGACGCGGATCGAGAGCCATCAGCGCCATCAGCCCTTCCGCGACATCCCCCTCATCCCGTATCACGGCCATCGCCTCACCTCTCGATTCGTGGCAGACATAATCATGGCCCAAACCGCACGTCAAAAACCGGTCTTCCGCTTCGCGCCGAGCCCCAACGGCTTCCTGCATCTGGGACACGCGCTCTCTGCCCTGATCAATCAGGCAATGGCCAGGGAGACGCAGGGACGGCTTCTGCTGCGCATCGAAGACATCGATCAGACCCGCTGCAAGCCCGAATTCGAGGCCGAGATCTTGTCCGATCTCGCCTGGATCGGCTTCCATGCCGAGCCGCAGCTGCGGCGCCAGTCAGGCCATCTGGCCGACTATCGCGAAGCTCTCGACCGGCTGGACGCCCTGGGACTGATCTATCCGTCATTTCTCACCCGCGGCGAGATCAAGGCGCGGGTCGAGGCGGCAGAGGCGGCGGGAGAGAGCTGGCCACGCGATCCGGATGGTGCACCGATCTACCCTCGGGACGACCTTGACCGGCCACCCGGCGAGCGCCGGAGACTGCTCGACAGCGGACTCCGTCACGCGCTGCGCCTCGACATGAAGAAGGCGATCAGCCTGGTGGGCGGCCCCCTCACCTTCGTGGAGACAGGCGACGGCGCGCGGGGCGTCGTCACCGCCGATCCCGAGGCCTGGGGCGACGTGATCCTTTCCCGCTCCGATGCACCCTCGAGCTATCACTTGAGCGTTGTCGTGGATGATGCGGCGCAGGGCGTCACCCATGTGGTGCGCGGCCTCGACCTCTTCCACGCCACATCCGTGCACCGCCTTCTGCAACAACTCCTCGATCTTCCGGAGCCGCGCTATCACCACCATCGCCTCATCCTCGGGCCGGACGGGCGAAAACTGTCGAAGAGCGCGGCATCCACCGGTCTCGCCGCCTTGCGCGCCGCGGGTCACTCGCCGAGCGACATACGGCTGATGCTCGGCCTCTGATCATCCGCCGCAATCGGCGCGGGCTCTAACGACCCTTTGCCTGCGCCCGCTGCGGGGGCAGGCGTCCTCGCGGCTGCGGAAACCGGGCGCGCCTTGGCGCTCGCCCTGCCGGAGCGCGCATGTTTGAGCGCGGAATAGACGCGATATTTCATCAAGGCGGCATTGACCTCCGCGCCCAGCATGAAGATCACCCCCACCATGTACAGAAAGACGAGCACGATCATGACCGAGGCCAGACCGGCATAGGTCGCGTTGTAATTGGCGAATGTGGCGAGGTAGGAGGCAAACAGCCAGGCAAAGGCGCTCCAGCAGATCAGGGTCAGGGCGATGCCGGGCAAGGTGTCGATCAGCCGCCGGCTGCCGGCGGGCAACCATTTATGGCAGACGATCAGCCCGAGAAGCAGGACGATGACGGTGCCCAGCAGGCCGAAATTGGTGATATATTCGATCTCGTTCTGTAACCAGGGCAGGTGCGATCCGGTAAAGCGGATGGCGATCGGTATCGCGACGAGCACGATGCTGATTGCCGCGCAGATCACCACCGCCATGATGACATAGCCGAGGCTCGCCAGGCGCGTCACATACCAGGCGCGATCTTCCGCCACCCGATAGGCCCGGTTCAGCGAAATGCGCAGAGCCTCGACCCCGTTGGAGGCGAAATAGGCAGCGGCCAGCACCGAGATCGTCAGAAGCCCGCCGCGCGGGATTTCCAGCACCCGGCGGATTTCCGCCGCCAGAGGCTCGGCGATATCGGTGGGCCATGTGTCGAACAGCAGATGCACCGCCGTATCGGAGAAGCTGTTGGCCCCGAGGAAACCCGCGAGCGCCGTTCCGAAAATCAGGAAGGGAAAGAGGGCCAGCAGACCCGACAGAGCCACGTGACTGGCAAGCGCCCAGCCATCATCATCGTTGAAATGACAATAGGCGTCGTAAAAAACCTTGAAGACCAGCCGGAAGGGCCGAAACTGCGGTCTGTCGTCGGACACGAGGGAACTCCGTTGTCACTGATGTTCAAATATGGGAAAGGCAAAGCCATTGTACAGGGAGGGATCATGGCGGATCAGCGCACCATCATCGTTACCGGCTGCTCCTCCGGCATCGGCGCCCATTGCGCCGCAGCACTTGCCAGGGATGGCTGGCGCGTCTTCGCCACGGTGCGCAAGCCCGAGGATGTGGCCGCGCTCGAGGCACAGGGGATCGAAACCCTGCTGATGGACTACACCAGGCCGGAGACGATCACTGCCCTTGTGGCGGAGGTCCGGCGCCGCACCGGCGACAGGATAACGGCACTTTTCAACAATGGGGCCTATGGCCAGCCAGGCGCCGTCGAGGACCTGACCACGGAGGTTCTGCGGCTGCAGTTCGAGACGAATGTCTTCGGCTGGCACGAGCTGACGCGGCAGGTGATCCCGGTGATGCGCGCGCAGGGTTTCGGCCGCATCATCCAGTGCTCGTCCATTCTCGGCCTCGTGCCCTACCGCTATCGCGGCGCCTACAATGCCTCCAAACATGCGATCGAAGGCTTGAGCGTGACCATGCGGATGGAACTTGACGGAAGCGGCATCTTTGTCAGCCTGATCGAGCCCGGCCCCATCGACAGCCGCTTCACAGCCAATGCTCTGGCGGCCATTCGGGACCGGATCGATCTTCAAAACTCCGCCCATGCGCAGGAATATATCCGCCAGATTGCCCGGCTGGACGGCTCGGGGCCGATCAACAAGCACAAGCTCGGACCGGACGCCGTGTACCGGGTGCTGGTCCATGCCTTGACGGCACCGCGCCCCCGGCCACATTACTTGGTGACGCGGCCGGCCAAACAGGGTGCCCTTCTCAAGCGCCTGCTTCCGGCAGATCTGTTCTACAGGCTCCTGCGTAAGACCGACTAGAGTGCTGTTCGATCTGATTGAATGAAATCGGCGCTCTAAACTTTTATATTTGAAGCATGATCTTATCGATCCTCGTTTCACTCCGGTCGGATCATGCTCGAAACAACTCCAAGAAAAGGCATTTCCATGTCGAGCTTCACCACAATCCTGGCCCTCATCGTCATGGGCCTCGTGGTCCTCGTGCTGATCCGCGGTCTCTTCAACATGCTGCAGGGGAAGGACGCCAACAGGTCGAACAAGCTGATGCAATTGCGCGTCATGCTGCAGGCGATCGCCATCGTGCTGATCATGCTCACGCTCTGGCTGACCGGTGGGGGCCGCTGAGAATGGTGAAGCTCAACAAGATCTATACGCGTACGGGAGACGATGGCACGACCGGACTTGCCACCGGCCCGAGGCGGCTGAAGCATGATCTGCGCGTCGAAGCCTATGGCACCGTGGACGAGACCAATTCGATCATCGGCACCGCCCGCCTGCACACCGCCGATATGCCGGACCTCGACGCAATGCTGTCGCGTATCCAGAACGACCTCTTCGATCTCGGCGCCGATCTTTCGACGCCCGACAATGGCCAGCCGATGGAATGGGAACCCCTGCGCATCATTTCGTCGCAGGTGGACCGGCTGGAAGCGGAGATCGATCAGCTGAACGCCAGGCTCGCACCGCTGAATTCGTTCATCCTGCCGGGCGGATCGCCCGCCGCGGCGCATCTGCATGTCGCGCGTACCGTATCGCGCCGGGCCGAGCGCCTGATGGTGGAACTGTCGCGTCTGGACGGGGAAACGGTCGGATCGCCGGCACTCAACTATATCAACCGGCTCTCGGATTTCCTGTTTGTCGCCGCCCGTCACGCCAATCAGGACGGTCATGCGGATATTTTATGGGTGCCGGGCCAGAATCGCTGATTGCCGGCACGGACACAGGCGGACAGGGGCGGGCACAGGCCGCAGGCGTCAGGCATGGAATAGGGGGATGACCAAATTGCACCGCACGGGCCCGCAAAAGCCTTTGAGTTCGGTGCAAAAATGCGTATCCATGTCGCCCATTGACAATCGGCCGCGTGGGAGAGGCCGCATTTTCCCCATTGGTTTTATCTGAGGAAGGACGTCATGAAGATTTTGGTCCCCGTGAAGCGGGTCGTGGATTACAACGTCAAGATCCGCGTGAAGGCGGACGGAACCGGTGTCGAGCTGGCCAACGTCAAGATGTCGATGAATCCGTTCGACGAAATTTCGGTGGAAGAGGCCCTGCGGCTGAAGGAAGCCGGCAAGGCCGAGGAGATCGTCGTGGTCTCGATCGGTCCGGCAAAGGCGGAGGAGACGATCCGCACCGCCCTCGCAATGGGCGCCGATCGCGGCATTCTGATCGAAACGGATGAGGCGGTCGAGCCGCTGGCTGTGGCAAAACTGCTGAAGGGCGTCGTCGAGGCCGAAAATCCGAGCCTCGTCATTCTCGGCAAGCAGGCGATCGACGACGATTCCAATCAGACGGGCCAGATGCTGGCCGCGCTTCTGAAATGGGGCCAGGCAACCTTTGCCTCGAAGGTGGAATTGTCCGCCGATAGCGCCAAGGTGACCCGCGAGGTCGATGGCGGCCTGCAGACCATCGAGGTCAAGCTTCCGGCTGTCGTAACGACGGATCTTCGCCTCAACGAGCCCCGCTATGCCTCGCTTCCCAATATCATGAAGGCGAAGAAGAAGCCGCTCGACAAGAAGAGCCCGGCCGATTTCGGGGTGGACATGGCGCCGCGCCTGAAGGTGCTGAAGACCGAGGAACCGGGTGGCCGCAAGGCCGGCATCAAGGTCAAGACAGTGGCCGAACTTGTCGAAAAGCTGAAGAACGAAGCGGGCGTCCTGTAAGGATACGAAAGGGAGAACACGAACAATGGCTATTCTTCTTCTCGCAGAGCATGACGGCGCAAGCGTCTCTGACCAGACTGCCAAGGCCCTGACGGCCGCAACCGCCATCGGCGGTGACGTGCATGTGCTGGTGGCCGGCTCCAATGCCAAGGGCGCCGCCGATGCCGCTGCCAAACTTTCCGGCGTCGCCAAGGTCCTGGCTGCCGATGACGCCTCGCTCTCCAACAATCTGGCTGAACCGCTTGCCGATCTCATCGTCTCGCTGGCCGGTGACTATGATGTGATCATGGCTGCCGCCACGGCCTCGGCCAAGAATGTCATGCCGCGCGTTGCCGCGCTTCTGGACGTGATGCAGGTCTCGGAAATCATCGAGGTCGTCTCGGCCGATACCTATCGACGCCCGATCTATGCCGGCAATGCGATCCAGACGGTGCAGTCGACCGATGCCAAGAAGGTGATCACCGTTCGTTCGGCGGCCTTTGCCGCGACCGGTGACGGCGGTTCGGCGCCCGTCGAGGCCGTTTCCGCCAGCGGCACGACAGACCTTTCCACCTTTGTCGAGGATGCGCTCTCCTCGTCCGACCGGCCGGAACTGACCTCGGCCAAGATCATCGTTTCCGGCGGCCGTGCGCTCGGTTCTGCGGAAAAGTTCCAGGAGGTCATCCTGCCGCTCGCCGACAAGCTGGGCGCTGCCGTGGGTGCCTCGCGCGCTGCCGTCGATGCGGGCTATGCTCCGAACGACTGGCAGGTCGGCCAGACCGGCAAAGTGGTCGCTCCCGATCTCTACATCGCCTGCGGTATTTCAGGTGCCATTCAGCATCTGGCTGGCATGAAGGATTCCAAGGTGATCGTCGCGATCAACAAGGATGAGGAAGCGCCGATCTTCCAGGTGGCCGATTACGGTCTCGTGGGCGACCTGTTCCAGGTGATCCCGGAACTGGAAAAGGCCTTGTAACGACCTGCAAGAAGGCCTTGGCCTGCCGAGCGGCGGGCCAGGGCTGGAAAATATTGCGTTGCGGCAGTATCACTTTCTTGGGCCGCACATTGTCTCTCTGCGTCTTGGGCGCGCTGGACGATCAAACCGCGCGGCCGCACCACCTCTTGATAAAAAACGAGGCGTCATGATCACCAATGTTGGAATAGTCGGAGCGGGTCAGATGGGCTGCGGCATCGCGCATGTCAGCGCCTTGGCCGGCTACCGGGTAACGGTCTATGATCTTTCCAGCGAACGGATCGAAGCGGGCCTTGCCACCATCAACGGCAATCTTGCCCGCCAGGTCTCGAACGGCAAGCTGAGCGACGAGGACCGCAAGGCGGCTTTGTCGCGCATCAGCGGAACTGTCGATCACCACGATCTAGCGTCAGTGGATCTTCTGATCGAAGCGGCGACCGAGGACGAAAGCGTCAAGCGCAAGATCTTCTCGCAGATCTGCCCGGTGCTGAAGCCGGAAGCGATCCTTGCCACCAATACCTCGTCCCTCTCCATCACCCGGCTTGCCGCGACCACCGATCGTCCCGAGCAATTCATGGGCATTCATTTCATGAACCCGGTTCCGGTGATGAAGCTGGTCGAGCTCGTCCGCGGCATCGCAACCGGGGAGCCGACCTTCCTCGCAGCCAAGCAGTTTGCCGCGTCGTTGGACAAGACCGTCACGGTTGCCGAAGATTTTCCCGCCTTCATCGTCAACCGCATCCTGCTGCCGATGATCAACGAGGCCATCTACACGCTGTATGAAGGTGTCGGCTCGGTGGAAGCCATCGATACCGCCATGAAGCTCGGCGCCAATCATCCGATGGGGCCGCTGCAGCTTGCCGATTTCATCGGGCTCGATACCTGCCTGTCCATCATGCAGGTGCTGCATGATGGTCTGGCGGATAGCAAGTACCGACCCTGTCCGCTGCTGGTCAAATATGTCGAAGCCGGCTGGCTCGGCCGCAAATCCGGCCGCGGCTTCTACGATTACCGCGGCGAGGTGCCGGTTCCCACGCGCTGATGCCGTGGTTGCCGTCTAAAGCGCAAGCACGCGATCGATCAGCGTCTGGGCCTGCGGTCCATCCCATATGGCCGGCCCATTCATCGCACCGATCAGGCAGCCTTCGCGATTGATCACCAGAGTGACCGGCAAGCCAAAGGCCAGCCCCTCCTTCTTCAGCGCATTGAAGACGCCCATCGAACTGTCGCGATAGGGGGCAAGCGCGTGCACGCCCGTCTCTTCCAGAAAGGCCTTCGGTTTTTCATCGCTGCCGGTGTCGATGTTGATCGCCACAACTTCGAATCTATCGCTGCCCTTGGCGACCTGCAGAGCGTTCAGCGCCGGCATTTCCTCGCGACAGGGCACGCACCAGGTCGCCCAGAGGTTCAATAGAACCGTCTTGCCCTCGAAATCCGCCAGCGTCAGCTTGCGCCCCTCCGGCCCAGTGAAGGACAGCGTCTCGAGACGGCGCGGCTCCGCCGCACCACTGAGCGCCGCCAGTTCCCCTTGCGCGAGTTCCGACACCGTTCGGGCCTGCGCAACGGCGCCTTCGCACTGCGTCTGCGCGGCGACCTCGCCATTGCCAGACAGGGTGGGCTTCACGTATACCGCGACGAGACCGGCGATGATGCCGGCAACGGCAGCAAACAGGATCAGGCGGACGGACGGCAGACCGAGAGGTCTCTTGTTCGGCATATTCCAACTCCAGGACGGATACTCATGGCAGACGGCAGGGCAGACGGCAGGGCGAACGGCACGGCAGACGGTGCGAAGGATCACGCCTCCTCCAACCAGATGTGGGGCGGGCGCTTTGCCTCCGGGCCGGACGCCATCATGGAGGAGATAAATGCCTCCATCGGCTTCGACAAGAAGCTCTTCGCCCAGGATATCCGCGGCTCCATCGCACATGCCACCATGCTGGCGCAACAAGGCATCATTTCGGTCGAAGATAAAGACAAGATCGTTTCGGGCCTGAACACGATCCTGTCAGAGATCCAGGACGGCCGCTTCACGTTTTCCCGCAAGCTGGAAGACATCCACATGAACATCGAGGCCCGGCTTGCAGACCTGATCGGTCCGGCTGCGGGCCGTCTGCATACCGCCCGCTCCCGCAACGACCAGGTGGCGCTCGATTTCCGCCTCTGGGTCAAGGAAGAGATGGCACGGACGGAAGCCATGCTGACCGATCTGATCGCCGCCCTGCTGGACAAGGCGGAGGAGCATGCCGAAACGGTCATGCCAGGCTTCACGCATCTGCAGACAGCCCAGCCTGTCACCTTCGGCCATCACTGCATGGCCTATGTGGAAATGTTCGGCCGCGACCGTGCCCGCGTGCGCCATGCGATCGACCATCTGGACGAGTGCCCGATCGGTGCGGCGGCGCTGGCCGGCACCGGCTTTGCGATCGATCGCCACATGACCGCGCAGGCGCTTGGCTTTCGGGAACCGACGCGCAATTCCATCGACACGGTCTCGGACCGCGATTTTGCCCTGGAATTTTTGTCTGTCGCCGCCATCTGCGCCACGCATCTGTCGCGCTTCGCAGAGGAAATCGTGATCTGGTCGACACCGCAATTCGGCTTCATCCGCCTCTCGGATGCCTTCTCGACCGGCTCGTCGATCATGCCGCAGAAGAAGAATCCGGATGCCGCCGAACTGGTGCGCGCCAAGACCGGACGCATCAACGGGTCGCTGGTCGCGCTTCTGACGGTCATGAAAGGCCTGCCGCTGGCCTATTCCAAGGATATGCAGGAAGACAAGGAACAGGTCTTCGACGCCGCCGAAAACCTCGAACTGGCGCTGGCCGCGATGGCCGGCATGGTGCGCGACATGACGGTTCGTGTCGAGCGCATGCGTGCTGCAGCCGGATCCGGCTTTTCGACGGCCACGGATCTGGCCGACTGGCTGGTCCGCGAAGCCGGCCTTCCCTTCCGCGACGCCCACCACGTGACCGGCCGCGCCGTCGCTCTGGCGGAATCCAGAGCCTGCGACCTTGCGGAGCTTTCGCTGGAGGACCTGCAATCCATTCATCCGCAGATCACCCCTTCGGTATTCGACGTTCTTTCAGTGGATGCCTCTGTCTCCAGCCGCACGAGCTTCGGCGGAACGGCGCCTGCGAAAGTGCGTGAGCAGATCGCGTGGTGGCGCGGACGCAACTGACCCATCACCAGAATTGACTGCACAAGCGGGCTGAACTTCGCTAAGAACAGGCTGCCCTGTTGCTGATAGTGGCCCGCCTGCAAGGCCATCCGATGAAGGAAGAAAAATGTCGACCCTGCGCATCTCTGCCCGCATCGCCGTCGCGCTCTGCATCGCCGGCATCGCCGTTACCGGCTGTGGCCGCAAAGGCTCGCTCGACCGGCCGAGCACGCCCGTCGAGGAGCAGAATATCCGCAAGACTCCGGGCCAGAAAAACCAGCCAGTGACGGATCGTCCCTTTTTCCTAGACCCGCTTCTCTAAGCAGAGCCACGCCCCGTGAACCATTTCCAGTATATCGACGGCGTCCTGCACGCTGAAGCCGTTGCCATTCCTGCCATCGCCGAAGCGGTGGGAACGCCTTTCTACTGCTATTCGACGGCCACGCTCGAACGGCACTACCGCGTCTTCTCGGAAGCCTTTGCCGATGTCGATGCCATGGTATGTTACGCCATGAAGGCCAATTCCAACCAGGCCGTCCTCAAAACGCTCGGCCGGCTGGGTGCAGGTGTCGACGTCGTATCGGGCGGCGAACTGCGCCGCGCGCTGGCGGCCGGCATTCCGCCGGAGCGGATCATGTTCTCCGGCGTCGGCAAGACCCCGGCGGAGATGGATCTGGCGCTCGAGGCCGGCATCTACTGTTTCAATGTGGAATCCGAGCCGGAACTCGAGATCCTCAATCTGCGCGCCCTGCGGGCCGGTCGCCGGGCGCATGTCTCCTTCCGGATCAATCCCGATGTCGATGCGCGCACCCATGCAAAGATCTCGACCGGGAAGAAGGAGAACAAGTTCGGCATTTCCTATGACCGCGCACGCCAGGTCTATGCGCATGCAGCAACCCTGCCCGGCATTCAGGTCAGCGGCATCGATATGCATATCGGCAGCCAGATTACCGAGCTGCAGCCCTTCGAGGATGCCTTCCGCCTGCTGCGGGAGCTTGTCGAGAACCTGCGGGCCGACGGCCTGACGATCGAGCATGTGGATATCGGCGGCGGGCTTGGCATCCCCTATCGGGACGACAACAATCCGCCGCCGCTGCCGGAGGCCTATGCCCATATCGTCAAGGAGCAGCTGCGCAGCCTGAATTGCCGGATCGTCACCGAACCCGGGCGCCTGATCGTCGGCAATGCCGGCATTCTGGTGACGGAAGTGCTGTATGTGAAGGAGGCCGGCGAAAAGACCTTCGTGATCGTCGATGCGGCAATGAACGATCTGATCCGCCCGACCCTCTACGAGGCCTATCACACGATCCGGCCGGTCGTTGCGTCGCGAGCAAGCGCGCCGAATATCAAGGCGGATGTGGTGGGACCAGTCTGCGAGACGGGGGATTACCTCGCCCTTGATCGCGACATGGCGCGGCCGCAGGCGGGCGATCTGCTGGCGGTCGGCTCTGCCGGCGCCTATGGCGCCGTGCAGGCCGGCACCTATAATTCGCGCCTGCTCATTCCCGAGGTGCTGGTCAAGGGCGACAGCTTCCATGTCGTTCGCCCCCGAGGCAGCTTTGAGGATCTGATCGGGCTTGATTCGGTTCCGGACTGGCTGGCCTGACGGGCATATTCGCATTCACTTTTAAGCGAAATGGCAGGAAAGCGCCGGCAATCAGGGCCGGCGCCCTCGTCTTCGCCACAAACACTGCTATCCTGTCGGTTACCGGGGCATGCTGCCATGCCGGCTCCGGCGACGGCGAACCGAGACCGGTTGACACCGCCACGACAGGAGAAGGACCGCATGAGCCTCATCCGCAAGGGCGCCTTTGATGCGCATCCCGCTCTCGCGCGGCGCGTGGCGACGAAACGATCGCTGGCCCGCTGGGTGCTGTTCTGCGAGCGGCTCGCCCCCCTCCTGCTGGCGCCTGCGACCGTGCTTGCTCTGTTTTTGGCCGCCGCCTGGTTCGGCCTCTTCCGTCAACTTCCCGATCTGGGGCGCTGGGTCGCCTTCGGCCTCTTCGTCTTCGCCTTTCTCACCACCATTCTGCCGCTTGGTCGCCTGCGGTGGCCGAGCGCAACCGATGCCGATCACCTGCTGGAAGAGCGCAACCATCTGCCGCACCAGCCGGTCTCGGTGCAGGAAGAAGAACCTGCCTTTGACAATCCGGTCGCGCGCGCGCTCTGGAAAGAGCATCAATTGCGCATGGCTCGCCGCATTGCCGCGCTCGATGCCGGCCTGCCCCAGCCGGACATTGCCCGCCATGACCGTTTCGCGCTGCGCGCCGTGCCGGCCCTGCTCCTGGCTGCCGCCTTCGGCTATTCCTATTCCAATGGTGGCGGCAGCGTATCCGATATCCTGCGCCCCTCGGCCCCCGCGCTCAGCGTCAATCCGGACCTGCGCATCGACGCGTGGCTGACCCCTCCGGGCTATACCGGGCGCCCGCCGATCTTCCTCACCGGCCGTGAGGCCCCTGTCGCCGATACGGTGAAGGTCGCGCAATTTGCCGAGCTGACGGTGCGCGTCACCGGCGGCCAGGGCGGCGAAAGCGTGACCTTTGCGCCGCTGGAAGGCGGGCCGGAGCAAATGCTGCCGCAAGACGAGACGGCCGGCGACAAGGCCCGTACGGCTGCCGCGCCGGCTGGCGCGCCGCCTGTCGAACGCACCGCCAGCGCCAGCGCGCCGCCCCGCACCTACAAGATGAAGATCAACGAGAGCGGCGACCTGACCGTCAACGGCCAGCAATGGATGTTTGACGTCGTTCCCGATCGCGCCCCTGAGATCGCCTTCGACAAGCAGCCGCGACGAGCGGTGAACGGCGCCCTGGAGATCGGCTTTCTCGGCAAGGACGATTACGGTGTCCAGAAGGCTTTCGCGCTGATCGAACCGGCGGAGGCCCCGGCAGCCGGTGCGCAACCACTCTATCCGCTCCCCGAGTACAAGCTGGATATTCCGCGCCAGAACGCGCGCGATATAAAGGGCACCAGCAGCCGCAATCTGACCGAGCATCCTCTGTCCGGAAAGCGCGTCCGGATCACGCTGGTCGCTGTCGACGGCGCCGGCCAGGAAGGCCGAAGCCCGGCGATCGAGATGGTCCTGCCGGCCCGTCGCTTCGTCGAACCGCTGGCCGCGGCCATCGCCGAGCAGCGGCAGGTCTTTGCCCTGGATGTGCGACAGATGCCAAAGGCAATTGCCTTGAACGAAGCGCTCGCCATCCGGCCTGAAGAGACCATTCCGAAACTGTCGCACTATCTGCTGATCCGGTCCGCGCAGGAGCGCATGAGGCTGTCGCGCAATGAGGAGCAGCTGAAGGATACCGCCGATTACCTCTGGCAGATCGCGCTCGGCATAGAAGACGGCGACCTGTCGCTGGCCGAGCGGCGGCTGCGCGATGCCCAGCAGGCGCTATCGGAGGCGCTGGAGAACAATGCCTCCGACGAGGAAATCGCCAAGCTCATGCAGGAGCTGCGGGAGGCGATGCAGAACTTCATGTCGGAACTGGCCGAGCGCATGCAGAACATGCCGCAGGGACAGCAGAACATGGAGGCGCAGAATGTGATCCGCCAGCGCGATCTGCAGAACATGATGGACCAGATCGAAAACCTGGCCCGTTCCGGCAACAAGGATGCCGCCCAGCAGATGCTGTCGGAACTGCAGCGCATGATGAACAACCTCCAGGCCGGCCGCATGCAGCGCCCGCAACAGGGCCAGCAGCAGGCCAGCCCGATGCGCCAGCAGATCGACAAGCTTGGCGAGCTCATGCAGGAGCAGCAGCGCCTGATGGATCAGACCTTCCAGCTGAACCAGGCCCTGCGCGACCGCATGCAGCGCGGCGATCCCAACCAGCCTTACGACCAGGGCCAGCAACAACAGGGCCAGCAAGGCCAGCAACAACAGGGCCAGCAGCAGCAAGGGCAACAGCAGCAGGGCCAGCAGGGGCAGCAGGGGCAGAACCCGAGCGACCAGATGACGGCCGAGCAGTTGCGCGAGGCGCTGAAGAACCTTCGGGCGCAGCAGGAAGGGCTGGGCAAGAAACTTCAGGAACTCCAGCAGGGCTTGAAGGAGCTCGGCATGGATCCCGGTCCCGGTTTCGGCGAGGCCGGTCGGGAAATGGGCAATGCCGGAGAGGCCTTGGGCGAAGGTCAGGGCGATCAGGCTGTCGAAGGTCAGGGCAATGCGCTGAACGCGCTGCGCCAGGGCGCGCAGAGCATGATGCAGCAGATGATGCAGGCGATGCAGGGCCAGGGACAGGGTCAAGGTCAGCAACCGGGACCCGGCCAGGGCCTGGCCTCGCAGGGCGGGCAGAACGGCCGCGATCCACTCGGACGGCCGCGGGCGACCACCGGTCCCGAATTCGGCGATCAGGTGAAGGTCCCGGATGAAATCGATGTGCAGCGCGCCCGCGAAATCCTCGATGCGATCCGCAACCGCCTGGGCAACAGCCTGTCTGGCGAAGCCGAGCGCCGTTATCTGGAACGCCTGCTGGACATTCGTTGATCAGCCACCCGTCACGAACGGCGGATGGTCCAGGGACGGAAGGCTGGAGGAGCGGCGGGATTTCCGGCTGTCGATACCGGCCTCAGGCAGCCTTGGGCCGCTGGGTCAGGGCCTGCGCCACCGCCCGGCGAATGTCCGGAAGCGCGAAGGGCTTGTCCACCACGTCGATGACCTTGGTCATCAGGTCGTCCGCCCGCTCCCGCTGCTCGGCATAGCCGGTCATCAGCAGGATTTTCAGCTCGGGAAACTGCGCCGAGGCCCGATGCGCGAGTTCGATTCCGTCCATTACCGGCATGCGGATATCGGACAGCAGGAGATCGAAGCAATCATCCTCAAGACGCTGCAAGCCTTCAGCACCATCGGCGGCCTCATAGGTCTCATGGCCGTCCAGACGCAGGGCTCGCGCCACGAAGGAACGCAGGGCATCCTCGTCTTCGGTGATCAGGATCTTTGCCATGGTCTGGGTACTCCGTGCATCAAGTCGAGGTCCAACTGACCAGTATTTCCTTTGCGAGGGGTAAACGTGCCCGAGCCCCGGGGCAGCATGGTTAATAGGCGGTGACCGCTGCGGCCGGCACGAGGTGCCGGACAGCGCGCGCTTTCAGGGCGCAGGCTTCGAAGCGCAGGCGGCCTTAGGAATCCTCCGCCGCATCGCCGGTCACCACGCCCACGAAAGGCAGTTCGCGGAAGGCATAGGCGACATCCATGCCATAGCCCACGACGAACTCGTCAGGACACTCGAAGCCGACATAATCCGCCTCCAGTTCCTCCTTCCGTTTGACGCTCTTGTCGAGCAGCACGGCCAGGGTCACGTGCCGCGCGCCGCGCTCGTAGAGCAGCTCCTTGGCAAATTTCAACGTGCGCCCGCTCTCCAGAATGTCGTCAATCAGGAGCACGTCCCGGTCCTGCACGCTGGAATCGATGTCCTTCACGATCCGCACGCCCTGCGACACGGTTCCTGCGCCATAGCTGGACAGGGTGATGAACTCGACTTCCGGGGCAAGCCCCGTCTCGTGAAGCGCACGCAGGAGATCGGCGGCGAAGATGAAGGATCCCTTCAGGATCGCGATCACCAGGAGATCCTTGGTCGGACCCTGCGCGATCTGCAGCGCCAGGCTGCGATTGCGCTCGGCGATCTGTTCGGCGGTGAAAAGCGGCTCGATGATCTTGCCGCGCACGATGGGCATAGGGCGTCTCCATATCTTGAGAACCCGCGATAGCATAATCAGTCGGAGCTGGCACCCGTTTCGGCGAAGGAAAGCCGCAAACTTGGATCGGAGCCGCCAGGATGCGGCAGCCGGGCGCTGAAGCCGCGGCTGTGATCGGCGGCGAGCTGCGCAACGGGCGGTGCGATGACGGCGCGAGCGACGGTCCTGCCACCCGTCAGAAGCTCCGCCTGGATCGACATGACGGGCATGCGCATCTGGCTCCGGTTCTCGACAATGCCGTTGATGACCAGCACGCGAAGACCGTTGGCATCCTGCGGCGTAAGCGTCACATGCGTGATGTCGAGCCCCTTGCCCGTGACCGGCGCGCTGCTGGCGGCGGAGATCAGCGAGAAGCCGCCGCATAGGCCGAAGACGATCACGAAGACGAAGGCGACGAGGGCCGAGAAGAAATCGGCCGACATGCGCATCAGCGCAGCCTCCAGCCGCCCAACCAAAAGCCCCATGAGAAGCGCGGCCGAAGAAAGGCTGACCTTGCCGAGCCGGCGAAGCCAGCCATGCGGCAGACGCCCGGCAAGGCTTGCCAAACGGGAGAGAGCGGTGCCGGCAGAGCGCTGACCACGCATCTGACCTGGGGAATGGACCCTGCGCGGGCGCCGCAGATTATCGTTCTCGAAGCGTCCGGAATGCGAAGCGCCAAGCGGGGCACGGGTATCCTCCCGAAGGGTCACGAAATGCGCGTCCTCGATCTCGGCCTTTTCCGCGGAACGGGGCCGGCGACCCGAACCCAGCACCTCCGGCGGCAGAATATCATAAGCGGCCGCGGCATTATCCCGGCGAGAGCGGAAAGCGTGCATGGGTGTTCTCCCCTCTTGAAGGCGCAAACCCGAATCGCAGGCATTGCAACGAATCCCGCTCAGTCGTAAATTCAAGTGGTTAATGCTTCGCAAACTCGACCCGAAACAGCCTGGTTTCGGGCTATGGTGAAAGCTTCCGTCAACCCTTGGCGTTTACCAAGGCTCACAGAGACGGCGCGGCCATGTCATCCGCTGGGCCGGCGCCAAGAATGACCACCAATGGACTGGACGACGCGTTGATCCATTTTGAAAATGTCGGCTTGCGATATGGAATGGGACCGGAAATTCTCCGCGATCTCACATTCGACATTCCCAGCCGATCCTTCCAGTTCCTGACCGGCCCGTCGGGCGCCGGCAAGACCACGCTTCTGAGATTGCTTTTCCTGTCGCTGCAGCCGACCCGCGGCCTCATTCGCATGTTCGATCGCGACCTGTCGCAGATCCCCCGCAATGAATTGCCCATGCTGCGTCGCCGGGTCGGAATCGTCTTCCAGGATTTTCGCCTCCTGGATCATCTGACGACCTATGAAAACGTCGCTCTGCCCCTGCGCGTTCGCGGCAAGGAGGAATCGGGCTATCGCAACGATGTTCTGGAACTCCTGAAATGGGTCGGGCTCGGCGAGCGCGTCAATGTCCTGCCCGCGGTCCTCTCCGGCGGCGAAAAGCAGCGCGCGGCGATTGCCCGGGCGCTGATGGACCGCCCGGAGATCCTGCTTGCCGACGAGCCGACGGGCAATGTCGATCCGCCCATGGCGCGGCGGCTGCTGAACCTGTTTCTGGAGCTGAACCGGCTCGGCACGGCCGTGGTGATCGCAACCCATGATCTGGCCCTGATGGACCAGGTGGATGCCAGGCGGATGATCCTCACAGATGGGCGGCTAGACATCTATGAATGAAATCAGCCGCCGCTCCACCCCTTCCCGGCCCGCCAAGCAGGACGGCTCAGGCGCCCCGGCGCACCAGAAGCGCCCGCAGATCCGGGTCCGTCCGCAGGGACCCATCCTGCCGCCCTCCAACATTCAGGGCAATGCCTTGATGGTGGTCATCGCCATCATGTCCTTCCTCGCCTGCCTCACCTGGGGCGGGGTCAGCATGGTGCGGGCCACCGCCTCCAGCTGGGAAAGCCAGATTTCCCGGGAGATCACCATCCAGATCAAGCCGGATGATTCGCTCGATATGGATGCCGCGCTGAAAAAAGCGCGCGATCTGGCGCTGACCTTCGTCGGCACGAAGGACGGCAGGATCATGGACGATGCCGCAACCGCCCGCCTGCTCGAACCCTGGCTGGGCTCCGGCCTCGACCTGAAGGAATTGCCGGTGCCGCGTCTCGTCATCATTACCATCGACGAGGCCAATCCGCCGGATTTCGCGGCCATGCGCGACCTGCTGCGCGCAGAGGTGCCGCAGGCCTTTCTCGATGATCATCGCACCTGGGTGGACCGCCTCGTTTCCATGGCGCATACCACGGTCCTGATCGGCACGGGCGTTCTCGTGCTTGTCTTCACCGCCATGATCCTGACCGTGATCTTCGCGACGCGCGGCGCATTGTCCGGCAATCGCCACATTGTCGAAGTCCTGCATTTTGTCGGGGCCGAAAGCGGCTTCGTCGCCAGCGAGTTCCAGAAGCATTTTCTCAAGATCAGCCTGAAGGGCTCTGCCGCGGGAGGCGTTCTGACGGCCCTATTGTTCCTCACCGCCAATATCTGGCAGAGCAATTCGCTGGCGACGCCGGAAAGCGATCAGGCCACGGCGCTCTTCGGCACCTTCACCATCGGCTTCTCCGGCTATCTCGGCATTCTTGCCACAATGATCGTCATTGCTTTGTTGACGACCTTGACGGCGCGATGGACTGTGATGCGCACGATTGACGAAATCGATCTCATTCGATCAGATCCGGCTCGTTCCGATGGCTTGCCGTCCGCGTGAGCCCGGCTCCCTTTTGTCTTGAACGGATCGGGTATAAGGACTTGTGGCCATGACCCTTGGCCAGACCATGCACACCAATGGCGCCCACGAGCAGCCACCGCCACGCCGATGGAACTACCGGTTCCGTCGCAACGGCGCCCTGCGCCGTACGCTGCGCTATCTCGGCTTCCTGCTGCTGGTTGTTGCCACCCTCCTGTGTGGCGGCTTTCTCTGGTTTGCCGACACGGTCACCTCGCTGAAGCCGCCGGATGGCGTGAAGGCCGATGCCATCGTGGTCCTGACCGGAGGCTACCAGCGGATCGACCAGGCTTTGGGCCTGCTGCGCGACGGCGCCGGGCGGCGCCTGCTGATTTCAGGCGCGCATCCTTCCGTCACGCCTTCGCAGATCCGCAAGACGACGCAGGGCTCGGAAGATCTCTTCCAATGCTGCGTGGATGTCGGCTATGCGGCTATCGACACGATCGGCAATGCCCATGAGATCACGCGCTGGATCTCCGACAATGCCTATCGCTCCGTCCTTGTCGTGACATCGAACTACCACATGCCGCGCAGCCTGCTGGAGCTGCGCCGGGTTGACCACCGCACAACCTTCATTCCCTATCCGGTGGTGAATGCGGACCTGACCCGCAAGGCGTGGTTTACCGATCCGGATGCGCTGCGCACCATGTTGGCGGAATATGTGAAAATGGCTGCCTCCAGCCTGCGCTGGGTGGCCGGCATGCCGCAAGGAACCGGCTTGCGCAGCCATGATGAAATCGAGAAGGAAAGCGCCAGGCCGCCGCATTGAGCTGCCCGCTTTCGCAACCGGCGCCAATGGTGTAGGGACGCCTTGGCCCATTTATCCGGATCTGTCCCATGCTGATGCTGCGTTCAACCCTTTTCAATATTGCTTTCTATGCAAATTTGATTTTGCGCATGATCGTCCTGACGCCTATCTACTTCCTTCTGCCGCGCAAGAAGGCCTTTGCCATTCCCAAGGCCTGGGCGCGATCCAATCACTGGCTGATGGAGAAGATCGTCGGGACAACGTTCGAGATCGAAGGGCTGGAAAACATCCCCAAGACCGGCTGCATTTTCGCGCCCAAGCATCAATCCTTCTGGGACACCTATGCCCTTCTCCCCTGGATGGATGACCCCGTCTACATCCTGAAGCGGGAGCTTACCTGGATCCCCCTCTTCGGCTGGTACGTCCAGAAGCAGAAGATGATCCCGGTCGACCGCGGCGCGCGCGGCAAGGTCATGATGGAGGTCATGCGTCGCACGAAGCTGGAGATGGAAGCCGGGCGCCAGCTGATCATCTATCCGGAGGGCACGCGCCGTCCGCCAGGAGCCGAACCGGCCTATCGCTACGGGATTGCCCGCATCTATCGCGACATGGCCGTCCCCGTCGTGCCGATCGCCATGCATCCCGGCCTTTTCTGGCCGCGGCGCAACACGATGCGTTATCCCGGCCATTTCAAGGTCCGGATCCTGCCGCCGATTGCTCCCGGCATGGATCCGGATGCATTTTTCGCGCATCTGATCGCAACGCTGGAGACGGCGAGCGACGATCTGCTCCTGGACGATGTTGCCGCCAATCCGGATCTTCCTCTGCCCGCAACAGCCGCCAAACGTGTTGCCGAGCTGAAGGCATCACGGGCAGAACTTCAGGCGACGGTTTGATGGCGTAGGCGGAGCACGGCCTCCGCCACGCCTTCCAGCCAGAGATCGCGTATGCCCATATCCTGCATATGGGAGAGCGTATTGTCGACATAGGCGTGATTGGGACCCGACTTGCCGGTCGATGCATGGACGATGCGCGCGGCCGTCTCCACTTCGAGTGCGCCGGCATATTGCGGATGGCCGCGATCCACCACATAGCTCAGCGCCTTGACCTGGCGACCGTCTTCCAGCGCCACCGGCAGATGCCGCTCCAGATAGACATGGGTGACGAGTTCGCGCGCCCGCAGGTAATCGACGACCTCCGGCCAGTCGCGCGGTGCAACCTGGAAGGCCACGCCGCGGCACGATCCGCCGCGATCGAGACCTAGGACCAGGCCTGGCCGTTCCGGCGTCCCCCGATGGACAAAGGAGCGGACACAAAGCGCACGGCGATAGCCGAAAGCGCGGGCCTGAAGCCGGGCCTCATAAGGGAAGCCGGGGTTCCACATGAGCGAGCCGTAGCCAAACACCCAAAATTCGTCCATATCGCACGTCACACAGCATGCTAATGCATCGGCCCGCCAATCGAAAACCGATCGTCGGAAACAGCGATGCCTAGAGTCAACGGGTCAGAGCCTCTTCCTGCGTCCGAAGCGATGCGAGGCATTCTGATCGAAGCGGCACCATTGGAGAAGATCATGGCAGCGTCAAGCCGAAGCGGCGTCAGCGGCAAAATTTGGGCTCTCGGGGCAGCCATTCTTCTGGTCATTGCCGTCTATACCGGCGGCTGGTTCTATGCGGCGTCCTTGTTGAAGGAAAAGACCCTGGCCTTGCTCGGCAACCAGAATGGCAACGGCGTGTCGGCAGAATGCAGCGATGCCGATTATCGCGGCTATCCTTTTCGAATCGGTCTGTTCTGCTCCAAGGTTGCGATCGACGACCGCGTGAACGGTGTGGCGGTCAGCGTCGGCGCGCTGCGCTCGGCAGCACAGATCTACCAGCCAAGCCATATCGTCTGGGAACTCGACGGGCCGGCCGAGACCCGCACGACCCATGGCTTCACCGCATCCTCGCAATGGAACAGCCTGCAGTCGAGCCTCGTCACCAATGGCGGCGGCGTGGACCGCAGTTCGACCATCGTCAAGGACCTGAAAACCAGCATCGTCTCGACGCAGACACAGCAGGTGTTCGATGTCACGGTCGGCGAAACGCAGGCCCATCTGCGGCAGAACGGTAATGATCTCGATGCAGCCGTTACCATGACCAATACCCAGCTTGCGACGGCCGGGCTTCCTGTCGCCTTGCCGCAATTCACCTTGGCCGGCGATGTTACGCTCACCGACAAGGCCGCTCTTCTGGAAGGTCGTGACGGCGGCAGCGGGCTTTACGGCGCCTCTGGCGATATCCGGCAGCTCGGCGTCGATCTTGGCAGCGGCCAGATCCTGTCGCTGAGCGGGCCGTTTTCGATCGATCAGGATGGTCTCATCTCGGGCAAGTTGAAGCTGCGCGTCGACAAGATCGCCGCCTGGCGCGACCAGTTGAAGGGCAATCTGCCGCAGGCAAGTCGCACGATCGATACCGCCACGAAAATGCTCTCGGCGCTGACCGGCGGAGGCGACAGCGCAAGCCTGGACCTCACGCTCAATCGCGGCAAGATACTGGTTGGCGGCTTCATTGCCATCGGCGAAATTCCGCCGATCTGATCAGGGCTTCGGATCCAGTGCGTGACGGCCGAAATCCGGTGCGTCCACGTCCTGCCCGGCCTGAACGATCGATCGGCGGATGGTGCGGGTGCGCGAGAAAAGCTCGAACAGCTTGTCACCCTCGCCCCAGCGGATCGACCGCTGCAACGATGCGAGATCCTCCGAGAAGCGCGCCAGCATTTCAAGGATCGCATCCTTATTGTGCAGGCAGACATCGCGCCACATGGTCGGATCAGAGGCGGCAAGACGGGTGAAATCGCGAAAGCCGGAGGCCGAATATTTGATGACTTCCGATTCCGTCACCGTTTCCAGGTCATCGGCCGTGCCGACTATGTTGTAGGCGATGATGTGCGGCAGATGCGAAACGATCGCCAGAACCTTGTCATGATGCTGCGGGTCCATCTCGTCGACCTTGGAGCCCAATGCGATCCAGAAATCCTTGAGCCGTTCAAGCGCTGCGGCATCCGTTTCCGGCAAGGGTGTGAAGATGCACCAGCGCCCGCGGAAAAGCCCCGGGAAACCGGCATCCGGGCCGGATTTTTCGGTGCCCGCCAGCGGGTGGCCCGGAATGAAATGGACGCCCTCTGGAATATGCGGCTGCATTTGCTGGATGACCGATGCCTTGGTAGACCCGACATCGGTCAAGATGGCGCCGGCCTTCAGATTGGGCGCGATCTGTTCGGCCACGACACCGGAGGATCCGACCGGCACGGAGACGATGATGAGGTCGGCGTCCTTCACCGCCTCGGCGGCCGAGAGCTCATAGCGATCGCCGAGCGCCAGCTCCCTCGCCCGCTCCAGCGTCGCCGGGCTACGGGTCGAGATCACCACCTCCCGGGCAAGCCCGAGATCCTTGATATCGCGTGCGATCGAAGAACCGATCAGGCCGATACCGATCAGCGTGATCCGGTCGAACATCTTATCTGTCATGCCTTGCTCATAAACTCGCCGAGCGCCTCTATGACGCCGCGATTGGCCTCTTCCGAGCCGATCGTCATGCGCAGCGCATTGGGCAGGCCATAGCCTTTGACGGCGCGCAGGATGAAACCGCGGCTGGTCAGAAAGGCATCGGCATCCGGCGCCCGCTTGCCATCCACATCCGGGAAATGGACGAGAACGAAATTCGTCACGGAGGGGGTAACCCTCAGCCCGAGCGCCTCGAAGGCCTGGGTGAGCTTGGTCAGCCACAAGGCATTGTGCTCGACGGCCTTGCCGATGAAGGTTTGATCGCGGATGGCTGCGGCACCGGCAGCAATGGCCGGCGCATTCAGGTTGAAGGGACCACGCACGCGGTTGAGGGCGTCCAGAATATCGGCGGGGCCGTACATCCAGCCGATCCGCAGCGCCGCCAGCCCATAGACCTTGGAGAAGGTTCGCGTCATCACCACGTTCTGGGCGGAGGAGACGAGCTCGATGCCGGATTCGTAGTCGTTGCGATCGACATATTCGGCATAGGCCGCATCCAGGACCAGGATGACATTCTTCGGAATGCCGGCATGCAGGCGACGAATATCGGCGGCCGGCACATAGGTTCCGGTCGGATTGCCCGGATTGGCGATGAAGACCATCCTGGTTTTCGGCGTGACCGCGGCCAGAATGGCATCGACATCCACCCGGCAATCATTCTCCTTCACCGTGACGGGCACGGCGCCGGCACCCATGATCTGGATCCGATAGACCAGGAAACCATGCTCGGTAATGATGGCTTCGTCACCGGTGCCCAGATAGACATGCGCAAGCAGACCGAGCAGTTCGTCCGAACCGTTGCCGCAGAGAATATTGGCAGCATTCAGCCGATGCGTGTCCGCGATCGCCGCACGCAGCTCCAGCGCCTGGCCATCCGGATAAAGCTCCAGGTGACCGGCAGCTTGCCGGAAGGCGTCGAGCGCCTTCGGGCTGGCGCCGAGCGGTGTTTCGTTCGATGACAGCTTGAACACGCGCGCCACGCCTGGCGCATGCTCCTTGCCCGGCACATAGGCGGCTATGTCCAGAATTCCGGGGCGGGGAGCGGGCTTCAGCGAAACGCTATCCATCGAAAAGAACCTTTGGCAGACAGTGGTCCTTCGCAATAATCCTGTCCGCGGCCTTTGTCGAGGCCGCAGGCCGTCAACTGCGGCTGCGCGCGGTGGGCACGCCCTGCGCTCCGAGCACGGGGACGAAGACACGACGCGAGGCGCGCGCGGCTACCGGCAATCCCTGATAGAGCCGCTTCTGGGCCTCCAGCACCAGCACGCCGGAAAAGGCCGGCCACAAGCGCCGTCCGAGCCTTTCGAACCCGTTGCGCAGCTTGAGCACCGCGCGGATCTTGGACGGCGGGAAGAAGAGGGCCTCGGCACTCGAGGCCGGCGTGAAATTGGTTTCGCGCAACAGGTTCGTCAGCTGGCGCCGCGAATAGGGCCGGCCGGAGCCGAAGGGCGTGTGCTCCATGCGCGCCCAGACGCCCCGGCGGTTCGGCACCACGATGACGAGCCGCCCGCCCGGCGCCAGCACACGCCACAGTTCCTTCAGGGTCTCGCGCGGATTTTCCGCAAATTCCAGCGAATGCACCATCAGGACGCGATCGATCGAGGAATCCGGAAGCGGCAGCTCCTCCTCGAAGACCAGCGCTGTCGAGGAGAGTTCGCCCACCGGCCAGTTCACCGCACCCTGCCCGGCCGGCATGAAGGCGAAGGTTCGCTCGGTGGCGGCGCGGAACCGCTCGAGATAGGGAACCGCATAGCCAAGGCCGACCAGCCGCTCTTCCGGCAGGCGCGTCCAGAGAGAGGTCAGCGCCGCACCGATCGAGTGCTCGGCAAACCGGCCCAGGGGCGAGTGATAGAATTCGCGAAGATCGACGATATCGGCGTGCATGCCGCAAACCTAGCAAAGGGTGGTTGGACTTCAAGTCCGGTGTCTCTACATTGGCACCATGAACCGCAAGCACAATGGGTTTAGCGAATGAAAACTCTGGCCATCGAAGTCTTCATGTGCCGCAGCGACAATTTCGGCGTCCTGCTGCACGATCCGGAAAGCGGGCTGACGGCCTCTATCGACGCCCCCGAGGAAGAGCCCATCGTGGCTGCTGCCGAGGCGCGTGGATGGACCATCACCCATATTCTGACCACGCATCATCATCTCGACCATGTCGAGGCCAATCTGGCCCTCAAGCAGCGCTATGGCTGCGAGATCATCGGCCCCGTCAATGAAGCTGTGGCCATTCCCGGCCTCGACCGCACGGTGGCCGATGGCGACGAATTCCTGTTCGGCGAGCATCCGGTGCGCGTCTACGAAACGCCCGGCCACACCGCCGGCCATGTCTGTTACAGCTTTCCGGAGGACAAGCTGCTGTTTGCCGCCGATACGCTGTTCGCGCTTGGCTGCGGCCGGCTGTTCGAGCGGCCGGCGGCGGATATGTGGCATTCGCTCCAGAAGCTCTGCGTGCTGCCGGATGAGACCGCGATCTATTTCGGCCACGAATACACGCTCTCCAATGCGCGCTTCGCCGTCACGGTCGATCCCGACAATGCGGTCCTGCAACGCCGATTGCACGAAATCGAAGCCTTGCGTGCCGAAGGCCGCTTCACCATCCCGACCATGATGGGCCTGGAGAAGGAGACCAATCCCTTCCTGCGGGTGGCCGATCCCTCCATCCGCCGCAACCTCCTGATGGAGGGAGCGACCAATGAGGAGGTCTTTGCCGAGATCCGCAAGCGCAAGGACGAATTCAAGTGACGGCTGACGACATCATCGCCGAACTCTTCATGCAGCCGCATCCCGAGGGCGGCTGGTACAAGGAAACCTTTCGCGACGGTGCCGGCGGCGAGCGCGGTCATTCCACGGCGATCTATTACCTGCTCAAACAGGGGGAAAACTCGCACTGGCACCGGGTGAAGGATGCGGTGGAGATCTGGCATTTTTACGCCGGCAGCCCTTTGCGGCTGCGGATGGCAAGGGACGGGGAAGCCGCCCGCGAGGAAATCCTCGGCCTGTCGCTGGGCAGAGGCGAGAAGCCGCAGATCGTGGTGGAGGCGGATAGCTGGCAATCCGCCGAGAGCCTTGGGGCCTTTACCCTGGTGGGATGTACGGTTGCCCCCGGCTTTTCCTTCTCCGCCTTCGAAATGGCACCGCCTGGCTGGGAGCCCACCGCCTGAGGCATGCTTGCCCCGGACGCGACCTGAGCGGGTTCCCGGTCTGGGCCAGGCCGCCCGCCGGATCGCCAGGTCCCGGCCGCGCAAGCCGTCAAGGTCAGGCGGTCATTGCGCCGGAGCGGCATCCGTCTGCGGCCGCCGGGTGATCATGTCCTTTGCCGCCAGTGCCGCGCCGCCGGTGATCAACAGGCAGGCCAGGGCGATCTTGAGACTGGGTTCGGCAAATCCGAAGAGCAGCAGGATCAGCGTCGACAACAGGGGGGCGGCATAGCTGGCAGCGCCCAGGATCTGAATATCGCCCGTCTTCACCCCATAATCCCATGCATAGAAGGCCGCGCCCACCGGCAGCAGGCCGAGACCGACAATCGCCAGCCATTCCATGCCACCGGAAGGCCAGACGGTGGTTTCGAGCGCCAGATGGCACAGCGCTGACAGAAGGGCGGTGGCGAGGCAAAAACCGGTCACGACATCCGTCGAGACCGCCTCGAAGCGGCGGGTGAGCAGGGAATAGCCCGACCATGTGAAGGCGCAGAGAAAGGCCGCGCCATAGCCGAGGAGATGGGCGCCATCGAAGGTGATACCGGCGCGCGAGACGATCGCGACGGTTCCGGCCAGGCCGGCCAATGCCCCGGCCAAATGATGCCATCGCAATCTTTCGCCCGGCAGAAGCGCCGATCCGACGACGATGAACAGAGGCCAGAGGTAGGCGATCAGTCCCGCCTCCACCGCCGGCGCGTTTCGAAGCGCCGTGAAGTAGAGAAAATGATAGCCGAACAGGCCGCCAATGCCGATCAGCCAGACCTTGGCGGGCTGGCGCAGAAGCTTCATCCGCTCCGGCCGTGCTGCAAGCAGAATGAGGCCGGGCAGGCTGCCGATGGCGAAGGTGATGGCCGATAGCTGGAAGGGAGGTATGGTTCCCGAAGCCGCCGTAAACAGCGCCAGGAGCGACCACATGAGAATGGCCGTGAAGCCGATGAGCGTGCCCCTGATCTTCACATAACCCCCATCCCGGCGCCCGTTCCGGTGCCTGTCGTCTCGCAAGCCTTGCCTGCCCATCCTTGTCGCAGTCGAGGCGTCCTCGTCAGCGCAACCCTGGCCGCAGGAATTCGCTGCCGGTTCAACCGCCGTATTTGACGGCTGTCACATAGACGTCGCCCACCTTGGTGGGAACTCTGGCATAGACGGGAGCATATACATCAGGCCCGGACGCCTTGGCAAACCACACTTCCATGCGCGCCTGCTTGAGGAATTCGATATCGCTGCGACCCTGCCGATAACCGGATCTCGGCCTATAGCGGACTTCGCACACCAGGGCCTCACCCTTGAAGCCATCGGTCGAGAAGGTTTTCTTGCCCTTCGGCGTCAGCACAAGATCCATGCGCGATTCGCCGTCATAGATCGGTAGCCGGCTCGGGCAGACCTTGGCTCCCGCGGGGAAGACGAGGCTGGACAGCGGGTCGAGCACGGCTTGCAGATCGCCAGCGGACACCGGAACCCAGTTGGGCGGGCGCTGACCCGGCTCGGGCTTGATCGTGGAGGAGACAACATCGCCGTTGCGATAGGCGATATCGTAGATACGCGTCTTCTTTCCCTGGGTATAGGTCAGCGAATAGGCATCCGCCTGCAACTGACGCCCCCGGATTGTACCCTTCACATTCGTATCGGCGGAGATGCGGGTGAAGAGATTGACGAGGCCGGACGAGCGGAAGACGCCGGAAATCGTGTAGGACCGGCCATCGAACTCGCTGGCGAAGGACGCCCGGGCGATCGGCAGAAGGCCGAGCGAAACATCATATTCACTGAAATGGCGGGTGCCCGCCGTCACCGCCGGCGACGCCGAAAGACCGACAGCGGCGGATGAGAGAAGGCCAAGCGCAAAGAAGGCGGAGATGCGGCTCCTGCGGAGCATGGTCGTGTCCTGACAAAGAGGTGATCTCTGATTGTTATAGGACGGCAACTATGGCAAGAAAATAGCGGCCGCCATCAGGGCCGACAGCGATTTCCACCTACCCGTCACAGGTTCGACTTGACGGATGCGGCGCTTCTGACTATAGAACCGCAACTTTCCAAACAGGACCAGTTGGATCGGCTGGGCGGGCTTTGCCCGAATCCCCGTTCAATTGCAAAGAAGAACAAAGGTGTACCCATGTCCCGTAAGTGCGAATTGACCGGCAAGGGCGTCCAGTCGGGCAACAACGTCTCTCACGCCAACAACAAGACCAAGCGTCGGTTCCTGCCGAACCTCTGCGACGTCACGCTGATTTCCGACGCTCTCGGCCAGCGTTTCCGTCTGCGCGTCTCGGCCCATGCGCTGCGGTCTGTCGAACATCGCGGCGGCCTGGATGCTTTCCTGCTGAAGGCTCGCGAAAACGAACTGTCGATGCGCGCGCGTCTGCTGCGCCGCCAGATCGCCAAGAAGACCGCAGAAGCCGCGTAAGCAGCTTTCTGCCGTATCACTGGTTCAGATGAGGCTTGGCGGCCATCCGCTCAAGCCTTTTCTGTTGCCGAATTCGTTCTCCAGCTGGTGGCATCACCCAGGGTAAAAAAATGCAGTACCTCCGCGCGACCGCTCTTTATGTTGTCCTGATGACGATCGTCGTCGTCGCTTCCAATTTCCTCGTCCAGTTTCCCGTCCTCGGCTCCGCCTTCGGCATTCAGCTGAGCGATCTTTTGACCTGGGGCGCCTTCATCTATCCGGCCGCCTTTCTGGTCACCGATCTCACCAACAGGCAGTTCGGTCCGCGCATTGCCCGCCGCGTCGTCTTTGCCGGCTTCGTGGTCGGGATCGCCATCTCCTACCACACTTCCATGCCGCGCATCGCCATTGCTTCCGGCACCGCCTATCTGGTGGGCCAGCTTCTGGACATCTCGGTGTTCAACCAGTTGCGACGCCAGACCTGGTGGCGGGCCCCGCTGGCGGGCTCGCTCATCGGCTCCATGCTGGACACGATCCTGTTCTTTTCGCTGTCCTTCGCACTGGTCTTCGGCTTTCTCGGCGCCAATGACGAGTTCGCGATCGGTTCGGCGCCCATTCTCGGCGTATTCGCCACCGAGGCACCCCGCTGGATTTCCTGGGCGATCGGCGATTTCGTCGTCAAGCTCCTGGTCGGGCTGGTCATGCTTCTGCCCTATGGCGCGCTGATGAGCGTCGTCAAGCCCATGCCACCGGCAAAAGCCGCCTGAGGGCGTCCGCCGTTACTTGACGCTCTTGTTTGAGACGACCGGATGCCGGCAAACAGCATCCGCCAGCTCGTCCGGGACCATCGACGAATCAAGCCGCAGGACCGGGGTCTGGCGCATGGCCAGCCAGGCTTCATGGGCGGCCAGGCTGCGCTGCTCGGGACCGGCGCGATCATAACTTGCCGCCCAGTCGATGAAGGCGCGGCTCGTCTCCGCCATATCGCCGCCGGGCAAAATTCGAGCGCCATAGCGTTCCTGCTCCCGGCGCCGGATGCGCTCCATCCGTATCAGCGGATCAAGTCGCAGAAAGACGATCAGATCGTAAAGCGGTTCGAGCGGCATTCCCCATTTGAGGGCCGAGCCGGTCAGGACCCAGGCGGAGGCCCCGGCCATCGCCTCCTCGATCAGCGCAAGCCGATCCGTCACCGGTCGCGGCGTCGTATAGGGAAGATCGGTCGGCGCCCAGAAAAAATCATCGGTATCGAGATGAAGGATCTGCAGCTGTTCGCCGAGCAGGCGTCCGAGCGTCGTCGTGCCGGAGCCGGAGGCTCCCAGGATATGAATGCGGACCATTCTTCGCCTCTGTCGGATCTATGGCAAAAGACGGAATTCCAGCAATAGATTGCGCTGGAGGATCGAGTGATTGTCATCCGAGACGAGGATGACATGCGGATGACCGTCCGCGCCCTCAATCACGTCCATGCCTTCCATATTGTCGATCTGAAACCCCATATCGGCCTCCAGTATCACCGTCCCGTCGACAAGCGAACCGGGGCGCAGGTCCAGGCCACTGATACGACGAATGCGCATGCCAAGCCCGCCAAGAAAGCTGAACCGGCGTTCCAGCAGCAAGAGATCGCCATCCGGGAGGAAGGCACCGTCCGTCACATCCCAGGGCGCCTCGCGCCGGACCTTGAAGCCACCCTTCATCGGCCCTTCGAGAATGGCGGCGAACAGATTGCCCTCATCATCCACGCTTTTTTCCGCGATCGTCATGGCGGCTCCCTGCAGCGGGCCGTCGGCCGGCGCCACCAGCATCGTCTCCAGGCCACCATTGGCGCGCAATTCGCGCCGCGGAATCAGGATGTCGAGGCTGCGACCGGGGCGCGCGGAGAGGAAGCCCGGATCGGGATAGATGGCAATGCGGTGCGTGCGCTCATAGCTTACCAGCACCTCCCCGTCACGCAGGGCAACCCCTTCCGCATCCATGTCGCTTTTGGAGCGGGGCTCCTCCCCCCGCCCATCCAGCATGGGCGCAAGCCTGACCTCGTACAGACCGGACAGCCGTCCATCGGCGCTGCGGTCCAGCCTGCCGGTCAGCCAGTGGCCCGTGTCGAGCACGGCCACGAAGCTTGCCCCGTCAGCCCGAAGACGAAGGCTTGAAATTGAGCCGAGCAGATCTTCGCTCGAGGAAAATTCCAGCCCGCCCAGGAATTCGAAGCTGCCGAAGCGTGTCTCCGACGAACCCGGCTTGAAGCGCTCGACGCGCGTGGCCGTGACCGGAACGCTTTGCTCCTCGGCCAGACCGGTTTGCGCGGGAGAGACCAGTGCTAAGGCGAGCAATCCCGTCAGGAGGAGGCGTGTTGGCACCATTGCGGGGCGCGCGATCAGCCCGCGCGCCGCAAGCGGCTGCCGCGTGCCGAGGGGGTGCTTTCGTCAAACAGCGAGGCGAGCTGCTCGGTCATCGCACCCGCCAATTCATCGGCATCGACGATCGTGACGGCACGGCGATAATAGCGCGTCACGTCATGGCCGATGCCGATCGCCAGGAGTTCAACCGGCGAGCGGTTTTCGATCTGGTCGATGACGGCGCGCAGGTGGCGCTCCAGATAATTGCCGGGATTGACCGACAGAGTCGAATCATCGACCGGCGCGCCATCGGAGATCATCATGAGGATCTTGCGCTGCTCCGGACGTCCGATCAGGCGGTTATGCGCCCACATCAGCGCTTCGCCGTCGATATTCTCCTTGAGCAGGCCTTCGCGCATCATCAGGCCGAGATTGCGCCGCGAGCGGCGCCAGGGCGCATCCGCGGCCTTGTAGACGATGTGACGCAGATCGTTCAGGCGACCGGGAGTCGGCGGCTTGCCATTGGCCAGCCATTGCTCGCGGCTCTGGCCGCCCTTCCAGGCCTTGGTGGTGAAGCCGAGGATTTCCACTTTCACACCGCACCGTTCCAGCGTGCGGGCCAGAATATCGGCGCAGGTGGCAGCAACCGTAATCGGCCGGCCGCGCATGGATCCCGAATTGTCGATGACCAGCGAGACCACCGTATCGCGAAATTGCGTGTCACGCTCCCGCTTGAAGGAAAGCGGCTGCATGGGATCGATCACGAGCCGCACGAGGCGCGCCGGATCGAGATAGCCCTCTTCCAGATCGAACTCCCAGGACCGGTTCTGCTGTGCCATGAGCCGGCGCTGGAGGCGGTTCGCAAGCCGGCCGACGGCGCCCTGGAGATGGGAAAGCTGCTTGTCGAGAAAGGCGCGCAGGCGGTCGAGTTCCGCCTCATCGCACAATTCCTCGGCCGTCACCTCCTCGTCGAAGGCTTCGGTGAAGATGTGGTAATCCACCTTCTCGTTGAAATCGTCGAAAGGCATGTTGGGCCGGCGGGTTTCGCCTGGCGTTTCCGACTGATCGTCATCGTCGTCGGACATGTCGTCGTCGGAGATTTCGGCGCCGTCCATTTCGCCTTCGTCGAGCTGTTCCTCGGCGGCCTGGCTCTCTTCGGCGGGAGCGGCGTCGGAGCCTGCATCTTCCTCGACCTCGTCATTCTCGGTCTCGTTGCTGCGCGGCTGCTCCTCGTCGTTCTCGTTCTCCATTTCCTCCGGCTGGTTCTCGTCGTCGCCGTAATCCTCGGCCATCTGCATGGATGACAGCATGTGGCGAACGAGCTTGCCGAAGGCCTGCTGGTCCTCGATAACGGTCCTCAGACCGTCCAGATCTCCGCCGACCTTCTCTTCGAAGAAGGGCCGCCAGAGCTCGAGCACCTTGCCGGCGCTGGCAGGTGGCTTGGCGCCCGTCAGCTTTTCGCGCACCAGCATGGCCATGGCCTCGCCGATCGGCGCATCTTCCTGGCGATCGACGCCGGTGAAGTTCGCCTTGGCATATTTCTCGGCATTCATGCTGTTGATATTGGCGGCAACGCCTGCCATGCGCAGCGAGCCGAGCGATTCCACCCGGGCCTGCTCGACGGCGTCGAAGACGGTGCGCGCATCGGCACCCTGCGGCGACATGGACGCATGCACATTGGTATCGTGGCAGGCAAGCCGAAGCGCCATGGAATCGCCCAGCCCGCGTGTCACCGATAGCTCCTGCGCCGTCGGACGCTTGGAGATTTCCGGCAGGCGAATGCGCTCGCCCGCCATGCCGGGTCGCTCATTGGCGAAGGAGACCTCGACCTCGTGGCTACCGGCTATCGACCGGACACAGCCGGTGATGGCCCGGCGCAACGGCTCCGTGTCCACCGGCCCGCCGGATTTTGCCTTCGAATTGTCGCCACGGCCTGCCATATGCTTACCTTGTCTGCCGGTTTCTGCTGCCTTCAGCCAAACTACGCTCCAAGAACGATGTTCGCAGCGCTTTCCTTCAGTTCCACGCCGAATGCCCGCTGATACTGTTCGGCAACCAGCGTGCGTTCCAGCTCATCGCATTTGTTGAGGAAGGTGATGCGGAAGGCAAAGGCGACATCGCCGAAGATCTCCGCATTTTCCGCCCAGGTGATCACCGTACGCGGGCTCATCACCGTCGACAGATCGCCATTGATGAAGGCCGAGCGGGTCATGTCCGCAACGCGCACCATTTTCGATACGGTTTCGCGACCTTCGGTCGTCGCGCCAAAGCTCTTCACCTTGGCCGCCACGATATCGACTTCCTTTTCATGCGGCAGATAGTTCAGCGTCGTCACGATCGACCAGCGGTCCATCTGCGCCTGGTTGATCTGCTGCGTGCCGTGGTAGAGACCGGTCGTATCGCCGAGGCCGACCGTGTTGGCGGTGGCAAACAGGCGGAAGGCCGGATGCGGGCGGATGACCCGGCTCTGATCGAGAAGGGTCAGGCGGCCCGAGCTTTCCAGCACGCGCTGGATGACGAACATGACGTCCGGGCGTCCGGCATCATATTCGTCGAAGACGAGCGCCACATTGTGCTGGTAGGCCCAGGGCAGGATCCCGTCCTTGAATTCGGTGATCTGCTTGCCGTCCTTCAGGACGATCGCATCCTTGCCGACGAGGTCGATACGGCTGACATGGCTGTCCAGGTTGACGCGCACGCAGGGCCAGTTGAGGCGCGCCGCGACCTGTTCGATATGGGTGGATTTGCCCGTGCCGTGAAAGCCCGAGACCATCACGCGACGATTGTGCGCGAAGCCAGCGAGAATGGCCAGCGTCGTGTCGCGATCGAACAGATAGTCCGGATCGAGATCAGGGACGTAGGGATCGCTATTGCTGTAGGCCGGGACCCTCAGATCGGTGTCGAGGCCGAAGACGTCCCGCACCGACACCGTCGTATCGGGGAGATTGGAAATATCAAGATCGATTTTGCTCATCACCACTCCACGCCGAACCGCCCAGGCGGTTCAGCCGCATCATTCGCTGCCATGTTGCCTTGCACCAGAACGGCTTAGCAGAAACCGGACTGCTTTAACAATTGGTAGGCCTGTATGACAGCCCGAAAACGTTCCTCCGACCCGCGATCGCCGCCATTCGCGTCCGGATGGTGTTTCTTGACCAGTTCCTTGTAGCGGCTCTTGATTTCTGTCGCTGTTGCGCCCGCCGTCAAGCCCATTGTGTCAAAAGCCTTGGCTTCGAGCGTCTTCAGCTTGCGGACGGGCTGCGTCGGGCGCGCGCCCGCCTGCCCATCGCGCACGAAGCCGAACGGGTCCTTGACGCGCTGGTAGCTGGCGGCGGAGCCGGAGCGCATCGTGGCATGAATGGGCGCGTCCTTGGCGGATTTGTTGACGCCCACTGTCCATGTCGGTCGATGACCGGTGATCGCTTCCTTCTGGTAGCGGGCGATCTCGGTATCGGAGAGGCCGGAAAAATAGTTGTAGCCTTTGTTGTAGTCTTTCACATGTTCGAAACAGAACAGAAAGAACTGCCCCTCGGCATTGCGGCCGACCGGCGCGCGGTGAACGCCCGGCTTGTCGCACCCGTCCCATTGGCAGGTCGGGGCCGCGGCCACGCTTTCCTGCTCCCGTTTCCGGCGGGTCCGGATGCGATCGAAATATTTGGAATCCAGTTTCATTTGGCTACATTATGGGGTGCGCCAGACAGCAGGACAAGAATTGACAAACCGGTTTCTTGCTGCTTTCTGGGACCCCCTTTTCCGGCATTGCGGAGCCGCTCATGTCCATCACTCGCCCGTCCGATCAAGCGCCTGCCGGGGAACCAGCCTCGGTTCGCTCGCGGATCGAACATGTCCTTGCGCAAGCGCTCGAACCGCAGAGACTGGCTGTTCTCGACGAAAGCCACCAGCATGCCGGCCATCAGCCGGACATGACCGGCACCGGCGAGACGCATATGCGGGTGCGCGTCGTTTCCCAGCGTTTTGCCGGCATGACCCGCCTGCAGCGTCACCGCCTGGTCAATGACCTGTTGAAGCAGGAACTGGATGCCGGGCTGCATGCGCTCGCCATCGAAGCCGCAGCGCCCGGTGAAGCCACGCGCTGGTAGGCGCTCGGCAGAAGGCCATGGGTCAGTTCTGCAGGGGCAGGTCCTCTGCCGGCCTGATCCGCAGCCGTGTGATTCGGTTTTTCTCCCGCTTCATCACCGTGAAGCGCTTGCCGTGGAAGGTGAAGCTCTGGCGCTCCTGCGGAATGAGCTTGGATTCGTGAATGACGAGCCCGGCAATTGTCGTCGCCTCCTCGTCCGGCAGGCTCCAGTCAAGCGCACGGTTGAGATCGCGGATCGGGACCGAGCCCTCCACCACGATCGAGCCATCGGCTTCCTGACGCACGCCCTGAATCTCGAGATCATGTTCGTCGGCAATGTCACCGACGATCTCTTCCAGAATGTCCTCGAGCGTCACAATGCCCTGCACCTCGCCATATTCATCGACGACCACGGCAAAATGCATCTTGCGCCGCAGGAAAGCGTTGAGCTGATCCTTGAGGCTGGTCGTATCGGGAACGAACCAGGGTTTCTGGGCAATCTTGACGATATCCAGATCGCGCGGCTCCATGTTCGGCTCCGCCAGCGCCCGCAGCAGATCCTTGGCATGCACGATGCCGATAATGTTCTCGGTGGTCGTGCGCCACAGTGGCATTCGGGTAAAGGGGCTCTCCAGCACGGTGCGCACGATGAGCTCCGGCGGATCCTCGGCATTGATCGCCCGCATGACGGTGCGGTGCTTCATGACATCCGACACTTCCAGCTCTTCAAGATCGAGGAGGCCGCCGAGACGGTCACGATCGGCCTTGACGAAGGAGCCTTCCCGGTGGAGCAGATCGAGCGCGCCGCGCAACTCCTCATGCGCCGTCAGCATGGAGGTCTCGCGCGACAGGTTGACGCCGAACAGCGACAGGATGAAGCGCACGATGGCGTTGACGCCGCTCGACAGGGGGCCGGCCAGACCGACGAAGATGCGCACCGCCGGTGCGACGAACATGGCGAAACGGTCCGGCGAGGAAATGGCCCAGCTCTTCGGCAGAACCTCGGAGAACACCACCAGGAGCACCGTCATCACCAGCGTCGCTATGGCGACGCCGGTCTGTCCGAAGAGGCCGAGAAACAGGCTCGTCGTCAAAGAGGAGGCGAGGATATTGACGAGATTGTTGCCGATCAGCAGGGCGCCGATCAAACGGTCCCGTCTCTCGATCAGATGTCCGACAAGGGCCGCCCTTTCATCGCCATTGCTCTCCAGCGTATGCATGCGGGCCCGCGAAGCCGCGGTCAGCGCCGTCTCAGAACCGGAAAAGAAGGCCGAGGCGGCAATCAGCCCGACAATGGAGACGAGAGTCAGCCAGTATTCCGACAGGATCTCTAGGACTGTGTTCAGCATTGCCCGGTACGACTATCCTCGAGGAAAGCGCTGACCTGCGACGTCGGCACGTCATCGGCAATGAAGGATTGACCGATGCCGTGGGTCAGGATGAAGGTCAGCTTGCCGCTTTTCACCTTCTTGTCCTGGGCGATTGCGTCCAGCAGGCGATCGGCGGCCAATGCCTCACCAGGTATGTCAGAAATGCGCGTCGGCAAGCCGACCGTCTTCAGATGTGCCTCGACACGCGCCGCATCGTCAGGGCTTGCGAGGTTCAGGCGGGCCGAGAACTGGTGGGCCAGCACCATGCCGATCGACACGGCCTCGCCATGCACCAGGCGGCTGCTGTCGTAACCCGTGGATGCTTCCAGCGCATGGCCGAAGGTGTGGCCAAGATTGAGCAGGGCGCGGCGGCCGTTTTCCCGCTCGTCCTCCACCACGACATCCGCCTTGGCCTGACAGCTGACGGCGATCGCTTCGGCGCGCGCCTGGCCGCCGGCAAACACGGCGCGCCAGTTGCTCTCCAGCCAGGCAAAGAAGTCCGGCTTGTCGATCAGTCCGTATTTTGCCACTTCCGCATAGCCGGCCCTGAACTCGCGCTCACTCAACGTGTTGAGCGCATCCGTGTCCGACAGGACCAGGTCCGGCTGGTGGAAGACACCGAGAAGGTTCTTGCCATGGCGGGTATTGATGCCCGTCTTGCCGCCCACGGACGAATCCACCTGCGACAGGAGCGTGGTGGGGATCTGCACGAAGCGCACCCCGCGCCGCACGATGCCGGCCGCAAAGCCGGCCAGATCGCCGATGACACCGCCGCCAAGCGCGATGATGCAGTCATTGCGCTCGATGCGGGCCGATAGCGCCATGTCGCAGACCGCGACCAGCGGCTCGACGCTTTTCGTCTTTTCGCCCGCCGGCAAGGTCAGCGAGACCGCCTCGATACCGTCGGTCTGCAGGCCGTCCATCAGCGCGTCGAGATAGAGCGGCGCCACATGCTCGTCGGTGACGATCGCCGCCTTCCGGCCCTTCAGGCGCGCCGAAATTTCGCCGCCGGCATGGGAAATCAGATCGGGTCCGATCAGAATATCGTAGGCACGCTCGCCAAGCGGCACATGCACCACACGATCATAGTTCGACTGCATGTCAGAATTCATCGCGTCCATCATCCTCGGCCAGGGCCGCAACGGCTTGCATGACGCAGGCCGCCATTGCCTCCTTGCGGATATCTTGGGATTCTACCGTCAGATCCGCCTGTGCATAGATCGGGTATCGCTGGGTCATGAGATCCTCCAGCGTCTGCCGGGGATTGGCGGTCTTCAGAAGCGGACGGTTGTTGCGCTTGTTGACCCGTTCCCAGAGAATGTCCAGATCCGCTCTCAGCCACACCGACAGGCCGCCCGACTGGATGCAGGCGCGCGTCCGCTCGTTGATGAAGGCGCCCCCGCCGGTGGAAATTATGCGCGGGCCCGATTTCAACAGGCGTTCGATGACGCGGGTTTCCAGGGCCCGGAACTCCGCCTCGCCATAGGCTTCGAAGAGTTCGGGAATGGTCATGCGCGACACGCGTTCGATCTCGGCATCGGTATCGATGAAGGGAAGCCCCATCTGCTGGGCGACCAGGCGACCGATGACCGACTTCCCGGCACCCATCAACCCGACAAAGATCAGGTTGCGGCGGCCAAGGGCGGCACGCGCGCGACGGGCCAGCGTCACCGGCTCCACCAAATGTTCACCAAGATCGGGCATTGTGCTCGTACGCCATCCTCTCGCATTCCGCTTCCGCACCGTATCGACAAATGCAGTGGAAGCGTCAAGACGCGGGTCCGGCGAAATGAGCGGCAGCAACGGGTTCTTGCGCTTGTATTCGCCATTTCGCATATAGTAGCGCAGTATCGGAGTCGACCATGCCCACCCTCTTCCGCTTCCTCTTTATTCTCGGCGTCATTGCGGGCATTGTCTATGGAAGCATGTTTGCCCTTGTCCTGCTGGTAGAACCGCGGGAGCGGGAGGTGACCGTGCGCATTCCCTCAGAAAAGCTCAATCCTCCGGCAGGCGACCAGACAGGATCCGTTCCCTCGAGGCCGGCAGAGCCATGAGCGCCGGCGCAGGAACGAGGCTTGATCTGTCGGCGGCCCATCTGGAATCCTTTCTCGAGATGATGAGCGCCGAACGCGGTGCGGCCAATAACACGCTGCAGTCCTACGAACGCGACCTCAGCGATCTCCTGCACTTCCTGAAGAGCCGGAAGACATCGCTGACGGCAGCGGCATCCGCCGATCTCGCAGCCTATCTCGCGCATCTGAGCGCACAGGGCTTTGCCGCCTCGTCGCAGGCGCGCCGATTGTCGGCCATGCGGCAATTCTACAAGTTTCTCTACGCGGAAGGTCTGCGCGGTGACGACCCCACCGCCATTCTCGATGCGCCCCGCAGGCAGGCCGCCCTGCCGAAGATCCTCAGTGAGAGCGATGTGAGCCGGCTCCTGACGCTGGCGGCCGAGGAGGCGGCGCAGGAGGGTCCGGGTCTGGCCTTCCGGCTGCGCATGCTGGCGCTTCTCGAACTTCTCTATGCGACCGGCATGCGGGTGAGCGAGCTGGTTTCCCTGCCGGCCAAGGTTCTCGATCACGAAGGCCGCTTTCTGATGATCCGCGGCAAGGGCAACAAGGAGCGGCTGGTGCCGCTGTCGCGCTCGGCGATCAAGGCCCTGGCCGCGCTTGGCGAGCACCGCAGACAGGCGGAAAAGGCAGGCCAGGCGGAAAGTCCCTGGCTGTTTCCCGCCGCCAGCAAAGAAGGCTATCTGCCAAGACAGGTCTTTGCGCGCGAGCTGAAGGACCTCGCCTCGCGCGCCGGCATCCGCGCGTCCCACATCTCTCCGCATGTGCTGCGGCACGCCTTTGCCAGTCATCTTCTGCAAAACGGTGCGGACCTGCGTATCGTGCAGGAACTGCTTGGACATTCAGACATTTCCACAACACAGATCTACACGCATGTTCTGGAGGAACGCCTGCGCCAGGTGGTAGAAACGCATCACCCTCTTGCAAAAAGCGCCAAAAACCCTGATTAGAGCGCGGGCGGAGGCGGCCCGGCCGCGAGACATGATCGGAAAACGGAGCTCATGCAGACTTATCTCGACTTCGAAAAGCCTATCTCCGACCTGGAAGGCAAGATCCATGAGCTGAAGAAGCTCGCGGCGGAAGATGAAAGCATCGATACGTCGGACGAGATCCAGCGGCTTGAAGTGCGCGTCCGCGAAGCCATGCAGGACATCTATTCCAAACTGTCCGCCTGGCAGAAGACGCAGGTTGCGCGGCACCCGCAGCGACCGCACTTCGTCGACTATGCCAGCCGCCTGTTTACCGAATTCACGCCTCTTGCAGGCGATCGTTCCTTTGGCGAGGACGCCGCCATTCAGGCCGGGCTCGGTCGGTTCCGCGGTCAGCCGGTGGCAATCATCGGCCAGGAAAAAGGCCACGACACCAAGTCGCGCATCAAGCACAATTTCGGCAGCCCGCGTCCGGAAGGCTATCGCAAGGCCATCCGCGTGATGGAAATGGCGGATCGCTTCGGCCTGCCGGTGATCTCGCTCGTCGATACCGCCGGCGCCTATCCCGGTGTCGGCGCCGAGGAGCGCGGCCAGGCGGAAGCCATTGCGCGCTCGACCGAGACCTGCCTCGGCCTGCACGTGCCGATGATCTCGATCGTCATCGGTGAAGGCGGTTCCGGTGGCGCCATCGCCATTGCGGCAGCCAACCGGGTCTATATGCTGGAGCATTCGATCTATTCGGTGATCTCGCCGGAAGGTGCGGCGTCCATCCTGTGGCGCGATTCCACCCGGGCCCGGGAAGCCGCCACCAATATGAAGATCACCGCGGAAGACCTCAAAGGCCTCGGCGTCATCGACGGCATCATCCCCGAGCCGCTTGGCGGAGCCCATCGCGATCCGGCTGCGGTGATCGATGACGCAGGCGATGTTCTGGAAACCGCGCTTGCCGAACTCGGGGCGCTGACGCCGCAGGACGTCCGCATGGCGCGCCGGCAGAAATTCCTCGATATCGGCCGAAATCTCTAAAGCGGGGCATTTTGCCGCGCTAATTTCACAATCTTGTGCAATGTCTTGTTGTCACGGGGGTAAGATTCTGGAAAGCTTACCGCTTTATTATTGATGACAGAATGGGTATGAGCAGATGAGCTGCACCCGTTGGTCTGATTTTGTGTGATCCTTGCCTATGCGCCTGAGACATATCGCCACCCTTCTGCTGATGGCTACAGCCCTTGCCGGCTGTAATGACACGATCGACGGCGCCATTGACGTGTCGAAGGTCAAGAACAAGGTTGAGCAGCCTTTGCCTTCGCGCATTGTCGCGGAGATGCAGAAGAAGAACATGCCGCGCAATTCGCCGATCATGATCCGTGTCTTCAAGGAAGAAGGCAAGATGGAGATCTGGAAGGCCAAGGCGGACAACCGGTTCGACAAGATCGCCGACTATGACATCTGCGCCTGGTCCGGCAAGCTCGGCCCGAAGGTGAAGGAAGGCGACCGCCAGGCGCCCGAAGGCTTCTACAACCTGACGCCGGCACATCTCAATCCCAATTCCAAATATTATCTGGCCATCAATACCGGCTTTCCCAACCGTTATGATGCCGCCAATGGCCGGTCCGGCTCCAATTTGATGATCCACGGCGCCTGCTCGTCGTCTGGATGCTATTCGATGACGGATGCGCAGATCCTGGAAATCTATGCCTTTGCGCGCGACGCCTTCCGCGGCGGACAGACGGCTGTCCAGCTGCAGGCCTTTCCCTTCCGCATGACCGCCGAGAACATGGCGCGCCACCGCACCAGCGAGAATCTCGAATTCTGGAAGATGCTGAAGGTCGGCTACGACAATTTCGAAGTGACCAAGCGTCCGCCGGAGGTCAATGTCTGCGGCCGGAAATATGTCTTCAACCAGGAGTTTCAGGGTGCAGCCGGCCTGTCTCCGGCAGCAGCCTGCCCGCCCATGGCCTCCCCTCCGGCGCTTGCCTCGGCACTCTCCGCCTATGAAAAGCAGTATGAACTCGCTTATGCGAAGGCCGTCGACAAGCTGGATGGCAAACTTTGGTACGAGCCGACGGAAGCGGAGCGCAAGGCCATCGTGGCCGAAAAGCGCAAGGGTCGCGACCTCGCCTATGCCCCGACGGGAACCTCGCTTGCCGCCGGCAAGCTGGTTGCGCCGGCAGAATTCGAGAAACTGATGTCAGCCCGTCTGGGTAAGCCGGCCCCGGCGCCGGCCCAGATCCTGACGGCATCGACCTCGACCGAACCGAGCGTCGAAAAACAGGGCCGCCTGGAGGCCTCCGCTTCGCTGCCCGGCAAGCGGACCGCCGCATCCGTTCAGGAAGCCATGACGGCGCCTGCAACGACGGCAACAGCGGCAACGACCACGACGACCCCGACCACGACGACTGGCTCGATCCCCGTTCCGGGACGCAATCCGCTCGCCTATACTGTCGAGCCACAGCCGGTTCAGAGCCAGAGCGTGAGCCAGAACACAGACAGAAAGCCTTTCTGGAAATTGTGGTAGGCGCCGCGTGGCCACGCCAGGGGCGCAGATCGTCTACGACCTGAAGGGGCTGAAATGCCCCCTGCCCGCCATAAAGGCCCGCAAGAAGCTCGCAACGCTGCCGTCGGGCCAGGAACTGGTTCTGGAAACCACCGATCCTTTGGCAGGGATTGATATTCCCCACATGTGCCATGAGCAAGGCCATGTCCTGCTGGCCTCGGAGCGAACCGCGAGTGGCCATCGCTTCGTCATCCGGCGCGGCGAGATAACAAGGCCGAAAGAGGCTTTTTCCTGAAGCGCGTGCCCCGAAATCTGCACCGCTTCGCACAAGCGGCGGGCGGAAGGAAAGCGCGAGACGCGTCAATCAGCGGCGAAAACCCGGGACGGCCAGCGGATTGTCCGCCAGGGCAGCCCGATCGGGCCGGTCGATGCGCGGCTGGCCGGTGAATGCGGCAAACAGGTCCGTCACGAAGTCCTCGCTGAGGCCCTGGGTGATCAGAACCATCCGTGTCTTGCGCTCGCTGCCGGGCGGCCAATGCGGCAGGCGCTCCGGCGGATGAAACAGGGTCTGCACCCCATGCAGGACCAGCGGTCGTTCCACATTGTCGGCAAGCTTCACGATCGCCTTCATGCGCAGCAGCTTCTCGCCATGCGCCGAACGCAGCAGATCAATGAAGAGCTCCATGGCCATCGGATCGATGGGCTCGTCATGAATGATCGAGAAGGAGCGGATATCCGTTCCGTGGCGGTTCACGTCATGATGGTGGGACCCGTGATGGGCATGGCCGCCATGGCCGTGATCGTCATGATGATGGTGGTGATCGTCATGATGGTGATGATGGTGGTGACCCGCGGCAGAATCCGCAGGCGCCGCATGGTCAGCCTCTTCCTCGTGCAGCCAGCGGCCGACATCTGCGATCTTGCTATCAGGTGCATAGAGGCCATTGATCAGCACGCTGATCCGGCCCGCATCCGGCGTATCGCCGTCCAGTCGCGCCGCACGCGGATTGAGGGCGCGCAGCCGCGCCTCCAGGGCCGCCTTGTCCTTGCCGTCCGTCAGGCTGGTCTTGGTGATGACGAGGCGATCGGCGACGGCAACCTGCTTGAGGGCCTCGATATGCTGATCAATGGTCGACAGTCCGTGAACGGCATCGACAACCGTCACCACGCCGTCCAGCTGATAGCTCTGGCACAGAACGGGATGGCCCATCACCGCCTGCATGACCGGCGCGGGATCGGCAAGGCCCGTCGTCTCGATGACCACGCGGCGGATCGGCTTGATGCGACCCGTCTGCATCTGGTCGATCAGCGAGGCGAGCGTCTCCACCAGTTCGCCGCGAATGGTGCAGCACAGGCAGCCATTGGACAGTTCCAGCAGCGTATCGCCGGAGCTTTCGACGAGCAGGTTATCGATCCCCACTTCGCCGAACTCGTTGATGATCACCGCCGTGTCCTTGGCGGACGGATCCTTCAGGATCCGATTGAGCAGCGTGGATTTGCCGGCGCCGAGAAAGCCGGTCAGGACGGAGACCGGAATACGCTCATTGGGTGCTGGCATTTGCAGATCCTGACGCTCACAAGAGACTAAGCAGGCATTCGTCGGCGAACCAACCAATGTCTGCTTAGATGTTTTTGTTTTTGCAGAGTTTTATCCCAAAACCGGCTACCACTTTTGGGAAACTCTGCTTAGAAGGAGGCCGGCCGGGGAATGGGGACCGGGATATTGGCGATTTCGCCCTTTGCGGGCGTCGGAGGCGGAAGAATGGCGGCGAGGCTGAAGCGCGGCGGACGCGCCATCTCCTTGATGTAAGGCGACTGCACGATCATCCGGCCTTCGTCGTCGCGCCCTTCGCTACGGATCTTGGCCGCCTTGGGATTACAGATTTCGGCACTGACATCCACCACCCCCGTCTGGTCCGGGCCATAGGGCTGAAGATAACCCAGAAGATCGCCCGTACCCTGCGGCAGGCCGAAGGCCTTTTGCAGCAGATCGGCCGATTCATCGGCGCGGCCGGCAAGACTGTCGGCGCCCAGCACAACCGAAACGAGCGTTCGTCCATTGCGGGTCGCCGAAGAGACCTGGTTGAAACCGGAGGCGCAGATGAAACCCGTCTTCATGCCGTCGGCACCATCGAAACGGCCGATCAGCATATTGTAGTTCGGGTAGTCCTTCGTGCCGGTGGACACGCCTTCGAGGGCAAAATAGCCCGCATAATCGGCATATTCCCGGCGCAGCTGAACGGCGAGGATCGCCAGATCGCGGGCAGTGGTATACTGGCCCTTGCCGGGCAGGCCATGCGGATTGATGAAGCGCGTCGATGTCATCCCGAGCTCTGCCGCCTGGATGTTCATCATCGAGACGAAATTCTCGGCCGAACCGCCCACCGTTTCCGCAACCGCCACGGCGACGTCATTGGCCGATTTCACCATCAGGATCTTCAGTGCCGCATCGAGCGTCATGGATGCGCCGGGCTTGACATACATCTTGCTGGCCGGCTGGTCCACGGCATTGCGGCTCATCACGACCGGCGTGTCGAGGCTGACCTTGCCGCTCTTGATCGCCTTGAAGGTAACATAGACCGTCATCAGCTTGGTCAGCGATGCCGGATACCAGCGGCGAAACGCTTCCTGATGCGCCAGAACCCGGCCGGAACGCACATCGACGACCATTTTCGGATTGGCGAGAGCGTCGGAGGCATAGGGGCCGGTCAGGGCCGTCAAGCTGACCGCAGCGGCCAGCAAAGTCTTGGCAGTCAGTCGGATCATCCGGTCGAGCAAAGGCAGGCCTCGTTCAGCTGCGGGGAGTGTGCCAGCGGCGCTTAAAGTGAAACTGACCGGACAGGAACCGATCGGTCCCATCAGGTCGAACTCCCGCTCTAAGTCGCGCTTGTGACGAAGGAATGGCAAACATCATTGATTCCGTCAATTCTGCGGCGCAATATCTTCCCTCTTGCGTTGGCCGGCTTTGAGCCGTCAACCATAGCCGTAAATGATGACAGGATGTCCCATGCCGATCTTGAACAGAGCTGCCGAACTCCAGAAAGAGGTCACGGAGTGGCGGCGCCATCTTCATGAACGGCCCGAGCTTCTCTACGACGTGGATGAGACTGCTGCCTTCGTGGCGGACAAGCTGCGCGCTTTCGGTGTCGATGAGGTGGTCACCGGTCTCGGACGCACAGGTGTCGTCGGCATCATCCGCGGCAAGGGCGAAAGCGAAAGGGTCGTCGGATTGCGCGCCGATATGGATGCCCTGCCGCTGGAGGAGATTTCCGGCAGGCCCTGGGCATCCCGCATACCGGGCAAGATGCATGCCTGCGGCCATGATGGGCACACGGCCATGCTGCTGGGTGCCGCCAGGCATCTGGCGGAGACGCGCAATTTCAACGGAAGCGTCGCGGTGATCTTCCAGCCGGCCGAGGAAGGTGGCAGGGGCGCGCTTGCCATGGTCGAAGACGGGCTGATGGACCGCTTCGGCATTCAGGAAGTCTATGGCATGCACAATATGCCGGGCATGCCGCTCGGGACCTTCGCCATCCGCAAGGGCGGCATCATGGCGGCGCCGGACAAGTTCACGATCAAGATTGCCGGCCGCGGTGGACATGCCGCCGAGCCGCACCGCACGGCGGACCCGATCGTCATCGGCGCGCAGATCGTCAACGGGCTGCAGATGATCGCGGCGCGCAATGCCAATCCCTTGCGGTCCGTCGTTGTCTCGATCACCCAGTTCCACGCCGGCACCACGCACAATATCATTCCCGAAGAGGCTTTCCTGACCGGAACGGTTCGCAGCCTGGACGAGAATGTCCGCGATCTTGCCGAAGCGCGCATCCGCCAGATCGCCGAGGGCATCGCAGCGGCGCATGACGCGCGTGCCGAAGTGGAGTACGAGCGCGCCTGCCCGGTCACCGTCAACCATCCGGAGGAAACGCTGCATGCAGCGCGTGCCGCGATGGACATTGTCGGCGAGAGACAGGTCAATACGGATGTCGATGCAAGCATGGCCGGCGAGGATTTCGCCTTCATGCTCCAGGCGCGTCCCGGCGCCTATATCATGATCGGAAACGGCGACACCGCAGCGCTTCACAACCCCGCCTATGACTTCAATGACGAGGCGCTGGCCTATGGCATCTCCTATTGGGTGAGACTGGCGGAGCAGCGGCTCAGCGACTGAACCTGCTGCGAGATAAAGAGCAGCCACCTGCCTGCTCAATGCAGATCAGGTGCAGGCTTGTCCCGGACGCCCGGCTGCGATATGTAGCGAACCATCACGGAAGTGATGGGGCTGTCCACGTAGCTCAGCAGGATAGAGCACAGGATTCCTAATCCTGGGGTCGGAGGTTCGAATCCTCTCGTGGACGCCACTCTCCGCTTGTCCGGCCCGGACAGATAGGTAACACTTCGTACCGAAGACAGAGGTAACAGCCTCGTCCAGGCCAAGCCCTCGCGGGGCCGGCACCTTCGATTGGCACCTTCAACCGGCGCTTTTGACCGCGACACGCACAAGCTTCCGCATGGTTTGCCCTCAAGGATCTTGCAGCGACCGCGCAAAGGCGATGATGGCCTCGCTGACCTCCCGCGGCTTCTCCTGTGGTGCCCAATGCCCGCAATCCGGGATGGTCAGGCTCCGCCTGAGATGGGGCACCAAGGCCGGCATGGCGTCGATGATCTGCCGCATGCCCGGAATGCTCAGCCCTGCATCCTGCTCGCCGACCATGTAGAGCGCAGGCACCTCGACCATCCTGCCGAGGAGCGATCGCTGAAGCTGCCAATTGGCGTCGAGGTTGCGATAGTAGTTCAGCCCACCCCTGAAACCGCTTCGTCGAAAACTGGCTGAAAAGTGAGCAAGATCCGCCTCGCTCAACCAATCCGGCAGGGTTGTCGGATCCGCAAGTGGCGCAAGGAGACCGTGCTGGCGCGACACCATGCCAAACGGATTTGGCGTGCCGTCGCCCTCTCGTCTCGGTCCTGCCTGCCGCGATGCCGAAAAGAGGATTTTGCGGAGCGTGGCCGCGACATCCCGTTCCAGTTCGGCCTCCGCCACGCCCGGCTCCTGAAAGTAAAGGATATAAGACAGTGCCTCATCGGTCTGCGGAAAGAGGCTTGTCGGTGGGGCGGGAGGTGCCCCCATCATCGGAACGCCAATCGCGACGACGCCTCTGACCTTGTCAGGCCTCATCAGTGCTGCCTGCCATGCAATCGTGCTGCCCCAGTCATTGCCGACGATGATGGCCTTGTCGCGGTTCAGCGCATCCAGCAGGCCGACAAGGTCGCCCACCAGATCAAAGGTCGAATACCGGGCACTGTCACTCGGGCTCTGCGTCTCCCCGTAACCGCGCATATCAGGCGCAACGGCGTGAAAGCCAGACGCGGCAAGCGCAGCAAGCTGATGCCTCCACGCATAGGCGGTCTCCGGAAATCCGTGGATCAGGAGAACAAGAGGGCCATCCCCCTGTTCCTCGATATGCATTGCGAGACCATTGGCGTTCAGCTTGCGGGACGACATGATGAGCTCCTGTTGTTCCGCAACATTTTATGTTACGGATATCCTCTCGTCAAGTTTCCGAAACATGATAAGTTACACAATGGCCGACACCCGTCTCTCCCGCATGCTCCACGTTCTCGTCCACATGCACCTTCTCGGTGGGAGCGAGACCTCGGAGACGATCGCGAAGATGCTGAACACCAACCCGGTCGTGGTGCGCCGGACAATGGCGGCCCTCAAGGAGCACGGCATCGTCGCTTCGGCGGGAGGGCGCAGCGGTGGCTGGCGGTTCGCCCGGCAAGCGGATCAGATCACGGTCGAACAGGTCCATGACGCCTTGCAGACCGGTTCCGCCTTCTCGATCGGCCTCTCCAAGGATCATAGTGAATGCCCCGTCGAGCGCAGGGTCAACCTGTTTCTCGAACAGGCCATGGCGGATGCCGAAACTACGCTTCGTACCCGCTTTGCTGGCGCAACGATCCTGGACCTGGCTCGGGCCTTCGCTTGAAGCGGGATGCCTGTTCCCTTTCCGGGCAGCGAAGCCGGAACCAGTCCTGTCGGACTATAACCGCGACAAACGCCTGTGGCTTCACTTGAACAATTTGGAGATCACCGCCTGTTCCGACTCCTCCCATCGGCGCACCACTTCGGCAGTTTCCTCGATCTCCTCATCGCTGAAATGATGGGCACCCTCCTCGCCGATCCGGCACAGGCTGAACGGCCTGCCGACGCTGGCAGAGGTGAGATCGAGCGATTGAAGGACGCGCAAGACCGCCGCGCAACCGAAGCGCATTGAACGCTTGGCCAGGCGGAAGTGGGAGAGCAAAGAGCCGGCCTGCTGGGCCATGGCGGCACCGCTGCCGATGGCGTGAAATCCGATATCGGCATAATGGCCGATCATGCCGGACGGCGTGATTTCGAGGATCCAGGGCTCGCCATCCCGCCAGCCGGCGGCCATGACATAGGCCGATGGCGTGCCGCCGCCCTCCTCCCCCGGCACATCGGGAATGAACGTATCGTAGTGATGGCGAAGGATCGGCAAGACCTGCCCCTGCAATGCCCGCCCGATATCCGGCGCCTGCAGGATTGCGGCGCTGTTTTCATTGAAGCAGCGTTGGACATCCGTCAGCACCGCCCGCGCGCCACTGCCGCCCCAGGCTGCCGTCTCACCCAGGGGGTGCAGCTTTTCGGCCGGATAGGTCATGCCACGCCCCTTGTCGGTAATCTGGGAGTCCGATCCAAGGACCACGCCATCTTCGCATACGGTGGCAAGCACGACAGTCATCAAGCGATCCTTCCAGGGCCGTTTCTCTGAGACACTGCGGCATAGCGCATGTCCCGCTTCCTCTACTACGCCCTCGACCCGGGCAGCGTTCCATGCAGAAGGCGCGTGGAAGCGCAGGAGAGCATGCCGGCACTGCCGGGATCAGGAGGCCGGCACCGAAGCCGCGGGCTGTGACCAGCCAAGCCAGCCGCTGATAATCCACCATCCCCCCAGCAGGATGAAAGCGGTGAACAGCAGCGCTGCAAGGCCGAAGACCAGGCCAAGCCCGATCGCAAGCCCGTCGCGCTGTGCAAGCCCAAGGGCAATGAAAAAGACCGCAAGGCCCGGCAACACATTGCCGAACGGAATGGGAAGCGCGATCACCAATCCCATGATGACGATGACGAGCCCCAGCGGCCGCAGCGCCGCGCGCCCGCTCAGCGCTGTCCAGCGCGGTCGAAGCCATGTCTCCAGCCATTGCAGCTTGGGACCCAGCCGAACCGCCATCGACACCAGGAGACGGTGCGGCACCTCGACCCGCGCCAGCCTTTCCGGCAGCCAGAACCGGTCCGCACCGATCACCAATTGCGCAGCCAGCAACACAAGCGCTGTGCCGAACACCATGCCAGCGGGGATGCCAGGGGTCGGGATAATGGCCGGTATGGCAAAGATCAGCAGGACCAGCGCCGTCGCCTGCTCTCCCAGGACAGCCAGGAGATTGCCCATCGTGGCTCGTTCCGTTGCGAAGCGATCGGAAATCGCCATGAGAACTTCGGCAAGCCCTTGCTGACTGTTGATCGTCACGTGTCGATCGTCTCCCTAGAGCAGGTCCAGCAAAACTGCGTCAGCGGTTTTGCGTCCGGACTGCGAAAAACAAAGAGATAGAGCATTTCATGTGATCACCGGAAATGCTCTATTCGAGCCTTTCTACCGTTGCGGCAGTTGCCTCGCATATGGGATGGGCCCGGCGACTTGACCAGAGGACGGTTGGCGGCCGGAGCAGGCTCGTCGACCGGAGGATCTTTGGCGTCAGAAAGATTTGCGCTGGCCTGCCTTCATTGTATGAACGAAATCGACGCTGCGCTGATGCAGCCGCGCCTCGTCGATGAAGGCATCGAGATATTCCAGCAGGCGGACGCGGCGTTGCGCGATCTCGCTCTCTTGAACCGGCGACTGCGTGAAAGCGCCGATGCCGGCCAGGAAGGCATGCATGGATGAGGTTAGCGGCGGCAGCAGATCGATAAGATAGACACCGGGTTCGGCAGCGTCCAGAACCGATTCCACATAGCCGAACAGAGCCTTCGGGATTTCCAAGGCTTCCCGCCAGCCGCAGGAAGCGACAAGATTGCGAACGCGAACCGCCTCTGCAGGAACCATCGTCAGCTGCCCTTCCTCTTCACAGCGCGGATGCCTTGCACCGGCTCCCAATCGTCCAGCCTCGCACCCAGATCGCGAAGATCAGTAGCTTCTAAAAAGTTGATGTCAACTGCCTGGACACGATGTTTGCACAGGTCGCACCGGACCCGGACACGTTCTAAGGACCTGATAAACAACCATAATCTACAACCATCCCGCGAAGCGCCAGATCCGGTTGCAGCATGGCGGCGCATGCGTTCCGATCTGCGTCGCAACCCTTTCGCGAAAAGAACAAGGGCTTCACAGCGGCGCGCCAAGCGGTCATTCGGGCCTTGGCGGCCTGACATGTTCCATGCGGAAGCCAAGCCCCATCAGCCGCCCCGCCAGATGGGAAAGGGCCGGCACGCAGGCAATGCCGCGCAGGAAGGCGGGCGGTCCCTTCTGCCTCTCCTCGTCCGCCCGATCCTTGCGGCGGCTCGAGCGCATCATCAATTGCAGCCGCTGCGTGGCGCGGGTGGGGAAATCCCGCCGCTTCTCGACGGCCGCCAGATGCGCATCGGTCAAGCGGTTCTCCATCAGCGGCAGTGTCAAAATATTGCCGGCGGCCACGGCATCCTGAATGGCCAGATTGACGCCCACGCCGCCGATCGGCGACATGGCATGCGCCGCATCGCCAATAGCCAGAAGGCCGGGCTTCCACCAGCGCTTCAAGCGGTCGATGCGCACCTGCAGGAGGCTGACATCGTCGAAGCTCCTGATCTCTTCCATGCGCTCCGCGGGAAGCGGCGAGACCTCTCGGACCTGATCGCGAAAGGCTTGCAGGTCGCCGGAGCGGATATCCGCAAAAGTGCCGCGGCGAACGATGAAGCCGCATTGCCAATAATCGCCGCGATCGATCAGCACGAAACCCTGGCGCGGCCCGGCATGTCCCATGGTTTCCGCCGGATCGCCCGGCTGTTTCGACAGCTTCATCCAGACGACTTCGCTCGGCTCACCAAATGTCTCGACCGCCAGCCCGGCCTTTTGCCGCACGACGGAGTGCCGGCCGTCCGCAGCGACGAGCAGAGTGGACCGTAATGTCTGCAACCCGTCGGGCGTCTGCAGCCGCACGCCGCAGACCCGGCCACCCTCGTCCAGCACGTCCACCACTTCGCTGGCCATCATCAGTCGGAAATTCGGATAGGCGGCGGCCTCCTGGGAGAGAAAGCTCAGAAAATCCCATTGCGGCATGAAGGCGATGAAACGGTTGCGCACCGGCAGCCGCGAGAAATCGGCCATGGTGATGGTCTTGCCGCCGATCTCTGCCGAAAGCCGGTGGGCGCGGGTATGGGGCAGCTGCAGGAAACGATCCTCCAGCCCCAGTTCATGGATCACTTCGAGCGTCGAAGGATGAATTGTATCGCCGCGGAAATCGCGCAGGAAATCCTCATGCTTCTCGATCACCGTCACATCAATGCCGGCGCGGGCCAGAAGCAGGCCCAGCATCATGCCGGCCGGACCGCCGCCGGCAATGGCACAGGTCGTTGTCAACTCCGCTTTCGCCATGATCTCGTCTCCAGCCGTCCACCGTTATGAGCAGTCTAGGGTCTGTTGACAATCAGGTTTCGGACGTGGCGCGTTTCGGATTTGGTTGCTGAACAGGCGAAAAGCGCAAGGGATACCCAAATGTATCACGAGCATTTTCAACGCATTCAGCGGGCAAATCCGACGCGTCCGCAGGATTTGGAGAAAATAGCCCATTTCGGCGTCGCGAAGCCTTGAAAGGGGTTGACCCTTCCTGCGGCTTCGCTCCTGAAACTGGGCTATTTTCTCGCAAACCACGTTCCAAACCCTGAATGTCAACAGACCCTAGCGCATCTGGCATTGGCGGGTGTGAAATTCAATGCGGCGCATCCGCCCTTGTGACCCCGGCCCGCCCCCTGTAAACGAGCGGTGACCAACGCGGACATTCCAGGCATGACAGGTTCCAAGCGTAGCATTTCCATTCTCGGCTCCACCGGCTCCATCGGCACCAATACGCTGGATGTCGTGGCCCATCTGGGAGGCCGCGATGCCTTCGATATCGTCGCACTGACCGGCGCCAGCAATATCGAGCTTCTGGCAGAACAGGCGAGAACCGTTGGCGCCCGACTGGCGGTGACCGCCGATGAGAGCCAATATGTCGCCCTGCGCGATCTCCTGTCCGGCAGCGGGATCGAAGCCGCCGCGGGCCAGAGCGGGCTTCTGGAGGCAGCGAGCATGGAGGCCGATCTGGTGATGGCCGCCATCGTCGGCACTGCCGGGCTTGCGCCGACGCTTGCGGCCGCACGCAGAGGTGCCGATATCGCACTTGCCAACAAGGAATGTCTTGTTGCAGCCGGCGAACTCTTCGTCGGCGCCGTGAAAGCCGGCGGCGGCCGCCTTCTCCCGGTCGACAGCGAACACAATGCCATCTTTCAGGTGCTGGAGGAAAACCAGCGCCACGCCGTGGAAAGGGTCATCCTGACGGCATCCGGCGGCCCGTTCCGGACCTTCTCCCGTGAGCAGATGGCGGATGTCACGCTGGAGACGGCCCGCGCCCACCCCAATTGGTCAATGGGGCTGAAAATCTCCATCGACAGTGCCTCGATGTTCAACAAGGCGCTGGAAATGATGGAAGCCCGGCACTTGTTCGGCCTTTCGCCGGATGAGGTGGAAGTGATCGTTCATCCGCAATCCATCATCCACTCTATGGTGGGATATGCCGATGGCTCGGTTCTGGCCCAGCTCGGCAGCCCTGACATGCGCCATGCGATCGGCTATGCGCTCCAGTTTCCGCGCCGCGGCCATCTGCCGATCGAGCGGCTGGATTTCGCAAAGCTGGCCCGGCTGGATTTCGAGGCACCCGACGAGGACCGCTTTCCGGCGCTCCGGCTGGCGCGGCTTGCCATGGACCGCGGCGGGGTGCAGGGCGCGGTGCTCAACGCCGCCAAGGAAGTGGCGCTCGAGGCCTTCATTGCCGGCGAGACAGGCTTCCTGACCATGGCCGAGATTACCGAGGCGGTGATGGACGAATTGGCCCATCTTCCGCCTGCCTCGCATATGGAGGATGTATTCGCCGCCGATCTCGAGGCACGACACCGGGCCAGGGCGCATCTCGGTTGAGGCGCATTCAGCAAAGGCCAGGCAACCCTTACGCATTCCTGCGGCGACCCTCCATCAGGTCGAGAATGGCGCGTGCCGCATCGAGCACGTTGGTACCGGGTCCGAAGACGGCGGCGACACCGCAATCGAGCAGGAACTGGTAATCCTGGCGCGGGATGACGCCACCCACCACCACAATCACCTCTTCGGCGCCCTGCCGCTTCAAAGCCTCGACAAGTTGCGGGGCGAGTGTCTTGTGGCCGGCGGCAAGCGACGACATGCCGACCACCTGCACCTTTTGCGCGACGGCGAGCTCTGCCGCCTCCTCCGGCGTCTGAAACAGCGGGCCCGCAATCACCTGAAAGCCGATATCGCCGAAAGCCGAGGCGATCACCTTGGCGCCGCGATCATGGCCGTCCTGGCCGAGCTTGGCGACCAGCATTTTCGGCTTGATTCCCGTGGCCTGCGCAAAGGCTGACAGCCGTCCCGTCAAAGTCTGATATTCGGGATCATCCGCATAGGCCGAGCCGTATATGTCGGAAACGACCTCCGGCACGGCACTGTGATCACCGAAGGCCTGGCGCATGGCATCGGATATCTCCCCGACGGTGGCACGCGCGCGGGCAGCCTCCACCGCAGCGGCCAACAGATTGCCCTCTCCGCTTTCCGCCACCTCTTCGAGCAGAGCAAGAGCCTCGGCTACCCGTTTGGGATCGCGCTGCCGCCGGATCTGCTCCAGCCGCTTGATCTGCGAGTTGCGCACGGCCGTATTGTCGATGTCGAGAATATCGATCGGCTCTTCATTCTCGAGGCGATATTTGTTGACCCCGACGATGATCTCCTCGCCGCGATCGACCCGCGCCTGACGCCGTGTCGCCGCCTCCTCGATCAGCCGCTTCGGCAAGCCGTCAGCCACGGCCTTGGTCATACCGCCAAGCGATTCCACCTCCTCGATCAGGGCCCAGGCCTTGTCGGCCAGTTCCTTGGTCAGAGATTCGACATAATAGGAACCGGCCAGCGGATCGACGACCTTGGTGACGCCCGTCTCGTGCTGCAGGATCAATTGGGTATTGCGGGCAATGCGGGCTGCAAATTCGGTCGGGAGTGCGATCGCCTCATCCAGCGCATTGGTATGAAGGGATTGTGTGCCGCCCAGCACCGCAGAAAGCGCTTCATAGGCTGTGCGGACGACATTGTTGTAGGGATCCTGCTCCTGCAGCGAGACGCCGGATGTCTGACAGTGCGTGCGCAGCATCGAAGAGCCCGGCTTTTTCGGCTCGAACTCCTCCATGATCCTCGACCAAAGCAGGCGCGCGGCGCGCAGCTTGGCCGCCTCCATGAAGAAATTCATGCCGATGGCAAAGAAGAAGGACAGCCGCCCGGCGAATTCATCGACGCTCAAGCCGCGCGCCAGGGCAGCGCGCACATATTCCCGACCGTCGGCAAGGGTGAAGGCCAGCTCCTGCACCAGCGTCGCGCCGGCCTCCTGCATGTGATAACCGGAGATCGAGATGGAGTTGAAGCGCGGCATCTCGCGGGCCGTATAGGCGATGATATCCGCAATGATGCGCATCGATGGTTCCGGCGGGTAGATATAGGTATTGCGGACCATGAACTCCTTCAGAATATCATTCTGTATGGTGCCGGACAGCTGATCGCGCGATACACCCTGCTCTTCCCCCGTCACGATGAAATTGGCCAGGATCGGAATGACCGCACCGTTCATCGTCATCGAGACGGAAACATCCTGCAGAGGGATGCCGCTGAACAGGATCTTCATATCTTCGACGCTGTCTATGGCGACGCCCGCCTTGCCGACATCGCCGACGACCCTCGGATGATCGGAATCATAGCCGCGATGCGTGGCCAGATCGAAGGCCACCGATACGCCTTGCTGGCCGGCGGCAAGCGCCTTGCGATAGAAGGCATTGCTTTCCTCTGCCGTCGAAAATCCGGCATATTGCCGGATCGTCCAGGGCCGTCCGGCATACATGGTGGCGCGCGGTCCCCGCACATAGGGCTTGAAGCCCGGCAGGCTGTCGAGATGATCGATCCCGTAGAGATCGTCCGCCGTGTAGAGCGGCTTGACCGGGATGCCCTCGGGCGTGTTCCACACCAGTTTCTCCGGCGAGGACTTCAGCTCCTTTTCAGCCAGCGCGTGCCAATCCTGCCCATCGGTCTTGCTGATCTTCTCCGACATCTGCTCTCTCCTCGGTTCACTCTAACGTTCAGTCGGTAGGGCACTGAAAGGATGCGCCGAATTGAAATCTATATCGCATCTTCCAGTCTCCATTTCAGCATTTCATGCCCGTATCCCGATCACTCGGCGATGGACGACACCCGCTTGACCTGATCCCTCGTCCGTCGCGGCCGGGCCAGTTCCGAATTGACGCCGGTACTACCAGGTAGTACCATTAAGCGGAGTGTAGGAGAGAGCTTCCATGACCGTGAAAACATCCGTCTCAATCTCCGATCAGCAGGACGCCTTCGCCCGCCGACTGGTTGAGGAAGGCCGCTATTCCAGCGTAAGCGCCGTGGTGCAGCAGGGTCTGGAACTGCTGCGCGAGCAGACCGAGATGAAAGAGGCGGAGCTTGCGGCTTTGCGGGCTCTGCTCGACGAGCGGGCCAAGGGCCCCTTCCTGACAATGGAGGAAAGCAAGCAACAGATCCGCGAGATGCTTGCCCGAAAGAAGGCCGCTCTTGGTTTATAAAATCAATCTTGCGGCGGCGGTCAGCGCCGATTTCGATCAACTCTTTGACCATCTGTTCGCAGTCTATCTCGGGACAGGCGATTCCATCGAGGAAGCCTATGATCGTGCGACCAACCGGGTGAACGATGTTGCTCGAGATGTGGAAAAGCTCGCTTTCCATCCTCATCGAGGCACACTCAACAGCGACCTTCGCCCGGGTCTGCGGCATATCACAAAAGACCGGGCGATCTTCTATTTCTGGATCGATGAGCAAAACCGCGTCGTCAACGTCCTCGCTGTCTTCTTCGGCGGCCAGGACCACCGCCGCCATATGCTGGAGCGGCTGAACAAGCCGACGATGAACGCCTGATTGCCGGACCGCTCCCGCATTCCGCATCACTCGAACTCCATGATCAGCTCGTCCACCGCAAGACTCTGGCCGGCACTCGCCGCGACGCGTTTGACCACGCCCTTGCGCTCCGCCTTCAGCACGTTCTCCATCTTCATGGCCTCGACGGTTGCCAGCGTCTGGCCGGCTTCCACACTGTCTCCGGCCTTGACCGCCACGCCGGTGATGACCCCCGGCATGGGGCAGAGCAGCATTCTCGACGTGTCCGGCGGAAGCTTCACCGGCATTAGCCGGGCAAGCTCCGCCACCCGGGACGAGCGCACGCGGGCAGAGACATCCATGCCATTGGCGCGAAGCCGGATTGCCGAACCGACAAGCTCCACCTTTACGCCAAGCTTTTCGCCGTTCAGCAGCACATGCGCATGGGTATCGCCCGGCTGCCATGCGCTTTCCACGGTGATCGCCTTACCGTCATCAAGGAATTCGACGCGCTCGGCATCCGCAGGGCCGGACAGCGAGACAGCATGCTTCGCCTCGCCCATCTGAACGACCCAATTCGTGCCGACCACACGGGCGTGATTGCCGATGGTGCCGGAAATCCGGGCTGCCCGTGCCTGCACGCGGCGCTGGACGATCGCCGCCACGGCGGCAAGCTTGCGCGACGCTTCGGCATCCGGCGCGACACCGGTAAATCCATCCGGAAATTCTTCCGCGATATAGGCGGTGGTCAGCCGGCCAGCACGAAAGCGCTCCTGCCCCATGACGGCCGAGAGGAAGGGCAGGTTGTGGCCAATGCCCTCCACCTCGAAATCATTCAGTGCCGCGGCCATGGCGTCGATCGCCACCTCGCGCGTCTCGCCCCAGGTGCACAGCTTGGCGATCATCGGATCGTAATACATGGAGATCTCGCCGCCCTCATAGACGCCGGTATCATTGCGGACGACTGTGCCGTCCGGCTGCTTGCCTTCGACGGGTGGGCGATAGCGGCTGAGCCGTCCGATCGAGGGCAGGAAGTTGCGGAAGGGATCTTCGGCATAGAGGCGGCTTTCGATCGCCCAGCCATCGAGCCGCACCTGCTCCTGCGTGAACGAAAGCGTTTCGCCGGCTGCGACGCGGATCATCTGCTCCACGAGGTCGATCCCGGTCACCAGCTCCGTCACCGGATGCTCGACCTGCAGGCGGGTATTCATTTCGAGAAAATAGAACTTGTTGGCCTTGCCGTCGACGATGAATTCCACCGTGCCGGCGGAGTGGTAGCCCACAGCCTTCGCCAGTGCCACAGCCTGCTCACCCATGGCGCGCCGCGTTTCCGGCGTCAGGAAGGGCGACGGGGCTTCTTCGATGACCTTCTGGTTGCGCCGCTGGATGGAACACTCGCGTTCCCCCAGATAAAGGCAGTTGCCATGCTTGTCGCCCAGCACCTGGATCTCGATGTGCCGGGGCTCAGTCACGAATTTCTCGATGAAGATCCGATCGTCCCCGAATGCGCTCTTCGCCTCGTTCTTCGAGGACTGGAAACCTTCGCGTGCCTGTTCATCGCCCCAGGCAATGCGCATGCCCTTGCCCCCGCCACCGGCCGAGGCCTTGATCATGACCGGATAGCCAATGGACGCGGAAATCTGGACTGCCTCTTCCGCATCCTCGATCAGCCCCATATGCCCGGGAACGGTGGAGACGCCCGCTTCCGCGGCGATCTTCTTGGAGGTGATCTTGTCGCCCATGGCCTGGATGGCACCGACAGGCGGCCCGATAAAGGTCACACCGGCCTTGTCCAGCGCTTCGGCGAATAACGGGTTTTCAGACAGGAAGCCGTAGCCCGGATGCACGGCATCGGCACCGGTCTGGCGGATGGCGTCGAGGATCCTGTCAATGACGATATAGGATTGCGACGAAGGGGCCGGCCCAATATGCACCGCCTCATCGGCTTCGCGCACATGCAGGGCATTGGCATCGGCATCGGAATAGACGGCGACCGTCTTGATCCCCATTTTCTTTGCGGTGCGGATGACGCGGCAGGCGATCTCACCGCGATTGGCAATCAGGATCTTGGTCAACGCCATTTTCAAACCTCAAACACGTCTTCGAAGGATTCGGGGAAATTCTGCCGCGCCAGGCGTTCGTTGATCTGCAGCAGCGCCTCGTAGGACAGCGGATCGAAATCCTTTTCCACCGCCACCACTTCGCGTCCGAAGAGCAGGCTGAGGCGAGCGGCATCCAGATTGCCGCGCTCGAAGGGTTCCGCGCCGAAATGATGCCAGAGCGCATGCAGGAAGGCCGCGTCGATGCGATGTTCCTTGGTGCCGGGCCTTGCTTTGCGGGGAAGCGCCTTCAATGGCGTGACACCGCGCGGATTGGCCCGCCTGATGGTGAACTGCACGCCTGTGCCCGGCATGCCGCCTGGAAAACCTCGATGTTTCGTCATTTCGGGCAAATTGGCCATGGCAGTCTCCAGTGCATGCTTTCTGTCGGATCGGACTGCCTCTTCCAGGAAGCGGAAGAGGCAGGTGGAGTGCAGTCTCGGATCGTCCTCAGATCGTCAGCCCGTCGAAATCGGATGCGGCGTGACGTTCCGGCAGGAAAGTACCGGGATCGCCGGACGCCTTGTTGACGATACCGCCGCGCTTGACCGCCGGACGCTCCGCCAATTGCCGCGCCCAGCGCACCACGTGCTGGTAATCGCCGGTGCTGAGGAAATCGCCCGCATTTGGATAGGACTGGTCGAGCGCCAGCCGGCCATACCAAGGCCAGATGGCCATGTCGGCGATCGAATAGGCGGCGCCGGCCACGAATTCATGATCCGCCAGTTGGCGGTTCAGCACGTCCAGCTGGCGTTTGGCCTCCATGGCATAGCGATCGATGGCATACTGGATCTTCATTGGCGCATAGGTATAGAAATGGCCGAAACCGCCCCCGACAAAGGGTGCCGATCCCATCTGCCAGAACAGCCAGTTCATGGCCTCGGCGCGGGCGCGAAGATCGGTTTCGAGGAATGCGCCGAATTTCTCCGCCAGATAGACGAGAATGGAGCCGGATTCGAACAGGCGCACGGGCTCGCCGCCGCCCTTGGGCTGATGATCCATCAGTGCCGGGATCTTGGAGTTCGGATTGACGCCGACAAAGCCGGAGCCGAACTGGTCGCCCTGGCCGATATTGATGAGCCAGGCATCATAATCAGCGCCTCTATGACCGGCCTCCAGCAGTTCTTCCAGGAGGATGGTGACCTTCTGGCCGTTCGGCGTGCCGAGCGAGTAGAGCTGCAGCGGATGCTTCCCGACAGGCAGTTCCTTTTCATGCGTGGCACCGGCGATTGGCCGGTTCGTGCTGGCAAAAGCGCCGCCATTCCCCGGCTCCCAGGTCCAGACCTTGGGAGGCTCGTAGCCGGCGGGCAGGTTGTTTTCCGGCGGAAATTTGGAATCGCTCATAAAATCAGATCCTTCGTTCGTGAGGAGGACGCCCTGGAGGAATGGCGTTGCTCTCAAGATATAGGCGATGCAAAACGCCGCGCGAGCATCAAAGCGGAATCGTGTCGTGCTTTTTCCAATGCGTCGTCACCTGCTTGTTGCGCAGCGATGCGAAGGCCCGCGCGATGCGACGGCGCGACGAATGCGGCATGATCACCTCGTCGATGAAGCCGCGCTCGGCTGCCACGAAGGGATTGGCAAACCGCTCTTCGTATTCCTTCGTCCGCAGAGCGATCTTCTCGGCATGTCCGAGTTCGGAGCGGTACAGGATCTCGGCTGCGCCCTTGGCACCCATCACCGCGATTTCAGCGCTGGGCCAGGCATAGTTGACATCGGCACCGATATGCTTTGAGGCCATGACATCATAGGCGCCGCCATAGGCCTTGCGAGTGATCAGCGTCACCATCGGCACCGTGGCTTGCGAATAGGCAAAGAGTAGCTTGGCGCCGTGCTTGATGACGCCGCCATATTCCTGCGCCACACCGGGAAGGAAACCCGGTACATCGACGAGCGTCAGAAGCGGAATGGAGAAGGCATCGCAAAAGCGCACGAAGCGTGCCGCCTTGCGCGAGGCGTCAATATCCAGGCAGCCGGCCAGCACCATGGGCTGGTTGGCGACGACGCCGACCGTCTGCCCCTCCAGCCGGATGAATCCGGTGACGATATTACGGGCAAAGGCTTCCTGGATCTCGAAGAAGTCGCCTTCGTCGGCAATGGCGAAGATCAGCTCCTTCATGTCATAGGGCTTGGTGGGTGAATTCGGGATGAGGCTGTCGAGCCGCATCTCGATACGTCCCGGATCATCGAAAAACGGACGAACCGGCGGCTTTTCCCGATTGTTGAGCGGCAGGAAATCAAAAAGCTGACGCACCGCCTCCAGTGTCTCGATATCGTTTTCATAAGCCGCATCGGCAACGGAAGACTTTTTGGTGTGGGTGGAGGCACCGCCCAGTTCCTCCGCCGTCACGATTTCGTTCGTCACCGTTTTTACCACATCCGGGCCGGTGACGAACATGTAGGATGAATCGCGCACCATGAAGATGAAGTCGGTCATGGCCGGCGAATAGACCGCGCCGCCGGCGCAAGGACCCATGATCACCGAGATCTGCGGGACGACGCCGGAGGCCTCGGCATTGCGGCGGAAGACTTCCGCATAGCCGGCGAGCGAGGCGACGCCTTCCTGGATGCGCGCGCCGCCGGAATCGTTCAGGCCAATCACCGGCGCTCCGACCCGGACCGCCATATCCATGATCTTGCAGATCTTCTGTGCATGGGTTTCGGAGAGCGAGCCGCCCAGTACGGTGAAATCCTGCGAGAACACATAGACCTGGCGACCGTTGATCGTACCCCAGCCGGTAATCACGCCGTCGCCCGGCACCTTCTGCTCGGCCATGCCGAAATCGACGCAGCGATGCGTGACATACATGTCGTATTCTTCGAAGGAGCCTTCATCGAGCAGCACCTCGATGCGCTCGCGCGCCGTGAGCTTGCCTTTGGCATGCTGCGCATCGATGCGCTTCTGCCCGCCACCCAGACGCGCTTCCGCCCGCCGTGCCTCCACTTCGCTCAAGACTGCGCGCAATGCTGCCTCCCAGATATTTTCCCTTCTGCTTTCTACCCCGCCCGAATGCGGCACGAAACATCGATTTTCGTTGAATGGGTGAGCCTGTGTAATTTATAAATCTGCAAACACAAATTTGCGAAGTTGCAAACATGGCGGGCGGAAAACTCTATATCGGTCGCAAGGTCCGTGACCTGCGCGAAACGGCAAAGGCGACCCAGTCCCAATTTGCCGAACGGCTCGGCATTTCGACGAGTTACCTGAACCAGATTGAGAACAATCAGCGTCCCGTCTCGGCAGCGGTTCTTCTGGCGCTGGCGGAAAAATTCGGCATGAGCATTGCCGATCTTTCATCCGGCGAGGGCGATAGACTGCTCTCCGCGCTCACCGAAGCCCTTTCGGATCCGCTGTTCGACGGCAATGGCACCAGCCTGCAGGAGTTGAAACTGGTCACCCAGAATGCGCCAGGCCTCGCCCATGCCCTGATTGCCGCGCATCAGGCCTACCGCCGCTCCGGCGAGCAACTGGCCAGCATGGACGATCGCCTGGGTCGCGGCGCCTTGCAGGAGGCAACCCCCTATGACGAAGTGCGCGACTATTTCCACTTCGTCGACAACTATATTCACGATCTGGACGTCATGGCGGAAAGGCTGGCGGGTGATCTTGGCCTGGGCGGCGGAGACAATCATGCTGCCCTGCAGAGCGTGCTTCTCGAGCGCTTCGGCGTTGCGGTGGAACGCACTGCCCTCCAGGATGATCTGATCCGACGCTTTGATCCGGCATCGCGCCGTCTATCGCTCAATGCCTATGCCGCGCCCGCCACCCGGGATTTCCAGATGGCGCTGCAGATCGCGCAATTGCATGCCGCAGATACCATTGACCGGCTGGCCCGTGAGGCGGGGTTTCGCACGGCGGAGGCCATGGAAATCTGCCGGATCGGCCTGCAGAACTATTTCGCCGGCGCGCTTCTGCTGCCCTACGAGACCTTCCTGAAGCGCGCCCGGGCGCTGCGTCACGATCTGGACCTTCTGGCGGCGCATTTCGGCGCCAGCCTGGAACAGGTGTGTCACCGCCTGAGCACGCTGCAGCGGCCCGGACAGAAAGGCGTGCCGATCTTCTTTGCGCGGGTCGACCGGGCCGGCAACATCACCAAGCGCCACAGCGCCGCCAAGCTGCAATTTGCCCGGTTCGGCGCCGCCTGTCCCCTCTGGAATGTCCATCAGGCCTTTGAAATGCCGGGACGGATCATCCGTCAATTGGCGGAAACACCGGACGGCATGCGCTATCTCTGCCTTGCCACGCAGATCACCAAGGGCAGCGGTGGCTTCCGCGCCGTCCAGCCGCGTTACGCGCTCGCCCTCGGCTGCGAGATCTCCTATGCCGACAGCTTCGTCTATGCCGATGACCTCGACCTTGCCAATCGCGCCGCCTTCGAACCGATCGGCATTTCCTGCCGCATCTGCGAACGTCACAACTGTCCTCAGCGGGCTATGCCACCGTTGAGGAGCCGGCTTTCGGTGGACCACGACAATCGCTCGATCGTGCCTTATCGAATTGTGTGAAGGCATAACAAACAGTTCTCGATAGGTGAAACTATCGAGACAGGGAGAAGGCGCCGAAAGCAACCTTTAGTAAAAAGTAAAAAACCGACCGTGTAAGCACGATCGGTTCTAAATGCTCCGCCGAATGACCGCCTTCAAGCCACCGCGCGCGCGAGCGCGCAGCGCGACCACAACTGGTGCAGGGCACCGACCAGATGCTCGATATCGGCATCCGAATGCAGAGGCGTCGGCGTGATGCGCAGGCGCTCCGTCTTGCGCGGCACCGTCGGGTAATTGATCGGCTGCACGTAGACATCGGAATGGTCGAGCAGAAGGTCCGAGATCCACTTGCACTTCGCAGCATCCCCGACCATTACCGGCACGATATGGCTGGGATTGGGCATGTGCGGAATACCGCGGGCATCGAGCGAGGCGCGCAGCTTGCGCACCCGATCCTGATGGCGCGCGCGCTCGAAGGGGCTCGCCTTCAGATGGCGGATGGAGGCCACGGCGCCGGCAGCCAGGGCCGGCGGAATGGCGGTCGTGAAGATGAAGCCCGAGGCGAAGGAGCGGACGAAATCGCACACGGCATGCGAGCCGGTGATATAGCCGCCCATGACGCCGAAGGCCTTGCCAAGCGTGCCCTCGATAATCGTGATGCGGTCCATCAGGCCTTCACGTTCGGCGATGCCGCCGCCGCGGGGCCCGTACATGCCCACAGCATGCACCTCGTCCAGATAGGTCATGGCACCGAATTCGTCAGCGAGGTCGCAGATCTCCTTGATCGGCGCGATATCGCCATCCATCGAATAGACGCTTTCGAAAGCGATCAGCTTCGGCGCCTTGGGATCGGCCGCAGCAAGCTTCTTGCGCAGGTCGTCCAGATCATTGTGCTTCCAGATGACCCGCTCGCATTTGCCGTAGCGGATGCCTTCGATCATCGATGCATGGTTCAAGGCGTCGGAGAAGATGATCAGTCCGGGGATCTTCGCACCGAGTGTTCCGAGCGTCGCCCAGTTGGAGACATAGCCCGAGGTGAAGATCAGGGCGGCATCCTTGCCGTGCAGATCAGCCAGCTCCTGCTCCAGCAGAACGTGATAATGGGTGGTTCCAGAAATATTCCGGGTGCCTCCCGCACCCGCGCCACAGTGATCGATCGCCTCATGCATGGCAGCGATCACGGCCGGATGCTGACCCATGCCGAGATAATCATTGGAACACCAGACGGTGACTTCGCGTTGGCCATCCGGAGTATGGCGCGTGGCGCGCGGAAAGCTGCCACGATGCCGCTCGAGATCGGCGAAGACGCGATAGCGGCCTTCCTGATGAAGGCTGTCCAGTTCGCCTTTGAAAAATGCCTCGAAATTCATTCCTACACTCCAGAACCTGCCCTTTTTTGGGTCGCAGCCTCTCAGGCGTCAACCCCGGCAGATGCAATTCGCGGTCACCTGCGGCATTTGGCCCATTTCTTTGAACAATTCCAATCTAAAATTAGGGCAGGTCCTCTAACAGACTGTTGATTTACATCAAGCCTGGACAAAAAAGCGGCGGCAAACGCCGCCGCCTCCCAAGATTCTGCACCTCAAGCGGCATCCAGGACCGCGCGCTTGGCCATGACCCGCACCAGATTGGCGCGATATTCGGCCGTCGCATGCATATCCGACATCAGATCCGCCGAATCGACGCTGACGGCCGCCACTGATTCGGGGGACCAGGAACGGGAGAGCGCCTCCTCCAGGGCGGCCACGCGGAAGACACCATTGGAGCCCGCACCGGTGACGGCGACGCGCACGGAAGCGCCCGCTCTGGCGACGAAAACCCCGGTCAGCGCATAGCGGGAAGCGGGATTGGCGAATTTCGCATATCCGGCTTTGTCCGGCGCTTCGAAGCGGATCTCGGTAATCATTTCCGTTTCATCGAGCGCCGTCTCGAACATGCCCTGGAAGAAATTGTCGGCGGACAGGCTCCGCCGATCCGTGACGATGGTGGCATTGAGCGCCAGCATGGCGGCGGGGTAATCCGCGGCGGGATCATTATTGGCCACCGACCCGCCAATCGTTCCCATGTGCCGGACATGCGGATCGCCGATCATGCCGGCGAGCTTGACGATTGCCGGGCACACGGCCCGCAAGGCATCGGATGCCGCCACGCTGGCATGGGGCGTCGCCGCTCCGATCCTCACCTGACGGCCTTCGACCGAAATACCCGCCAGCCCGGCGATATGGCGCAGATCGACAAGATCGGACGGCGCGGCCAGGCGCTGCTTCATCGTGGCGATCAGTGTCATGCCGCCCGACAAATATCGGCCTTCCTCATGCGCTCCCCGCAATTGGACCGCTTCTTTGATCGAAGACGGACGGTGATAGCTTGTTTCATACATGATCTTCTCCTCCCCTTCGTCTATTCGGCCGCCACGCGCGCGGGTGCAGCCTGCAGCGCAGTCCAGACCTTCAGCGGCGTCGCCGGCATGGAAAGATCCAGAACGCCAGTGGCATCCGTGATCGCATTGATCAGAGCCGGCGGCGAACCGATCGCGCCGGCCTCGCCACAGCCCTTTATGCCGAGCGGATTGCCGGGACAGGGAGTGTTCTGGTGCGACAGCTGGAAATAGGGCAGGTCATCGGCACGCGGCATGGCATAATCCATATAGCTTGCCGTCAGGATCTGGCCGGTCTCCTCATCATAGCGCACCTCTTCGAGCAGCGCCTGGCCAATGCCCTGCGCCAGTCCGCCATGGACCTGGCCCTCGACGATCAGCGGGTTGATGATATTGCCGAAATCATCCGCCGCGACGAATTGGACGATCTCCGTCTTGCCGGTTTCCGGGTCGATCTCGACTTCGGCTATGTAGCAGCCGGCCGGGAAGGTGAAGTTGGAGGGATCGTAGAAGGCGCTTTCCTTCAGGCCCGGCTCCATGCCGGCCGGCAGGTTGTGCGCGGTGTAGGCCGCAAGCGCCACCTGGAACCAGGGCAAGGTCTTGTCGGTGCCGGCAATCTTCAACTCGCCATTTTCGATAACGACATCGCTTTCGTCGGCCTCCATCAGATGTGCGGCGATCTTCTTGGCCTTCATCTCCACCTTGTCGAGCGCCTTCACCACGGCCGACATGCCGACCGCTCCCGATCGCGAGCCATAGGTGCCCATGCCCATCTGCACCTTATCGGTATCGCCATGGACGATATTGACATTGGCGATGGGAACGCCGAGCCGGTCGGCCACCAGCTGGGCAAAGGTTGTCTCGTGACCCTGGCCGTGGCTGTGGGAGCCTGTCAGCACCTCGATCGTGCCGACCGCATTGACCCGCACCTCGGCCGATTCCCAGAGACCCACTCCGGCCCCGAGCGAACCGACCGCCTGCGACGGCGCGATCCCGCAGGCCTCGATGTAACAGCTCATGCCGATGCCGCGCAGCTTTCCGCGCCGTGCCGCCTCCGCCTTGCGGCCGGCAAAGCCCTGCCAATCCGCCGCCTGCATGGCGGCATTCAGCGAGGCCTCGTAATCGCCGGCATCGTAATTCATGATGACCGGCGTCTGATAGGGGAAGCTGCGGATGAAATTCTTGCGGCGAAGCTCCGCCGGGGAAATGCCGAGCTCGCGTGCCGCCGTTTCCATCGTCCGTTCCAGCAGATAGGTGGCTTCCGGCCGCCCCGCCCCGCGATAGGCATCGACCGGCACCGTATTGGTGTAGACGGTGCGGACATTGGCGTGGATTGCCGGGATGGCATACTGGCCGGATAGAAGCGTCGCGTAGAGATAGGTCGGCACCGCCGAGGAGAAGAGCGACATATAGGCGCCGAGATTGGCGATCGTATCGACCTTCAGGCCGATAATGCGGTGGTCCTGGTCGAACGCCATCTTGACCTTGGACACGTGATCGCGGCCATGCGCATCGGTCAGGAAGGCTTCCGTCCGGTCGGATGTCCATTTCACCGGGACGCCCGTCTTCTTGGACGCCCAGAGACAGACGATCTCTTCCGGATAGATATAGATTTTCGAGCCGAAGCCGCCGCCGACATCCGGCGCGATCACGCGCAGCTTGTTTTCCGGCGCGACATTATAGAAAGCGCTCATGACAAGACGCGCCACATGCGGGTTCTGGCTCGTCGTATAGCAGGTGAAGTGATCTTCGGCAGCGTCGTATATGCCGAGCGTCGCGCGGGGCTCCATCGGGTTCGGCGACAGGCGGTTGTTGAGGATCTCGATTTCCGTGACATGGGCAGCCGCGGCAATGGCGGCGTCCGTCGCGTCCGGATCGCCGATCTGCCAGTCGAAGATCAGATTGCCGGGCGCTTCCGGATGGATCTGCGGCGCGCCCGCGCCAAGCGCTGCAAGCGAGGTCGTCACCGCCGGCAGCTCCTCGTAATCGACGATCACAGCCTCGGCCGCATCGCGCGCCTGCGCCGCCGTATCAGCAACGACGATGGCAACCGCATCGCCCACATACCGCACCGTATCGACGGCGAGCGGACGCCAAGCGCCCATCTTCATCGGCGACCCGTCCTTGGAGTGGATCATCCAGCCGCAGATGAGATTGCCGATCGCATCCGCCTGCAATTGCCTGCCCTCCAAGACATCGATCACGCCCGGCATGGTCTTTGCCGTCGCGGCATCGATCCCGGTGATCCTGGCATGGGCATGCGGGCTGCGGACGAAATAGGCGAATTTCATGCCCGGCACGATCATATCGTCGGTATAGCGGCCCTTGCCGGTCAGGAACCGCTTGTCTTCCTTGCGCGTGACCCGCGCACCAATGCCTTCCATGCCCATAGTCATCTCCTCCCGAAACGAGCGAATACTGAGTGGCGAATGGCGAACAGGGGAGTGGAGAACGCGACGGGCCGCTCAGCGGCCATCTCGTCGCACTTCGCTGCATCCTGTTCGCGTCTGTCTATTCGGCCGCCTGCTGGGCGGCTCCATGCATCGCTTCATTGGCCGACAGCACCGCCTTGACGATATTGTGGTAGCCGGTGCACCGACAGATATTGCCCTCCAGCTCGTGGCGAATCGTAGCTTCATCGAGGCTGCCGCCATGGCGCGAGATCATGTCGAGCGCAGTCATGACCATGCCGGGGGTGCAGAAACCGCATTGCAGTCCATGATGCTGATTGAACGCCGCCTGGACCGGATGCAGTTCGCCATTCGCGGCTATGCCCTCGATCGTCGTGACGGTGGAGCCGGAGGCCTGCACCGCCAGGATGGAACAGCTCTTGACCGAGTGCCCGTCCATATGGATGACGCAGGCACCGCATTGGGTGGTGTCGCAGCCGACATGAGTGCCGGTGAGCCCCAGCTTCTCGCGTATGAAATGAACCAGCAGGGTGCGGTCGTCGCACTCGCCCGACATCTGACGGCCGTTCACCGTCAACGTCACTTTCGCCATGATGATCCTCCCGTTTGCCCTCCTATGGAAGGCGCGTGTCTCCTCAAACACAGTGCTCATCATTTTCCTTTTTTGGCGGGGGATCAACAGATAGTTTCGTGACATGGAACAATTCGGCGCGGCAGCACTTTCACATCTGGTCCACCGGGTTGATCATGCGAAAACCCTCGCGGCAGATATGGACTTCCCGCGCCCGGACCTTATTCTTGCCTTCAAGCGGGGCTGTTAATCGAGTGCGCGAGCCCATGTGTTGCGCGGCTCACTGCAGGCGAAGCCTGTTGAAACTGGAGAGAGTGATGAAAAAGGCATTTGTACTCATGATCGTCGGCCTGACGATGGCCGGCTGCTCGCAGACGGAACGCGGCGCGGCCATCGGTGCCGGTAGCGGCGCTGTCATCGGCGGCCTGGCGACCGGCAATGTGCGTGGCGCGGCGGTCGGTGCGGCTGTCGGCGGCGTTGGCGGCGCTCTCATCGGCTCTGTCGCCGAACAGCCTGGCCAGTGCTACTATCGCGACCGTAACGGCCGCCGCTACATCGACAATTGCTAAGCCAGCAGGGCTTATCGTCCATGATCGAGAAAAGGCTTCGGCGGTTTCGCCGGAGCCTTTTCTCGCATCCCGGCCAGAATCACCGTACCCTGATGGTGCATTCTGGTTTACATTAGCTAAAAGTGTAATAGGCCGAGGGGCCGTAGCGTGGGAACGGCACACTGAGTAACGGCACACTGAGTACGAGCAATGACATGCCCGAGCCGAGCGGTTTTGCCCTTCTGCAAAAATTTGGCGTTATCGCCTGCCTTGCCGCGTCGTTTTGCATTCTCCCTCCCACCAGCCGCGAAGCCCATGCTCTGAAGCTGTTCGGCATCACCCTCTTCGGCAGCGAGGAGGAGGAGGCGGCCGATGTCATCGATCCTGTTCGCTATGATGCAAGCCTCGATACGACCGCGGCCGAAGGCGAGCTGAAGGACCGGCTGGAAACCGCGACGGCGCTGGTCAATGATGAGGAACAGCCCGTCTCCGGCGATCTCGGCCTGGTGATCAAGGCCAGGGAAGACCGCGAAAGACTGGTGGCCATTCTTTACGAAGAAGCCCGCTATGGCGGCGTGGTGCGCATTACCATCGCCGGCACCGATATCGATCGACTGCCGCCCAGCCCCGTCTTCGACCACAGCGCGCCGGTTCCGGTCACTGTGACCGTCGAACCCGGCCCGGCTTTCACCATCGGCCAGGTGACGCTCGAGGGCGATGCAGCGCGGCTGAACCCGGCAGATTACGAGCTTGAATCCGGCAAGCCGGCCGGTTCGGTCGCCATTATCAAGGCCGGCGAGCGGATCGTCCGCGACCTGAAGGCGGAGGGCCGGCCGCTTGCCGAGCTGACCCGCCGCGACGTCGTGGCCGATCACGCGACAGACCAGGTCGACATCACCATGGTGGCCGAAAGCGGCCCTATCGCGCCGATCGGCGCTGTCGCCGTGACGGGTTCGAAGGCGGTGAAATCGGATTTCATCCGTCGCTATTCGCGGCTGGACCAGCAGGAGCGCTATTCGCCCGAGCAGTTGAAAAAGGCGGGCGAGCGCCTGCGCGAGCTCGGCGTATTTTCCAGCGTGACCATTCGCGAGGCCGATGCCCTGGCGCCCGACGGATCGCTGCCGCTGACGATCGAGGTCTCCGAGGGCAAGTTCCGCTATTTCGGCTTCGGCGCCGAATATTCCTCGATCGATGGCGCCGCATTGTCGGGCTATTGGGGCCACAGAAACCTTTTCGGCGAAGCGGAGTCGCTGCGCATCGAAGGCAAGGTCTCCGGCATCGAGGCAACGACCGACTATACCACATTCGACTATTCGGCCGGCATCTTCTTCCGCAAGCCCGGCATCTTCATGCCGCGCATCACGCTGGATGCGAGCCTGGAGGCCGAGCGCGAGACGCCGGATGCCTATGAGGCCAACACGATCACCGGCAAGACCATCTTTTCCTATGAGCTGAGCGATCTGGACACCGTCACGGCCGGCATAGACATCAGCTGGAGCAAGACCGAGGACGCCTTCGGCAAGAACACCTATCTGACGCCGTCGCTGCCCGTCACCTTCGAGCGCGATGCGCGTGACAACAAGCTGGATCCGACAGAAGGCTACCGCGCGACGCTGAAGGCGCAGCCAAGCTATGAAACCTATGGCGGCACCTTCTTCTCCTCCTTCGACGCTTCGGCATCCGGTTATCTCGGTCTCGGCGAGGACGACCGCATCGTGCTGGCCGGACTTCTGTCGGGCGGCACGATCATCGGCACTGAGACGGTGCGCGCCATACCCACCACAAGGCGCTATTTCGCCGGTGGCGGCGGCTCGGTGCGGGGCTATGGTTTCCGCGAGATCTCGCCCTACAATGCCGAGAACAAGGCGACCGGCGGGCTTTCCTATGCAATCGCCTCGGCCGAACTGCGCTTCAAGATCACCGAAAAGATCGGAATCGTGCCCTTTTTCGACGCCGGCACCGTTTCCGACGAAATCGTGCCCGATTTCTCCGATATCCGTATGGGAGCAGGCATAGGCTTGCGCTATTCCACCCCGTTTGGTCCGCTGCGGCTTGATGTTGCGCTGCCGCTGAACCGCTATGACGGGGGAAGTCGATACGGTATCTATGCGGGCATCGGGCAATCATTCTGATGTCGAATTGTAACGTTGATCAGGATAAATAGATCCGGCTGCTAGAAGAGTGAACCCGCATTCATGTCATCCTCATCCCGCCTGACGACAGGGATCATTCGCATTGCGGTTGCCGCGGTGGCGCTTCTGCTTGTCGTGGTGACTGCGGTTGTGCTGTTTTTCGGCTTTGTCCCGGCCGGCAGCCAGCTCGCCGGCCGCATGCTCAGCAATTTCCTGTCCACGCCCGAGCGACAGATCGCCATCAATGGCACGCGGGGGCTGCTGACAGGCAATCTGCATATCGATGAGGTCGCCCTTTCCGACACCGAAGGCGTCTATGCAAGGGCACAAAACATCCTGGTGGACTGGTCGCCCCTGTCACTTCTGACGGGCACTTTCCGCGCCGACAACATCAAGCTGGACCAGCTTTCGATCGCCCGCGCCCCGCTTGCCGTCGAACCGCCCGTGACGCAGACTTCCTCCGGTTCCTCCAGCGGCTTTTCCCTTCCCGTCGCGGTGGTGATCAACTCCTTCCAGCTGCCCGATATCGAGCTCGGCGCCAACCTCACGGGCCGCCCGTTCCAGCTTTCGGCGGAAGGTTCTGCCGATGCCACGGATGAGCGTGTGGCCTTGCAGCTCTCGGCGCGGCGCAAGGATGCCCCCAATGCGATCGCCAAGACCGATCTTGTCTTTGCTCCGAACCAGAACGAACTGAAGCTGCAGGCCCTGGTCTCCGAGCCGCAGGGCGGCCTTCTTGCCCGTCTGCTGCATCTTCCGGGCGCACCGTCCGTGGCTCTCGCCATGGATGGCCGCGGCCCGCTGTCCAATTGGACAGGTGCCTTGCGCGGAACCGTCGCCGGCAAGCCGGTGATCAGCGTGGATGGCGGACATCAACTCACACCGGAAGGCGCGCACAGCATTCACATCGAAGGCGGTGGCCAGCTGGCGGAGCTGCTGCCCCCTGCCATCAAGCCTCTCTTTGCCGAACGCACGGATATCATGGTGACGGCCAATGTCGCCGAAAGCGGGCGCATCGAGATCAAGAACGGCACCCTGACCAATGGTGCGATGAAGCTCTCGGCCGCAGGGGCGGTGGATCCGTCCGGCGACAACAGCCTGACGGGAAGCCTTGCCGCCGCCAATGGTCCGGTCGAGATCCAGTGGCCGCTCGGCGGCGCTCCAGCCCGCATTTCGCTCGACAAGCTGAACTTCACCCTCACCGGTCCGGCAGAGGCATCGCGCTTCAATGCCACCGCGGCGCTTAGCACCCTCTCCGCTTCCGGCGCCACCTTCCGTCAGGTCCGCCTGCAGGCGGAAAGCGAAGACCTCAACATGGTCACCACGGCCGGCAGCATCCGGACGCGGCTGACGGCTGCCACCGCCGATTTCGACGAACCCAATCTCGACAGGCTGATCGACGGGCCGATCCGCCTCGATGCACCGATCCGGCTGGAAATGCCGGCGATTGGCCTGGATGCCGCGACCTTCGAAAGCGCCAACATATCCGGCACGGTGTCGGGCGCATTCAACCAGAGCAAGCAGACACTGATGGGGAATGTGCGCGTCTCGCTCAATCCCAATGGCCTGCCCGAGGCCGCGGGGCGCTATTTCAGCGATACGATCGGCCTGGAAGGCTATGTGGACAGCGTCATCGGCGGCCGGATGAGCCTCGAAAACGTCGTTCTCAAGTCAAGCCTCATCGACGGCCACGGCAATATCATCTTCGACAAGGGCCGGCTCGACGGCGAACTGGCAGGCCGACTGGCCGATATCGGTCGCTTGCGCAAGGATGCCAAGGGACCGGTCGGCTATGATATGAGCTTTAGCGGCCCGCCGGAAGCGCTTGCATTGAAGGCGGTTCTCAATGCCGCCGAGCTGAGGCTGAGCGGTCATCTGCTGCAGGCCGTGACCACCGATATCACCGGCGCAACCGGTCCGGAAGGGCTGAGCGGCAACGTCGCCCTGGCCGGCTCTATCGACGGAAAGCCGCTTCGACTGCAAACGGCCATCAATCAGAAGGACGGGCGCATCACGCTGCCTGATCTCGACCTGAATGTCGGCGAGAACCAGGTCAGCGGCGCGCTCAGCCTTTCGGATAATTATCTGCCGGCCGGAGAATTGAACTTCCAGCTGCCGGACATCGCGCTTCTGGCGACCCTTGCCGGACAGCAGGCAAGCGGCGACCTGCAGGGCACGGTATCGCTGGCCAATGATGGTGGCGTGCTGGCCTCGAAAATCACGGCGACCGGCCAGGCTCTGACCGCCCAGGGCGTCACGCTGCGGGCGCCGGCTATCGACCTTGCAAGCGCCAATGTGATGAACCTGCAGGCGCAGGGCACGGTGAAGGCCGATACCTTCTCGATCGGCAACCAGACCCTGTCCGGCCTGACGCTCGGCCTGACGCAGGAGGCCAACCGCACCAGTTTCGATCTCTCCGCCGCCTATTCCAATGCGCCGCTGGTTCTGGCAGGAACGCTGGACCGCAATCCCGATGCCAGCGACATGGCGCTGACGATCGAGCGGTTCTCCGCCGTGCCGCAGGGCGTGCCGGTTGAGCTGACGGAGCCGGCGCGCATCGCGATCAGCGGCAATACGCTGCAATTCAACGCGATCCGCCTGACCGCCGGCGGCGGCCAGATCGTGATGGAGGGCGGCTCCGGCGACCAGCTGAACCTCGCTATCCGCATCAATGCGCTTCCTGCGACCATTGCCAACAGCTTTGTCCCGCAACTGGCCGCCGGCGGTGCGATCGGCGGCGTCGTGACGGTGCAAGGCACGCTCGCCAGTCCCAGCCTTCGCTACGGCTTGAACTGGGATGCGGCGGCGATCGCCCAGACGCGATCGCTTGGGCTTGCCCCCGCGACGATCACGGCGCGCGGACGTTTCGAGGCGGGAACGGTGACCGTGGAAAGCGCCGGGGTGGATGTCGAGGACCAGGTTTCCGCCACGGCCAATGGCACGATCACGCTCGCGGAGCCCGGGCGGCTGGACTTGACCGTCGATCTTTCAAAACTTTCGGCCGGCCTCGCCAATGCCCTGCGGCCCGATCTTGCCGCCGAGGGCGATGTGCGCGGCACGGCGCAGGTCACCGGCAGTTTTGCAGCACCACAGGCGCGCTTTTCACTGGCGCTGACGAACGCATCCATCGCGCCGACGCGTGATGCCGAAATCGGCCCGCTTTCGGCAACACTCGAGGGTGGTTTCGCTGACAATGCCATCGCTGTCGATGCGCTGCGCATCAGCGGCGCGAACGGCATTTCCGCCGAGGCGGCAGGAACCGTATCGCTGGCCGGCGAGCGGCAGCTGCGCATGGAGGCCAGGATCAATGCCCTGCCGGCGGCGCTGATCGACATTGCCAAGGCGGATCTGGGCGCGCAGGGCGTTCTGTCCGGCCAGGCGCTGGTCGAAGGAACGCTTTCCCGGCCGCAGGCAGGCTTCACGCTGAACTGGGCCGATGGTTCGCTGGCCCAGACCCGCGCCGCAGGCCTGACCGGCCTTTCAGCCGAGATCCAGGGTCGTTTTGCCGAACAGACCGTGACACTCGATCGGGGCAGCCTGACCGGACCGCAGGGCCTCAGCCTGACGGCCTCCGGCTCCGCCGGCCTGGCAGCAGGCGCGCCTCTCGCTATCAGTGCCGAATTCGCACAGCTGCCGGCCTCGCTCGCCAATGTGGCGCGGCCGGACCTCGATGCCCGCGGCCTGCTTCGCGGTTCCATCAACGCGACAGGCACGCTGGCAGCCCCCTCCGTCGGCTATGATGTTCAACTGGCAGATGGTTCGACGGCGCAGACCCGCCAGGCCGGCGCCTCGGCCATCGAGGCGCGCATGCGAGGAAGTTTCGCGGACGGGCTGGTCACGCTGGAAGAGACACGCCTGACGGATCCTTCGGGTCTGTCGGTCACTGCCACGGGCAATATTCGCCTGCGCCAGGACCAGGCTCCGCTCGTGAATGTCAATGCCAGCATTGCCGCTCTTCCGGCCAATCTCGCCAATGCCTTTGTACCGGACCTGCAGGCCGGCGGGATGATCTCCGGAACGGTTTCCTCCTCCGGCACGCCGGACGCGCCGGTGACGCAATTCGATCTCACCTGGCGCGATGCCAAGCTGCGCCAGACCCTTTCCGCCGGACTCGCCGGTCTTGAAGTGCAGGCGAAAGGCTCGCTGGACAATGCAGTCCTCACCCTGCAGCAGGCAAGCCTCAGCGGTCCATCCGGCCTGTCCGCAAAAGCGCAAGGGACAATCGGAATGGCGGAGAACCGCGCACTCAACCTGACTGCGGAACTATCCTCGGTGCCCGCCGATCTTGCCAACAGCTTCCTGCCCGGCATCGAGGCCGGTGGCATGATCTCGGGCACAGCGAGCGTTAGCGGAACCCTGTCTGCCCCGGCCGCCGAATATGACCTGCGCTGGTCGCAAGGGGTGATCCGGCGCCAGGGCGATTCCGGCATTGGCGGGCTGAACCTGAAGACCGCCGGCCGTTTCGAGAATGGCCGGCTGACGCTGCGCGACACCGCGCTGACCGGTCCGGAGGGGCTCTCGGTGACGGCGGCGGGGAGTGTCTCCTTCGCCGGCGACGTGCCGCAGCTGGATCTGAACGCCGACATCAACGCCCTGCCGGCCCGGCTCGCCGACGCCTTCCAACCCGGTCTCGGCGCGACCGGCACGATCTCCGGACGCATCTCCTCCCTGCAAGGCTCCGGTCCGGGCGGCGCCTTCGACCTCACCTGGAGCGGCGCCTCGGTAGCCCAGACCAGAACCGCGGGCCTGGCGCCTTTCAATATCGTTGCCGAGGGCAGCGTCACACCGCAGCGCCTGCAGGTCGAGACCCGCCTGTCCGGAGCGAGCGGACTGAGCGTGACGGGCGGCGGAACGGTGGGACTGGCCGGCGGCTTTCCGCTCGATCTGCGGGTTCAGGGCAATCTCCCCTTCGCCCTTGCGGCCGCGCCGCTGGCAAGCCAGGGCTTTCTACTTCAAGGCAATGGCAATGTGAATGTCGCGATCGGCGGAACCGCATCGGCGCCGGCAGTCACCGGGACGGCGACGACGAGCGGCGCAAGGCTGATCGATGTCAGGCGCAATCTCGCGCTGAACAATCTGACCGCCAACATTACCTTCAACCGCGATACCGCCACGCTGTCTGCCGCCTCCGCCGCCATTTCCACCGGCGGCCGGGTCTCCGTGCAGGGCACGATCGGGCTGCGGGACGGCTATGCCGCCGATCTTCGCATCGCCCTCGACAATGCCGTTTACGTGGATGGCGACCTGGTCACGGCCAAGGTCAATGGCGGGCTGACCGTGTCCGGCCCGCTTCTCGGCGGCCTGACGATCGGTGGCGCGGTCACCCTCGTCCGCGCCGATATCACCGTTCCGGCGACGCTTCCGTCCTCGCTCGCCGAGATCGACGTCAAACACGTCAATGCCCCCGCCGATGTGCGCGCGCTTTTGCAGACGCTCGGCCCGCAGGGCGGCGGCGACGGAACCAGCACGGGCATCAACCTGGATCTAACGCTGAATGCGCCGAACGGCATCTTTGTCCGCGGCCGCGGCATCGATGCGGAACTGGGCGGCGCCCTGACCATTCGTGGCAATACCACCGCGCCGATCGTGATCGGCGCTTTCGACCTCAGGCGGGGCAGGATCGTGATCCTGACCAAACGGCTGGACTTTACCGAAGGCCGCATCACCTTCGGCGGCAGCCTGGTGCCGGTGATCGATTTTACCGCCACAACAAGTTCGGGCCAGACCACGATTACCGTCAACGTCACGGGCCAGGCAAACAATCCCGATATCTCCTTCGGCTCGTCTCCGGCCCTGCCCCAGGACGAGATCCTGGCCCAGTTGATCTTCGGGCAGTCGCTGTCGCGCCTCTCAGCCCTGCAGATCGCCCAGTTGGCGGATGCTGTCAGCCAGCTTGCCGGCGGCGGCGATACCTCGCTCCTGCAATCGCTGCGAGCATCGCTCGGCATTGACGACCTCGACATCCAGACCGATGAAAGCGGCCAGACCAGCGTGTCCATCGGCCGGCGCCTGAACAACCGCACCTATCTGCAGCTGGAACAGGGCGGCAGCGATGGCGGAACCCGCGCAACCATCAATCTCGATATCGGCCGGGGCCTGAAGCTCAAAGGATCCGCGGGAACGGAAGGCGGCTCTGCCGGCATCTTCTACGAAAAGGAATATTAGAGCGCCCCAAGTGCTTTGACGGTTTCACCTCCGGCGTGCCGCCACTGAAAAACCTGTTCAGCTTTAAGCAACGAGTTTGCGCTAGTCTTTCCATCACGCGTCCGGTGCCAGCCTTTTGCATCGCCGGCGCGCTTGAAATTCTGGCTCAGCACGCAGGCGCCGATCGTGGTGCAGCCGCTGCGGTCCGGCATCGGAGAATGGGGAAATTGGATGGCGACCACAATCACTACGACCACCTTCGGCGGCGAAACCCTGGAGATCATCGCATTCCGGCTGCATGACCAGGAATTCTGCGTCAAGACGACGACAATCCGGGAAATACGCGGCTGGGCGCCGTCGACACCCATTCCGCATGCGCCTGCCGATGTGATCGGCGTCATGAACCTGCGCGGCTCGGTCATCCCGATCATCGATCTTGCCTACAAGCTGGGCATGAAGAGCACGGTTGCCAATGAGCGCTCCGCAATCGTCGTGGCGGAAGTCCATAATATGGTGATCGGCATGCTGGTGGATCGCGTTTCCGACATCCTCACCATCCCGTCGAGCCAGGTTCAGCCGGTTCCGGAGGTTTCCGCCTCCTTCGACAAGTCCTTCTCCGAAGGCATTATCGCCACGGAAAACGGCATGATCTGCTTCCTCAACCTCTCCAAGATGTTCAAGGGCAGCGATCTGGACGATCTCGCCGCCTGATGAAGGCGGCTGGCCGACAGGACCGACCCGTCGGCGCGGCAGATCATCCGGCAAAAGCCAGGGCGGCGGCAAGCGGCCGGACGTGATATTGGATGGCGGCGCTGGACGGCGCTGCCCCGTTTGCATGGGCGAGACAGGCTGAACCTCCCGGATAGAGCAGGTCCGGCAAAAATGCGTCAGCCGTTTTGCGTCCGGATTGCTAAAAGAACAAAGAGATCAAGAATTTCAGTTGATCCCGGTTTTACTGGAAATGCTCTGCGTCGCAGTTCCGGGCGGCCTGATCCTGCATTGCGCCGGGCGAAGGACATGACAATGCACCTGCTTCTCATCCACACCGGCGGAACGATCGGCATGGCCGAAGGTCCGAACGGACTGGCCCCTGTCGAAGGCCGTGTCGAGGACGCCATCCGCGACGCGCTGCCTGAGGGCATGTCCCTTGTGTCGCATGTGTTTCGCCCGCTTCTCGACAGTGCCGATCTCGGACCGCATCACTGGAACGAGATCCTCGATGCCATCCGCGCGCATGCGGGCATGCCGGTCATCATCACCCATGGCACCGATACCATGGCATTCACCGGCGCGGCGCTCATCCAGGCTCTGGCGGGGGAGGATCGATGCGTGGTGCTGTGCGGCTCCATGCTGCCGCTCGGTCAGGGCGGTGATGCGGAGGGCAATCTGTCGCTGGCGATCGATGCTGTCCGCGACAATCGCCCCGGCATCCGGCTCGCTTTCGCCGGCAGGCTGCTCGAAGCAGGCGGGCTCGTCAAACATGACAGCCATGCCGCCGATAGTTTCCGAACGCAGCCGCAGGCGCAACCCGGCCCGCCCGGGACACGGCGTTTCGCACAGGATCGCCGTATCGCCATCCTGACCCTGTCGCCTGGCATGCCAGCCGCTGCCCTTGCGGGCGCACTGGACCATCTCGACGCGGCGGTGCTGCGGGTTTTCGGTTCAGGAACTGCCATGTCGGATCCGCAAATCCTGTCGGCGCTTGACAAGGCCGTCAAGGCAAAAAAGCGCATCCGCGCCGTCAGCCAGTGCGAGGCTGGTGGCCTGACCCCGGGCGCCTATGCCGCCGGCGCCGGCCTGTGGAGCACGGGGGTGGAAAATGGCGGCCTGGAAACGCCGGAAGCGGCCCTCATCCATTTGTGGCTGAACACGTAATTTCAGAAATCGATGCCTCCAGGCAAAGAGAAGCCGGCGCAAGCGCCGGCCAAAGCGATTAGCAGCCGGCGCAAGCGCCGGCTCCTGCGCGATTGCTTCCCGTCTCAGCCGAACAGGACGAGGCTGCTCTTCAGCGTCACCCAGACACCCCACAGGAGCGGGATGCCGACGATCGCCCAGGCAATGGCCGCCTTGGCGTCGAGCGAGCCCTTGCCGATCCCGAAGGACCCGGTCGGGCCGGCATTGGCTGCCGCCGTCTTGGCCTGAAGCGACGCCACCTCCTCCTCCGACATGAACCATTTCTCCGACAAGGGCTTGATGAAGGCATTCGCCACAAGGCCAAGCGCCAGCATGCCCGCCAGAATATACATGGTGCTGGTATAGAGGGCCGGTCCCGGCGCCACACCTGCGGCGATCTGGGCCTCGCGGATATAATTGACGACCACGGGCCCGACGATGCCGGCCGTGGCCCAGGCGGTCAGCAGGCGGCCATGAATGGCCCCGACGAACTGCGTGCCGAATATATCCGCCAGATAGGCGGGAATGGTGGCAAAGCCGCCGCCATACATGGACAGAATGATGCCGAAGGCGATGACGAACAGCGCCTTCGATCCGAGCGCCGCGAGCGTGGGTGCCGCGGCATAGAGAAGAATGCCGAGGATGAAGAAGCAGAAATAGGTATTCTTGCGGCCGATCTTGTCGGACATCGAGGCCCAGAAGAAGCGGCCGCCGATATTGAACAGCGAAAGAAGCCCGGTAAATCCTGCGGCGATCGCCGCGATCTGCGCCTTCTGGCCCGCATCGAGCTGGGCGAAAGCCACGCCGGGCTGACCGATGAGCGAACCCGCAAAGATCTCCTGCAGCATGGGCGAGGCCATGCCGATGACACCGATGCCGGCCGACACGTTTAGGCAGAGAACCGCCCAGATCAGCCAGAATTGCGGCGTCTTGTGCGCATCGCGCAGATGGACGTGGCGATGGGTGATCATGTGGCTTTTGGCCGCCGGCGGTGTCCAGCCCTCGGGCCGCCAGCCAGCGGGCGGAATGCGGTAGCCGAAGGCGCCGCCCATCATGAAGACGAAGTAGATGATCGCCATGACGACGAAGGTCTGCCAGACGCCGATCGAGACATCCGTCTTGAACGTGTTCATCAACAGGTTGGCGAGCGGCGCACCAATCATCGCGCCGCCACCGAAGCCCATGATCGCCATTCCGGTGGCCATGCCGCGCCGGTCGGGAAACCACTTGATCAGTGTCGATACCGGGGAAATATAGCCGAGGCCAAGACCGATGCCTCCGATGACGCCGGCGCCCAGCCACATCAGCCAGAGCTGGTGGCTCATCACGCCAAGCGCCGCGACAAGAATGCCGCCGCACCAGCAGCAGGCGGCGACAAAGCCTGCCTTGCGGGGGCCGGCCCTTTCCAGCCAGCCACCCCAGATGGCGGCCGAGCACCCCAGGAGAACGAAGAACAGCGTGTAGATCCAGCCGAGATCCGCCACGCGCCAATTGCAGGCGGTGGTGAACAAGGCACCGATCAAGGTCAGGCTCGTGCAGCTCGGATCCGGATTCTGGATCGCCCTGGTCAGCGGCAGCCAGAACACGCTGAAGCCGTAGGCCATGCCGATGCACAGATGGATGGCCAGCGCGGCCGGCGGCACGAGCCACCGATTGAAACCGGGCTTGGCGATAATTCTCTCTCGATCGAGGATGCCGACTCCCGTCAGATCTCCTCCGCTTACGCCTGCAACTGCCATTGACAATACCTCCCTCTTGGAATGCCAGGACACACAAATCCGCTCCCGCTCACGCAAGTGAGCAGGCTGTTGAACGGGGCGGGCCGAAAGCGCAGCAAAGGCCAGCGGCATTTCCCTCTCTGCGTGGAGGATCAGCGGGGAGGATCAGCGGGGCTTCGGGGGCTCCCGCCCGGTCCGCCGCCGATCACGACGCGCCTGCCGGAACGCTGGGCTCCGACAAAGATTCTCCCGCGACAGGGCCTCCTCCGCCCGGCGCACCCTGTGCCGCATCCGTCCCCAGGCCGATCGCCTGCGTGGTCGGATCCTGCGGACGTCTGATCATCGATGCCGCCTCGATCACCAGCGGCAAAAATCCGCCGGTTCCAGCATCGATCATCTCGAAAAACCGGCGCCGCATCCGCGGCTCCCAGAATTTGTTGATATGGGTCGCAACCCCCTCCGCCCGGACATCGACGGGCTGCGAGAGGAAGAAGGTGGCAATCTGGTTCGCCATCCGCACCAGCTTCTCATCCGTGTGACTCAGCGACATTGCCCGCCTCTCCCATCATCAGCCGGTCCGGCCGTGTGAACACTTCGAATTCCGCGCCGCGCGCAATGCCGATCAACGTCATCCCCGCCTGCTGCGCCGTCTCGATGGCCAGAGCCGTCGGTGCGGAAATGGCGATCAGGAAGGGGCAGCGAAGCAGGGCCGTCTTCTGCACCATCTCCACCGACAGGCGGCTGGTCACCACCACCGCGCCTTCATCGGGCCTTCGCTCCGCCCGCAACACGGCACCGCAAAGCTTGTCCAGGGCATTGTGGCGCCCGACATCCTCGCGGATCGCCAGAAGCGGCTTCTGCCCCTCCGGCACGCGGCCAAGCGCGAGGTAGCCGGCAGCGTGGACGGCCCGGGTCTCCCGGTTGAGATCCTGCCCCTCGCCCAGCAGGCGCACCGCGTCCGCAACGGCCTGCGGCGTCAGCGCAAACCGCGGTTCGCTCACCTGCGCCACCGTGCGAACGGCCTGCTCGATCGACTCGATGCCGCAGAGACCGCAGCCGACGGGGCCCGCCATGCGGCGCCGGCGCGCCGACAGTGCCTCCGCCGTGGCATCCTTGAGGGTGATCTGGATATCGATCCCGCCACCTGCTTCAATCGGCTCCACGGCAAGAATGTCATCGGCTTTCGTGATGATCTCCTCGGCAAGGGAGAAGCCATAGGCGAAATCCACCAGATCCGCCGGCGTCGCCATCATCACCGCATGGGTCGAGCCGCCATAGGAAAAGGCAATCGGCACTTCCTCCGGCACGATGCGCCGGCCTTCGGCCAGCACGCCCTGCCGAAACTGCCACTCGCTGACCCGCAGGCTCTGTCCCTTCTCCATCTCGCCGCCTTACTCCGCCGCTTCGAGTTTGCCGCCAATGCGGCGGGAGCGGCGGCTGAGTTCCTCGTAATCCTCCTGCCATTCGGTGGGGCCGTTGGAGGGTGAGATCTGCACGGCCGTCACCTTGTATTCCGGGCAATTGGTGGCCCAGTCGGAGAAGTCCGTGGTGATGACATTGGCCTGCGTATTCGGGTGGTGGAAGGTGGTATAGACCACGCCGGGCGCAACGCGATTGGTAATCAGCGCCCTGAGCGTCGTCTCGCCGGCGCGGCTCGCCAGCTTCACCCAGTCGCCGTCCTTGATGCCACGCTGCTCGGCATCATGCGGGTGGATCTCCAGCCGGTCTTCCGCATGCCATACCACATTCTCGGTGCGACGGGTCTGGGCGCCGACATTATACTGCGACAGGATGCGCCCGGTGGTGAGCAGAAGCGGGAAGCGCGGCCCCGTGCGTTCATCCGTCGCGACATACTCGGTCCGGATAAACTTACCCTTACCGCGCACGAAGCCATTGACATGCATGATCGGCGATCCCTCCGGGAAGGCCTCGTTGCAGGGCCACTGCACCGAACCCTTCTCCTCCAGATAGGCATAGGAGACGCCGGCAAAGCTCGGCGTGGTGGCGGCGATCTCATCCATGATCTGTGCGGGATGCGCGTAATTCCAGGCAAGGCCCATGGCCTGAGCCAGCTTCTGGGTGACTTCCCAATCCGCATAACCGTTTTTCGGGGTCATGACCTTGCGAACCCGGTTGATGCGGCGCTCGGCATTGGTAAATGTGCCGTCCTTCTCGAGGAAGGTCGATCCGGGCAGGAAGACATGCGCGTAATTGGCCGTCTCGTTGAGGAACAGGTCATGCACCACGACACATTCCATCGCCGCCAGACCGGCCGACACATGTTTCGTATCCGGATCCGACTGGAGAATATCCTCGCCCTGGATATAGATCCCCTTGAACGTGCCATCGACTGCGGCATCCAGCATATTGGGTATCCGCAGGCCCGGTTCATTGTGCAGCGTGACCCCCCACAATTTCTCGAAGGTTTCGCGGGTCGCGTCGTCGGAAATATGCCGATAGCCCGGCAATTCATGCGGGAAGGATCCCATGTCGCACGAGCCCTGGACATTGTTCTGGCCGCGCAGCGGGTTCACGCCAACCCCGGGACGCCCGATATTGCCGGTCGCCATGGCCAGATTGGCGATAGCCATGACGGTGGTGGAGCCCTGGCTGTGCTCGGTCACGCCGAGACCGTAATAGATTGCGCCATTGCCGCCCTTGGCATAGAGGCGCGCCGCGCCCCGCAGATCCGCGGCGGGAACACCGGTGAAGCGCTCCGTTTCCTCCGGCGAATGCTGCGGCTCGGCAACGAAGCCTGCCCAATCCTGAAATTCCGACCAGTCGCACCGCTCGCGGATAAAGGCCTCGTCGAACAGTCCCTCGGTCACGATGACATGGGCGATGGCGGTCAGCACCGCCACATTGGTGCCCGGCTTCAGCGGCAGATGGAAAGCGGCTTCCACATGCGGGGTGCGCACCAGATCGATCCGGCGCGGATCGATCACGATGAGCTTTGCGCCCTGGCGCAGCCGCTTCTTCAGCCTTGAGCCGAAAACCGGATGACCATCCGTCGGATTGGCGCCGATCACCAGCACCACATCCGACTGTTCGACACTGTCGAAATTCTGCGTTCCCGCGGAGGTGCCGAAGGCCTGGCCGAGACCATAGCCGGTCGGTGAATGACAGACTCGCGCGCAGGTATCGACATTATTGTTGCCGAAGCCTGCCCGGATGAGCTTCTGGACGAGGAACGTTTCTTCATTGGTGCAGCGCGAGGAGGTGATGCCGCCGATCGCTTCGCGCCCATACTGGTATTGCAGGCGGCGAAATTCGGACGCCACATGCGCAAAGGCCTCGTCCCAAGTGACCTCCCGCCAGGGATCGGTGATCTTCTCGCGGATCATCGGATTGAGGATGCGATCCTTGTGGCTTGCGTAACCATAGGCGAACCGACCTTTCACGCAGGAGTGGCCGCGATTGGCCTGTCCATCCTTCCAAGGCACCATGCGCACCAGTTCCTCGCCGCGCATCTCCGCCTTGAAGGAGCAGCCGACGCCGCAATAGGCGCAGGTCGTGACGAGCGAATGCTCGGGCTGGCCGATCTCGATGACGGATTTCTCGGTCAGCGTGGCGGTCGGGCAGGCCTGCACGCAGGCGCCGCAGGACACGCATTCGGAGGAGAGGAAGGCCTCATGCGCGCCCGGCGAGACGCGGCTGTCGAAGCCCCGGCCCTCGATCGTCAACGCAAACGTCCCCTGCACCTCCTCGCATGCCCTCACGCAGCGCGAGCAGACGATGCATTTCGAGGGATCATAGGTGAAATAGGGATTGCTCTCGTCCTTCGGCATCCACTGCGCATTGATCTCACCCACCGGCGAGCGTGGCTTCACATGGTTGTCGCCCTCGTAGCCATAGCGGACATCGCGCAGGCCGACGGCGCCCGCCATGTCCTGCAATTCGCAATCGCCGTTCGCCGCACAGGTGAGACAGTCGAGCGGATGATCGGAAATATAGAGCTCCATCACGCCTTTGCGGATCTGCTTCAGACGCTCCGTCTGCGTGTGGACGACGAGGCCCTGAGCGACAGGCGTGGTGCAGGAGGCAGGGGTACCGTTGCGGCCCTCCACCTCGATCAGACAGAGGCGGCAGGAGCCGAACGCATCCACCATATCGGTGGCGCAGAGTTTCGGCACCTGGATGCCGGCCTCCATCGAGGCGCGCATGATGGATGTGCCGGCCGGCACCGTGATCTCCCGGCCATCAATGGTCAGCGTCACCAGTTCGGCGCTTTTCGACGCCGGCGTACCGTAATCGATTTCAGGAACGAGGGGCATGAATGGCCTCCTGTCGGATCTTCTGGACAAATGGTTGATGCGGGCGCGAGGAGCTACCCCCCTCTGCCCTGCCGGGCGGGCCAGAGGGTATATGCGGGGTCTTGAGCATGCTCTCGCCCATCATTCCGCTGCCTCCCGGACCGGAGCCGGCGCGAAATCCTGCGGGAAATAGGTCAGCGCACTCATCACTGGATAGGGCGTGAAGCCACCCAGCGCACAGAGCGAACCGAACTTCATGGTATTGCAGAGATCTTCGAGCAAGACCTTGTTCTTTTCCGGCTCGATGCCGCGCGAAATCCTGTCGACCACCTCTACGCCTCTGGTCGAGCCGATCCGGCACGGCGTGCATTTGCCGCAGCTCTCCACGGCACAGAATTCCATGGCGAAGCGCGCCTGCTTCAGCATGTCCACCGTCTCGTCGAAGACAACGATGCCGGCATGGCCGATAAGCCCGCCGGCCGCGGCAAAAGCTTCGTAATCGAAGACCGTGTCGAAGAGCGAAGGTGGGAAATAGGCGCCGAGCGGTCCGCCTACCTGGACGGCCTTCACCGGCCGGCCGGTGATCGTGCCGCCGCCGATCTCGTTGACGAGCTGACCGAGGGTGAGGCCGAAGGCCGTTTCATAGAGACCGCCATGTTTCAGATTGCCGGCCAACTGGATAGGGATCGTGCCATGCGACCGGCCGACGCCGAAGTCCCGGTAGAAGGCCGGGCCGCGATCCAGAATGACCGGAATGGAGGCCAGCGACATGACATTGTTGACGACGGTCGGTTTGCCGAAGAGTCCCTGAAGGGCCGGCAGCGGCGGCTTGGCCCGCACCACGCCGCGCTTGCCCTCCAGGCTGTTGAGCAGGGAGGTTTCCTCGCCGCAGACATAGGCGCCGGCGCCCATGCGCACCTCCATATCGAAGGCATAGGAGGAGCCGAGCACGGAAGCGCCGAGAATACCATCGCGCCGGGCAATCCGGATCGCCTCTTCCATGACCGCGATGGCATGGGGATATTCAGACCGTGTATAGACATAGCCTTTGGTGGCGCCAACGGCGATGCCGGCAATCGCCATGCCCTCGATCAGGACGAAGGGATCGCCCTCCATGATCATCCGGTCGGCGAAGGTGCCGCTATCGCCCTCATCGGCATTGCAGACGATGTATTTCTGGTCGGCAGCCGCCTCGGCCACCGTCTTCCACTTGATGCCGGTGGGGAAACCGGCGCCACCGCGACCGCGCAGCCCGCTTTGCGTGACCTGTGCCACGATCTCGGCGGGTGGCATGGCGATGGCATTGGCAAGCCCCTTGAGACCCTGATAGTGGCGGTAATCCTCGAGCGACAACGGATCCGTGACGCCGCAGCGCGCGAATGTAAGCCGCGTCTGACCTTTCAGGAACGGGATGTCCTTGGTCGGTCCATGCGCGAGCGGATGGTCGCCGCCTGCAAGGAAACCTGCATCGAAGAGAGAGGGAACATCCGCCACCCGCACCGGGCCATAGGCGAGCCGGCCCTGCGCGGTGCGCACTTCCACCAGCACTTCCAGCCACAGCATGCCGCGCGAGCCGTTGCGGACAATCGTCACATCCTGGCCGCGAATGACGGCTTCCTGAGCGATCGCCGCGGCAACGGCATCGGCGCCGACGGCCAGGGCGCTCGCATCACGCGGAACGAAGACGGTGATCGTCATGCCCGAACCTCCGCCAGAATGTCGGCAAGACAGTCCTCGTCGAGCCGGGCATGCAACTTTCCATCCAGCATGGCGGCCGGCGCCTGGGCGCAGAGCCCGAGACAGAAGACCGGCTCGAGCGTCACGGCGCCATCGGCACTTGTTTCATGCCAGTCGAGCGAGAGCCTCGCCTTGACGCTCTCGGCCAGACGGTCGCCACCCATGGCCTGGCAGGCTTCGGCGCGACAGAGCTTAAGGCTGTGCCGACCGGCCGGGCGATCGCGGAAATCGTGATAGAAGCTGACAACCCCGTGCACCTCGGCGCGCGAGATGTTCAAGGCATCGGCGATCATCTGCTTGGCATTTTCCGGAATATAGCCGAATGCGTGCTGAATGCCGTGCAGAATGGGCAGCAGAGGACCTTCCAGATGCCGACAGTCTTCAATGATATCGGCGATATGCGTTGCCTCATCCACGGCAACCGCTCGGATGTTCATCAGTCAGTCCTCCCAAACCGACGCCTCTGCAAGCCGGACCAGCGTTCTCGACCTGCATCGCACCGGGTTAGCCCACGATCGACGTGCCAATGGCAAAGCCCGCTGGAATTGGCTTTAGTGAAGGATGACGAATAGAAGCGGATCAGGTCAATAACGGTGTATTGTGGAGCGATAGGAAATTTCTATCGAAGGCGGATGCTGCGGCGCGAGATCTTGCCTCGTGAAGCAGCGCCGAGACCAGCGGTGTGTGCGGCTCCCGATGCGTCGCGACGAGGCCGACGAGATGCTCCGCATCCGGCTCGGAAATCGGCACCATTCTGATCTGTTCAGGAAAACCAAAGGATTCCGCAACGTTACGCGGCATGATCGACGCCCACTGGCCGGTGCGGATATGGGAGAAGAGGACGATCATCGAATTGGATTCCAGGGTCGGCTTTACCCAGACACCGGCTTCCGCCATGTGCTTGTTGATGATGCGGCGGTTCTGCATGTCCGCAGTCAATAGACAAAGCCGAAGACCGGAAACCTCCTTCCATGTCACGCTGTCGCGGTCGGCGAAGGGCGTTCCGGTGGCTGCGATCAGGTGATATCGCTCGGAATAGAGCGGAACCGTGGTCACCCGGCCCAGCGGCTCATTGTCGAGATAGGTGATTCCCGCGTCGATTTCGAGATTTTCCAACTGGCTCAACACCTGCAGCGATGTGCGCGAGGTCACCGAAAAAGTCACCGCCGGGTGGCGCGCCTGAAACGGCTCGGTCAGGCGCGGCACCATGGCGAGCGCTGTCGGAATCACGGCGATCCGGATATGGCCGGCCAGGCCCTTGCGCGCGGCACGCATCTCCTCGCGCATGGTGCGCGTATCGCCCACGATCCGGCGTGCCCATTCCAGCACGCGCTGACCTTCCGGCGTGAGCCCCTGATAGCGGGACCCCCTGACAACCAGGACAACACCCAGTTGATCCTCAAGTTGACGAATGGCGGCTGACAATGTCGGCTGCGAAATCCCGCACTCCTCCGCAGCCCGGCCGAAATGGGCCGCGCCCGCCAAAGCGATGAAGAATTCCAGCTTGTCGATCATCTGCCAGTCCTGTCTCTGTTGCGGCTTGGCCGGCCCTGCCTGAGCTCGTCATCTCCTGCGCTGAACCGACAGGCGGCCGCGCCCGGGCTTCCACCCTCTCTGCCAGGTGACGCAGTTGAAAGATTGCCATGCCCGGTTTTCACCCTAAGTGCGACAGCAGGAAGAGCCAAGCATGTTCAACAAGCTGTGGGGTAAGGATCGACGTGACGACACCGGAAAGACTGTCATTTCTTCGGGGAATCGGCCGGGCGGCAGAGCTGGCGCGCGGGCTGGACTGGGCGGCAACGCCGCTTGGCCCTGCACAGGATTGGCCGATGGCGCTGAAGACGGCGGTCAACATGACGCTCAACTCCGCTTTCCCGACAGCGATCGCCTGGGGACCCGACCTCACCCTGATCTATAATGATGGCTACCGGCTCCTTCTCGGCGATCAAGGCGATGCCATGGGGCATCCGCTTGCCGAGGTCTGGGCGCAGGCCTGGGACATACTTGGACCGGTTGCCGAAGCGGCCCGGACGGGCACGGCAAGCTTTGAAGAGGATCTGGCGCTGATGATGGCGCGCAACGGCGCTCCGGAAGAGGCATTCTTTACCTTCGGCTATAGCCCCCTCGCCGATGACGATGGCGGCATCGGCGGGATTGTGCACACGGTGGTGGAGACCACCGCCCGGGTCACGGCGGAACGCCAGTTCCGCCTGATGAATTCCGAGCTGCATCATCGCATGAAGAACATGTTTGCGACGGTCAGTTCCATTGTCAGCCAAACCTTGCGGCTGGAACGGCCGGTGGCGGAGGTCCGCCCGCTGCTCCTGCAGCGCATCAACACCATCGCCAATGCCCAATCCCTGCTGCTGGACGAGAACCGCGGAGACCTGCCCCTGCAACAGGTGCTGGAAGCAGCCCTTTCTCCCCACAACATCGACCGCAACCGCGTCAGGCTGCAAGGCTCGGCCTCTATCGAGTTGAACGAGAAGCGGTCGCTCTCGCTATCGCTTGCCTTGAACGAGCTGGTGACCAATGCCATCCACTATGGCGCCCTCTCCAATGAGAGCGGCTACGTGGTGATCGCATGGGAGGAAGAGCAGGAGGGCGGTTTCCAGCTGACCTGGCAGGAGGTCGGTGGACCTCCGGTCCAGGCGCCCGGCAGGCGTGGCTTTGGCACGACCCTGGTGGAGCGGATCGCCCCGCATGACTTCGGCGGAACCGGCGAATTGACTTATGAGGCGGATGGGCTGCGCTACGAGCTGCGCACGAACCGGCTTTAGCTTTGCACCCCCTCCGTGCTGCCGGTGGCAGACTGTCGTAAAGCACTCGCTTCAGGAGTGGCGCGATCCCCTGGCTTCACGGCTCAGACCAGGCCGGCGGCCTTCTCCTGCAGCAGGCGCGCGCTTCGTTTCAGCGCCGCATGCTCCTCCTCGCTCAGCTCCGGAAACAGATCGCCCAGCACACCTTTAGCGCCGATGATCCGCGGCACGGACAGCGCGACATCCCGCACGCCTTCGACATCCGGCGTGACGATGGAGACCGACAGAACGGCTCGCTGATCACGCGCAATCGCCTTGACGATACGTGCCAGCCCTGCACCGATACCATAGTAGGTGGATCCCTTGCCTTCGATGATACGATAGGCGGCATTGCGGACGTCGTCATCAATCGCCGCCCGCAGCGCATCATCCAGCGGGCGCCCCACCTGATCTGCGAAGGCATTGATCCTGACGGAGCCTGCCAGGGCATTGGACCAGGCCAGGACCTCGCTATCCCCATGCTCGCCCAGCACATAGGCGTGCACGGATTGGGCGGAAATGCCGAGATGGCGGCCTAGCAGGCTGCGAAAGCGGGCCGTGTCCAGGATGGTGCCGGAGCCGATGACCCGCTGCGGAGGCAGGCCCGAAAGCCGCGTGGTGATATGCGTCATGATATCGACGGGATTGGAGGCAACGAGCAGGACACTGTCCGGCGCGACCGCAAGGGCCCGATGGACGACCGCACGAAACACCTCCGTATTGCGCTCCAGCAGCAACAAGCGGCTCTCGCCCGGCTGCTGGTTGACGCCGCATGCCAGGATGATGACCTGCGCACCCTCCAGGTCCTGATATCCGCCGGCCCTCACCGTGGTTGCCGAATGGAAGGGCGTGGCGTGCGCAATATCTTCCGCCTGGGCGCTGGCCAAGCGTCCATTGCGGTCCAGCAGCACGACCTCGCTGACCGTGCCGGCCAGCGCCAGCGCATAGGCCGCGGCACTGCCCACCATGCCGGCTCCGATAATCGCGACCTTCATCTTGTATCCTCCTGCTCATCCGAATCTGACCACTGGCCGATGATAGGATATGCGGCGCTCTCCGTCCTGACCTTGCTCAAAAGGGATTCGGAAAGGGCACAAGGGTAAACTTCCAGAATGGAAAAGCTGCAGCTTCCATTGCATAGCGGCCCAGGCGCGGGTGGAATGGCGGTGGAGAAAGGCAGAGCAATGCCGCGACGATGCGCCGGGTTTCGGCCAGTGGCGTTTCGAGGAGACCGCCCCGGACAGGCAAAGCTATAACGGGCGAGACGCGCGAAGGCTCGGACGCTCACAAGAGCGATGCAGGAGTGGAGGACGCAGCAAGGCCGGGATGCACATAGGCTCAGATGCGGAAAAGCCGGACGCAAGGTCCGGCTTTGTCTTTGTTCGATGCGCTGGCCGGAGCGGCTACCGAGTTGCGCCTCATGGAGGGTCTCGGTCCGGCGCATTGGCGGCCGCTTGCATCTGCCGTGTCCGGCAATCAGCCCGGCAGGATCGACTTGTTCAGATGCGTGAGCTCGGACAGCATCAGTTCGAGCTGCGTGCGATGTTCGTCGGTCGGCGCGTCGGTAATGTCCTGGCGCAGGGATGCGATCCGCGACTCGAACAGGTCGCGATTGACCTCTTCCTGCGGCACGGCCGATTCGGCGAGCAGCGTGCAGCCCGTCGGCAGGATGTCGGCGAAACCGCCGAAGACGACGTATTTCTTGGTCCCGCCGGCAGCCAGCTTCACCGTCACCATGCCCGGCTTGATCGTCGTCATCGTCGGCGCGTGCTTCGCCATCACGGTCATCTCGCCGAGTGTCGCCGGGATCACGACCTCCGTCACCTTTTCCGAAAGGAGAAGGCGCTCGGGCGAAACCAATTCAAATTGGAAAGAGTCGGCCATGACGGTCCACTTCTTTGAGCGTTATGCGGAAAGATGGCGCGCCGTTGCGAGGCGCTCCACCGTCTGGGATCAGGCGCCTGCAGCGAGCTTCTTAGCCTTCTCGATCGCTTCTTCGATCGAGCCGACCATGTAGAAGGCAGCTTCCGGCAGGTGATCGTAATCGCCGTTCACGAGGCCCTTGAAGCCCTTGATCGTGTCTTCCAGCGAAACCAGCTTGCCCGGTGCGCCGGTGAAGATTTCAGCGACGTGGAAGGGCTGCGACAGGAAGCGCTCGATCTTGCGGGCGCGGGCAACCGTCTGCTTGTCTTCTTCCGACAGTTCATCCATGCCGAGAATGGCGATGATGTCCTGAAGCGACTTGTAGCGCTGCAGCGTCGACTGGACCTTACGAGCAACGTCGTAATGCTCTTCGCCGATCACGATCGGGTCGAGCATGCGCGACGTGGAGTCGAGCGGATCGACGGCCGGATAGATGCCCTTTTCGGCGATCGAACGCGACAGAACGGTCGTGGCGTCCAAGTGCGCGAAGGACGTGGCCGGTGCCGGGTCGGTCAAGTCGTCGGCCGGAACATAGATGGCCTGAACCGAGGTGATCGATCCCTTATTGGTGGTGGTGATGCGCTCCTGCAGGGCGCCCATATCGGTCGCCAGCGTCGGCTGATAGCCAACGGCCGACGGGATACGGCCGAGCAGAGCCGAGACTTCCGAACCTGCCTGGGTGAAGCGGAAGATGTTGTCGACGAAGAACAGAACGTCCTGACCCTTGTCGCGGAAATCTTCAGCGATTGTCAGGCCGGTCAGGGCGACGCGGGCACGGGCGCCCGGCGGCTCGTTCATCTGGCCGTAGACGAGCGCGCATTTGGAACCGGCTGCAGAGCCGTTATTCTCATGCGGATCGACATTGACCTTGGATTCGATCATTTCGTGGTAAAGGTCGTTGCCCTCGCGGGTACGCTCGCCCACGCCGGCGAAGACCGAGTAACCGCCATGCGCCTTGGCAACGTTGTTGATCAGTTCCATGATGAGAACCGTCTTGCCGACGCCGGCGCCGCCGAAGAGGCCGATCTTGCCGCCCTTGGCATATGGCGCCAGAAGGTCGACGACCTTGATGCCGGTGACGAGGATCTCGGCTTCGGTCGACTGCTCGACATATTCCGGAGCCGGCTGGTGGATGGCGCGGCGGGCCTGGGTCGGGATCGGGCCCAGTTCGTCGACGGCTTCACCGATGACGTTGATGATGCGGCCGAGCGTTTCGTCGCCGACCGGAACGGAGATCGGTGCGCCGGTATTGGCGACCGGCTGGCCGCGAACCAGGCCTTCGGTCGAGTCCATGGCGATCGCGCGGATCTGGTTTTCGCCCAGATGCTGAGCGACTTCCAGAACCAGGCGGTTGCCGTTGTTGTCGGTTTCCAGCGCATTCAGGATCGCCGGCAGTTCACCGGAGAAGGCAACGTCGACGACGGCGCCGATGACCTGCGTGACACGACCGACGGATTCCGTCGCGGTGCTTGCGGTGGTATTCAGGGTCGCTGCTCTAGCCATGTGGTCTTACCCTTCTTTTCTGGGCCTTCAGAGCGCTTCCGCGCCCGAAATGATTTCGATGAGTTCCTTCGTGATCTGCGCCTGACGCTGGCGGTTGTAAGACAGCGTCAGTTTGTTGATCATCTCGCCGGCATTGCGCGTCGCATTGTCCATTGCGGACATCTGCGCGCCGTAGAAGGAAGCGTTGTTTTCGAGAAGCGCGCGGAAGATCTGCACCGCGACATTGCGCGGCAGAAGGTCTTCCAGGATCTCCTGTTCGCCCGGCTCGTATTCATAAAGGGCAGCAGCGGAAGATGCCTGCGCATCCTGATCGAACTTTGCCGGGATGATCTGCTGGGCAGTGGCCACCTGGGCAATGACGGACTGAAAGCGCGCATAAAACAGCGTCGCAACGTCGAACTCACCGGCGTTGAACAGCGCGAGCACCTTCTGCGCCACTTCGTTGGCGTTGACGAAGCCGATCTGCTTGACCTCGCGGAACGTCATGTAGTCGACGATGTTCTCGCGGAAGCTGCGGCGCAGGATGTCATTGCCCTTGCGGCCGACCGTCAGGATCTTGACCGTCTTGCCTTCCGCCAGAAGCTTCAGCGCATGGTCACGGGCCAGGCGGATGATCGAGGAGTTGAAACCCCCGGCCAGTCCGCGTTCGCCCGTGGCAACGATCAGAAGATGGGTCTGGGTCTTGCCTGTTCCCTTGAGCAGCAGCGGCGCCTCTGCGTTTTCGGCATTGGCAGCACTGAGGCTGGCGAGAACACGGTCCATCCGTTCCGCGTAGGGGCGGGCCGCTTCGGCCGCCTCCTGCGCACGGCGCAGCTTCGCCGCGGCGACCATTTTCATCGCCTTGGTGATCTTCTGCGTCGCCTTGACGGAGGCGATCCGGTTTTTCAGATCCTTAAGTGAAGGCATCCGTTATCGGTCCTTGAGCTTTTCCGTTCAGGCGAAGGTCTTGGAGAAGGAATCCAGGGCCGATTTCAGCTTGGCGCGGGTATCATCCGACAGCTGCTTTTCGGTCCGGATCGTATCAAGGATATCCTTGCCTTCGGTCCGCAGGTAGTTCAGCAGGCCCTGTTCGAACTTGCCGACCTGAGCGACCGGAAGCTTGTCGAGATAGCCGTTGACGCCGGCGAAGATCACCGAAACCTGCTCTTCCGTCTTCAACGGCGAGAACTGCGGCTGCTTCAGGAGTTCCGTCAGGCGCGCGCCGCGGTTCAAGAGGCGCTGCGTGGAGGCGTCCAGATCCGAGCCGAACTGAGCGAAGGCCGCCATTTCGCGGTACTGCGCAAGTTCGCCCTTGATCGAGCCGGCCACCTGCTTCATCGCCTTGACCTGGGCGGCAGAGCCGACGCGCGAAACCGAGAGACCAACGTTCACGGCCGGGCGGATACCCTGGTAGAACAGGTCGGTTTCGAGGAAGATCTGGCCGTCGGTGATCGAGATCACGTTGGTCGGAATGAAGGCCGACACGTCGTTGCCCTGGGTTTCGATGATCGGCAGAGCCGTCAGCGAACCCGAGCCACGCTCGTCGGAGAGCTTGGCAGCGCGCTCGAGGAGACGCGAGTGCAGATAGAAGACGTCGCCCGGATAGGCTTCGCGGCCCGGCGGACGGCGCAGCAGCAGGGACATCTGGCGATAGGCGACGGCCTGCTTCGACAGGTCGTCATAGGCGATCAGGGCATGCTGGCCGTTGTCGCGGAAATATTCGCCCATCGCGCAGCCGGCGAACGGCGCCAGATACTGCATGGGTGCCGGGTCGGAGGCGGTTGCTGCAACCACGATCGAATACTGCAGGGCGCCACGCTCTTCGAGAACCTTGACGAACTGGGCAACGGTCGAACGCTTCTGGCCGATCGCGACATAGACGCAGAACAGCTTGTCGTTTTCCGGACCATTGTCGTGAATGGCCTTCTGGTTGAGGAAGGCATCGAGAATGATGGCGGTCTTGCCGGTCTGGCGGTCGCCGATGACGAGCTCGCGCTGGCCGCGGCCAACCGGGATGAGCGCGTCGATGGCCTTCAGGCCGGTCGACATCGGCTCGTGAACCGACTTGCGCGGAATGATGCCGGGCGCCTTCACGTCGACGCGCGAACGGCGGGTCGCGTTGATCGGGCCCTTGCCGTCGATCGGATTGCCGAGTGCGTCGACAACGCGGCCGAGCAGTTCCGGGCCAACCGGCACGTCAACGATGGCGCCGGTCCGCTTGACGGTGTCGCCTTCCTTGATGTCGCGGTCCGAGCCGAAGATAACCACGCCGACATTGTCGGATTCCAGGTTGAGGGCCATGCCGCGGATGCCGCCCGGGAACTCGACCATTTCACCGGCCTGGACATTGTCCAGTCCGTAAACGCGAGCAATACCGTCACCGACGGAAAGAACCTGGCCGACTTCGGAAACCTCAGCCTCCTGGCCGAAATTCTTGATTTGATCTTTGAGAATTGCGGAAATTTCCGCGGCGCGGATATCCATCAGCCAACCTCTTTCAGTGCAAGCTTAAGGGTGGAAAGTTTGGTGCGAAGGGACGTGTCGATCTGGCGGGAACCGACCTTGACGATCAGTCCACCGAGAATCGAAGGATCGACAGTCACGTCGATGGCGACGTCCTTGCCGGTCACGCCCTTCAGCGCCGACTTCAGTTCATCTTCCTGCGCTTGCGACAGCGCATGGGCCGAGACAACCTCGGCAGTCACTTCACCGCGATGACGGGCAGCGATCTCACGAAAGGCGCGGATCATGCCCGGCAAGGCGAACAGACGACGGTTGGACGCGACGACCTTCACGAAGTTGCCGACATAGCCGGAAATCCCGGCCCGTTCGGCCAGCACCGACACGGCGCGCGCCTGGTCATCTGCGGAAAAGACAGGGCTGGCGATCAGCCGCTTCAGATCGTCACTCTCATCGATCATGGCCTGGAAACGATCAAGATCGGCACGCACCTGATCAACGGCATTTGCCTCGAGCGCCAGCTCAAATAGCGATTGAGCGTAACGTTCGGCTACTCCCGATGTCTGCTGGGATGTGTCTGCCACGGGCACAATTTCCCTGATTTTCACTCAAGCAGCCGACCAACTCCCCCGAGTCAGGCAAACGCTTGAATTTGCTTCTATTTCTCAATTCGGGGAGAGGCGGGCCTCAACCTGTTTCCGAAATTCGCGGTTCGTCTAGCATAGGACGTGGGGACTCGCAACACGCGTAACCCCGGAAACAGCCTTAACGGCAAAGGGTTTAAACGATTTTGTGTCATTCCTGGGTCGAATTCGTCGAAACCGGTCTTTTAGGCCATTGGCCCTGTCAGAAATAACCAAACACGTAACCGAGCGGCAGAAGCGCTATTGCAACCTGTAAGAGCATAATTACGCCATTCCTGATCGTTGCGCCGCGATTGGCAACCATGGCGATCAGCCGACCGGCAGATCCGAAGAGCATGGCAGCGCCGAGCGCGAGGTAAGTCCAGTCCTGGGCCAGGAAGAGCGCGGTCAGCGCGAGGCCGAGCTGAATGCCGCCGGACGAGCGCACGGCGGCATAGCCATCGGCCGTCACATCGCCGATGCTGAAGCCGCCGATCTTGAGCGCAGATGCCGGCATCACGAACATCAGCAGTCCGATCAGAGCCGTGGCCGCCGCACCGCAAAAGGCCAGTTGCTCGGGAAATTCGGTGGGAAAGTAGAAATCCATGTCGTCCTGTTCTCGATCACTGTCTGCGCGAGCCTTAGCAAGCGGCCGCTGATTCTCATAGAAAGCTCTGCGGATCGACATCCAGCTGCACATGCACGGTGCCGCGCACTTTTGGACCCTTCGACAGGATCGTGCGCAGATAGGTCTGCATGTCGCTGTTGCGTCGGCCATGCACCAGGAGCCGGAAACGGTGGCGCCCGCGCACCACGGCCAGCGGCGCCTCGGCCGGCCCCAGAACCGTGATGCCGGTTACCCTCGGGGCGGCAGCGCGCAGGCCGCGGGCATGCGCTTCGGCATCGGCGCGGCTCTCGGCGGAGACGATGAGCGAGGCCAGACGGCCGAAGGGCGGCAGCAGGGCCTTTTCCCGCTCGGTGATTTCCCGATCGTAAAAGGCACCCGCATCGCCGGAGACGATCGCCTGCATCACCGGATGCTGGGGCTGATAGGTCTGCAGGAGGCCGTGGCTCTTCAGGCCGGTTCGCCCGGCACGCCCGGTGACCTGGCTCAAAAGCTGGAACGTCCGCTCGGCAGCGCGCGGATCGCCATTGGCAAGGCCGAGATCGGCATCCACTATGCCCACCAGCGTCATCAGCGGGAAATTATGCCCCTTGGCGACGAGCTGCGTGCCGATGACGATATCGGCCTCGCCCTTGGCAATCGCCTCGAGTTCAAGCCGCATGCGCTTCACGCCGCCGAGAAGATCCGACGACATGACGATGGTGCGCGCCTGTGGAAAATGCGCCTCCACCTCTTCGGCGATCCGCTCCACCCCCGGCCCGCAGGCCACCAGATGGTCCAGCGTACCGCATTCGGGACAGGCTTCCGGGATCGCCTCGTGATAGCCGCATTGATGGCACTGCATCTGCTGCCGGAAACGATGCTCCACAAGCCAGCTCGAGCATTGCGGGCACTGGAAGCGATGGCCGCAGACCCGGCAGAGCGTCAGCGGCGCATAGCCGCGGCGGTTGAGAAAGAGCAGCGCCTGCTCCTTCCGCTCGATCGTCGCTTTCACGGCCCGCAAAAGCACCGGCGAGAGAAAGCCGCCGCGTTGGGGCGGATGCCGCCGCATATCGATCAGGTGCAGGTCCGGAAGCGCTGCCTCTCCGAAGCGGGTCGGCAGGTGGACGAGATGGTAGCGGCCGCTCAGGCCATTCACCTGGCTTTCCACCGACGGCGTTGCCGAGACAAGCACGATGGGAAAGCCGCCGATGCGCGCCCGGACCACTGCCATATCGCGGGCATTGTAGAACACCCGGTCTTCCTGCTTGTAGGCCGGGTCATGCTCCTCGTCGACGATGACAAGCCCGAGCTCCTCAAACGGCAGGAACAGCGCCGAACGGGCGCCGGCCACGACGCGCACCTCCCCCGTGACCACGCCGCGCCAGACCTTTTCGCGCATGCGCGGCGCAACGTCGGAATGCCATTCGGCAGGTTTTGCACCGAAACGGTCCTGAAACCGCTCCAGGAAACTCGCTGTCAGGGCAATCTCCGGCAGCAGGATCAGGACCTGCTTGCCGCGACGCAGCGCCTCGGCGATCGCCTCGAAATAGACCTCGGTCTTGCCGGATCCGGTCACGCCGTCGATGAGCGAGGCGGAAAAGCCGCCCTGCTGCATGGTCTCGACAATTTCGGAGGCCGCCTGCTTCTGCGGTCCTTCGATACGCGGCGCCGTGTAATCGGGATCGGGCATGGCAACCACCGGCGCCGGCGGCAGAAACACCGTCTCAAACAGTCCCTGCTTCACCAGCCCGTCCACCACGCTCAGCGAGACGCCTGCGGCATGGGCAAGGCCGCTGCGGGTCATCGGCAGATCCTCGCGCAGGTGCTCGAGCACGCGCATGCGCGCCGGCGTGACCCGGTCGGGCTCGCCGCCGAGATAGCGCAGCGCCTCGATCATCGGCTCCGGTTCGAGAGCCGCCGGAACCCGCACCGCCATGCGGGCCACAAGCCCGGGAGGCGACAGAGTGTAGGAGGCCACCCAATCGACAAAGTCGCGCATTTCCTGCGTCAAAGGCGGGCAATCGAAGACCTGGGTGATCGGCCGCAGCTTCTTGGGGTCCAGGCCATCCTCCCGGCTGCCGTGCCAGACGACGCCCACCACCTGGCGCGGACCGAGCGGGACCTGCACAATGGAACCCGGCTCCACCGCCATTCCGACCGGAACCGCATAACTGTAGGGCTCCGGCACCGGCAGGGGCACCAGAACGGGCACGACACGGTGCGGCGGCGTATCGAACACCGCGCCAAACAGGTCGGACGAATCTTTATCCATGGGGCGGGACAATGCCCCGATGCGGAACAAAAGGGAACCCTTGCGGCGCGCCGTCGCAGGCCCGCCATAAGCGTCTAGGGTCTGCTGACATTCAGGGTTTGGAACGTGGTTTGCGAGACAATAGCCCAGTTTCAGAAGCGAAGCCGCAGGAAGGGTCAACCCCTTTCAAGGCTTCGCGACGCCGAAATGGGCTATTTTCTGAGAAATCCTGCGGACGCGTCGGATTTGCCCGCTGAATGCGCTGGAAATGCTCGTGATACATTTGAGTATCCCTTGCGCTTTTCGCCTGTTCAGCAACCAAGTCCGAAACGCGCCCGTCCGAAACCTGATTGTCAAAAGACCCTAGTCGAGGTCATCCTCATCAACCATGCCGGTCAGCCGCATGCCCTCGATCCAGGTGGCGCCGTCCTTGCGGATGACGCGCTTGGGACGCATGCCGCATCGCTCGCCGACTTCTGTCGCCAAGGGTTTCGAATGGGTGACGATCCATACCTGGCTGTATTGCGACGCTTTGGCCACCATATCGGCAAGCGCCGGCAGCATGTCGGGATGCAGGCTTGCCTCCGGTTCGTTCAACGCGATCAGAGGCGGATGGCGATACGACATCAACGCCGCGGCAAGCGCGAGAAAGCGGATCTGGCCGTCCGAGAGTTCGCGCGGCTTGAAGACCCTCTGGGGAAAATCCGGGACGGTCAGACCGAAATCCGCATAGTCGCCGGGCTCCGGCACGGTCAGCTTTGCGCCACCCAGCGCGGACGCAATCGCCCGGTCGAGCTCCACCGTATCGCCACGGATATGGACAAGCGTGGCAAACACCGCCGCCATGTTCGCTCCGTCCTCGTCGAGCAGCGGCGAGGTCACGGCCAGGCAGGGATGGCGCAGCGGCGAGTCACGGTCCGTCCTGAAACCGTGAAAGAACCGCCAATGATCGACCAGCCGGCGAAAGGCGCCGATTTCGGGATAATGGCCGGCATCGCCAAGCAGCGCGATCGCCGTTTCCGAGGTCATTGCCTGTTCGGGATAGTCTTCCATGCGGCCCTGCATGCCGCGCACCATGATGCCCGGACCCTCGCGCTTCATCATCGTCACCGGGCGTGAGCCGGTTTCGACGGACAGTGTTTCTGCCTTCACCTGCGGTTCGAACATGAAGCCCGCCGCATCGACGGGCCGGCGCAGGCCCGCCTCCACCCTGTATCGGAAGGTAACGGCCCGCTCCTCGTCCAGAACCTCGATCTCGAGCCTGATGCGGACGTTCTTCTCGTTTCGCCGAGGGCCGGTCCACAGGGCCGAGGCCATGCCGCCTTCCGCCGCAATCTCGTGCGCCAGCGTGCCGCGCACCGCCGCCTGCACCAGTTGAAGGGCACGGTAGAGATTGGATTTGCCGACACCATTCGCGCCGATGAACAGGTTGACGCCGCCCAGATCCATGCGGATCGACCGGAGCGAGCGATAGTTTTCGGCAAACATTGAGCGAAGCAGCATGGCTGATCTCTATGAGGAGCCGCAAAGACCGCCATTGGCGGCCGAAGACGAGCGGCCGGAGACGAAACGTGCCTGTCGCCAGCGTGATGCGCCGGCTGCGACCAATCCTAAGCCTGCGACCGGTCGTCAGGCTGCGACCGAGGTATCGCGAAGAACCGGCGCAAACTTGGCTTCCGGATCGTCGGCCAGTTCGAACACCGTATGCCGCTCCAGCGCCTTGGTAACAAGTGCCGGATCGCCATCCAGATCTTCCGGCGGTATCATCTGGCCGATGGTGAAATCGAAGAGATCGCCCTTCTTGTTCAGAAGCTCGTAGAAGACCGTCATGTCGCGCAATTCGGTCGACCATTTGGCGAACCAGTAGAACAGGCCGGAATTGCGGGCCTTCATGTGCATAGGCAGGATCGGCAGATTGTATTTGCGCGACAGGCCGACAGCAGACGTCTTCCAGGGCCGTTCGTTCAGCCGACCATCCGCCCAGTAGGCAATGCGGCCGGAGGGAAACAGCACCGTGACCTTGCCTGTCTCGACGGCATGATTGGTCAGCCGCAGGGTCTCGCGGGCCTTGTCCTTGCTCTTGTAATCCTCGCGCCATTCCACCGGGATGATCATCTCCGAAAAGCGCGGATTGACCCTGACTGCGTCGCGATTGGCAAAGATCATCATATCGGGTCGGCGATGTTTCAGGAGATCGAAGACCGCAACACCGTCCGCAATGCCCGTCGGATGATTGCTGACAAGGATGAAGCCACCGCTGGCCGGGATGCGCTCGGCATTGCGGACCCGGATATCGAGGGTCAGCAGGTCGCTGAGATAGGCGAAGGAGTCAAAGCCGGAGAGCCCGGAAACGGCATCGGTGAACCGGATCGCGCTGCTATAGCGCAAGAGCGAATACAGAAAGGGTCGAACGACCGGCCACATCGGGTGACGGACGATGCGGGTGCCGCGCTCGGCAATCAGCGTATCCACGATATGACCGGGATTTCCTTGCGAAATCAGGGCGATGGATTGGGCCAAATGACCGAAGGACGACGTCTCTTCACGGCGTTGCATATAAACTCCCGCCTGCAGGTCAGGTCTGTATTGCAGCGATCCGTGATGGAAATGTGACCATCCGGTTCTGCAGGCGCGGCCTTATCGAATTGGTAACGCCCATCGCACAATGTGGCGTTTCGACGCGTAAATTCAACGGGCAAGTTGTGAACGACATCCTTATCCCCGGTTCACCGGATCTCATGGAGAAGCGCAGCCAGTGGCTCGACAGCCTTCGTCATGAACGACGCATGGCCGAGAGCACGCTGGATGCCTATGAGCGTGATACGCGCCAGTTCCTGGTCTTTCTCACCGCCCATCTCGGCGATCCGGCAAGCCTGTCGGACATCCACACGCTGCGCACGGCTGATCTGCGCGCCTTTCTGGCGCAGCGACGGCGCGACGGTGCGGGGGCCCGGTCGCTCGGGCGTCATCTGGCCGGGCTGCGCTCCTTCCTGCGCTATCTGGAGCGCAAGGGCCTGATCAATGCCGCCGCCGCCGGCGCCATCCGCGCGCCCCGGCAGCCGAAATCGCTTCCCAAGCCCTTGAGTGCGCCCCAAGCCCTCAACCTCGTGACGGAAGACGCGCAGCTGCATGAGGAACCCTGGATTGCTGCCCGCGACGCCGCCATTCTCACGCTGCTCTACGGATGCGGGCTGCGCATCTCCGAAGCGCTCAATCTGACACCGGCCGATATACCGCAAGGGGCCAGCGCTCTGCGCATCACCGGCAAGGGTGGCAAGACCCGTCTCGTGCCGCTGCTTGCGGTGATACCGGCGGCGATCGATCACTATAGCAGGCTCTGCCCCTACCATCTGGAGGCGGACTCGCCTCTGTTTCGCGGCGCACGCGGCGGCAAGCTGAACCCGGCCGTCCTGCAGCGGGAAATGCAGAAGCTGCGCGGCGCCCTCGGCCTGCCGGAAACGGCGACACCTCATGCCCTTCGCCATTCCTTTGCCACGCATCTGCTGGCAGGCGGCGGCGATCTTCGGACCATCCAGGAGCTTCTTGGCCATGCCAGCCTTTCGACCACACAGGTCTATACCGGCGTCGATCAGGCGCGTCTGCTGGAAGTCTACGACCGGGCTCATCCGCGGGCCTGACGTTCGAGTTTCGATCGAAGGCCGTTAACCATGCTTGTTTACCGTTCCTGCAGCGCGCGCCGGTAGAAATCGCGTCATGATGTTTCGCACCTTTATCCCGACGCGGCTTGCAAGCCAGATCTTCGACCTTGCGCTCTGGGCGCTGGCGGGCTTGCATCTTCTGCTGCTCCTCTCCTTCCTCCTGATCCTCGGGGCTCTGAACCCCGCCGGCGCCGCGCAGGACGATGCCTGCCGGGGCACCGATCTTCTGGCCGCCATGCGCGCCGAAGATCCTGCCGGCTATGCACGGCTGCAGGCAGAGGCGGCAGAGATCGAAAACGGCAACAGCATCTTCTGGAAGATCGAGAAGCCCGGTCTTGCGGCCTCCTATCTGCTCGGCACCATGCATGTCACTGATCCGCGGGTCCTGGCCATGCCGGACGGCGCGAAAGCGGCAGCCGCAGCGGCCCGGGTCATCATCGTTGAATCCGACGAGATCCTCGACGAAAACAAGGCCATGGCGAAGCTCCTGGCAAAGCCGCAACTGACCATGATGACCGATGGCAGGACCATCGAACATTACCTTACGCCGCAGGAGAAGAGCGACCTCGAAGCGGGATTGAAGGCGCGCGGCATACCGCTTGCGGCCGTCTCGCGCATGCAGCCCTGGATGCTGTCCTCCTTTCTCGCCCTCTCGGCCTGCGAACTGGCGCGCAAGACAGGCGGTGCCGATTTTCTCGACAAGCAGATTGCCGAAGACGCAGCGCAAGCAGGACGACAGGTGCAGGGCCTGGAAACGATGGAAGAGCAGCTCGAGGCGATTGCCTCGATCCCGACCGACTTCCACGTCAAATCGCTCCTGGAAATGGTCCGGCTCGGCGACCGGATGACGGACGTCACCACGACCATGACGGATCTTTATCTGAAGGGCGAGATCGGCATGATGATGCCGATGCTGAAAGTGGTGGCCCCCGACAGTGCGGAGGGCGAAGGCTATGCGCAATTCGAGGAGCGCGTCGTGACCGACCGCAATCACCGCATGGCCGAGCGCGCCCTGCCGCTTCTCGCAGAAGGCGGCGCCTTCATCGCCGTCGGCGCCCTGCATCTGACGGGCGATCAGGGCCTGGTGACGCTGTTGCGCAAGGCCGGCTATACGCTCACGCCGGATCCGTGACCTCCCCTCATCGGGTCTTGGCATAGGTCATGCGGGCCAGCACGTCCGTCTTCCAGTAGACCTGGTGGACGAGCGCCCCGGCGATGTGCAGCGCGATGAAGATCCACATCAGAAGCTTCATTGGCCCGCCATGCACGAAGCCCGCGACCTCCACGCCGCCATAATAGGCGGCGAGGCCGGATAGCGGCATAGCGAAAAACAAAAGATAAAGCAGGCCGTGCGTGACCTTCGCTACGCGCTTCAGCGCCGGCGGCTCCACGGCGGGCGCCTTTGGCACGCCCTGCGCCAAGCGCAAGATGAGCCGGAGAACGGCCAGTGCCAGAACGAAAATCCCGACATAGGCATGCAGATTGGCGCCGAAGACATCACCCGCCGCAGGTGTAGCGCCATGCTCCAGCGCATCGAAAACATGCTCCATGCTTTCGGCGAACAGCAGGTTGAACAGAATGAGAATGGCCATCAGCCAGTGGACGGCGCGCTGGGGAATGGAGAAGGCGGCGGGGTGCATGGCACGATCCTCTGACAGCCATTGACGACGCCCCGAAAGATGAAACGGCCCCGCCTGACACGCAAGCGGGACCGTTCAACCTGTCCGATTTGTAACGCTGCACCTGACGATCGTCAGGCCATGCCGATTCTTACATGTGAATCGGCTTGAAGAAGGTGGCGAGCGCGGCTTCCTTGACCGCTTCCGACATGGTCGGATGGGCGTGGCAGGTGCGGCCGAGATCTTCCGACGAACCGCCGAATTCCATCAGGACGGCCGCTTCGTGGATCATCTCGCCGGCGCCGAAGCCGATGATGTGCACGCCGAGCACGCGGTCGGTATCCTTGTCCGCCAGGACCTTCACGAAGCCTTCTGTCGCCTGCATGGCCCGTGCACGGCCATTGGCCATGAAGGGGAACTTGCCGACCTTGTAGCCAACCCCTGCCGACTTCAATTCTTCCTCGGTCTTGCCCACGGAAGCGACTTCCGGCTGGGTGTAGACGACGCCCGGGATGACCTCGTAATTCACGTGGCCATGCTGGCCGGCAAGAATTTCGGCAAGCGCCACGCCCTCGTCTTCCGCCTTGTGCGCCAGCATGGGCCCCTTCACCACATCGCCGATGGCATAGATGCCGGGGACATTCGTGGCATAATGGCCATCGATTTCGACGCGGCCGCGATTGTCGAGCACGACGCCGGCTTCCTCGAGACCGAGACCGGCCGTGAACGGCTTGCGGCCCGTCGCCACCAGAACGACATCGGCGTCGATCGTCTGGGCCTCACCGCCCTTGACCGGTTCGAAGGTCACCTTGGCACCCGTGTCCGACTTTTCGACGCCGGTCACCTTGGCGCCGAGATGGAATTCCATGCCCTGCTTGGCCAGAATGCGCTGGAACTGCTTGGAGACTTCGCCATCCATGCCGCCGAGAATGCCATCGAGATATTCAACGACGGTGACCTTTGCGCCAAGCCGCATCCAGACCGAACCAAGCTCCAGACCGATCACGCCGCCGCCGACGACGACCATGTGGCCCGGCACCTTGTCGAGCGCGATACCGCCGGTGGACGAAACGATGACCTTCTCGTCGATTTCAACGGCCACGCCGGGAATGCCTGCGACATCCGAACCGGTGGCGATGACGATGGATTTGGTCTCCAGCTCCTGCGCCGAGCCGTCCTGCGCGGTTACGGAGACCTTGCCGGCCGCGACGATCTTGCCGGTGCCGATGAAGGTGTCGATCTTGTTCTTCTTGAACAGGAAGGCCACGCCATCGACATTCGACTTCACGGTCGCGTCCTTGTGGCCCATCATCTTCTCGAGGTTCAGCGTGGTTCCGGACACTTCGACGCCGAGATCGGCCATGCCGTGGCTGGCATGGGCGAAGACTTCGGACGCATGGAGCAGGGCCTTGGAGGGAATGCAGCCGATGTTCAGGCAGGTGCCGCCGAAAGTCGCGCGCTTTTCCACCACCGCGACTTTCATGCCGAGCTGCGCTGCCTTGATGGCGCAGACATAACCGCCAGGGCCGGTGCCGATTACAATAAGATCATAAGCCATGAATGAAGTCCTTCGTTGTCGACGTTATCTGCCGCCGCTCACATTCAAGATAGCGCCCGTCACGTAGGATGCCTGCGGCGACAGCAGGAAAACCACCGCCTCCGCCACTTCCTCCGCCGTACCGGCGCGTTGCATGGGCACCGTCGGTGCCAGGTCCCGTGCCCGATCCGGCAGACCGCCGGATGCATGGATATCGGTATCGATGATGCCGGGCCGGACGGCATTCACGCGGATCGCCTCGCTCGCCACTTCGCGCGACAGGCCGATCGTGAAGGTATCGATGGCGGCCTTCGCCGCCGCGTAATCCACATACTGCCCGGGACTGCCGAGAACGGCGGCCATGGACGAGATGTTGACGATGGCGCCGCCCCCGCCCCCGTGCCGTGTCGACATGCGCTTGACCGCTTCCGATGCGCAGCGGATCTTGCCGATCACATTGATGGCGAACATGCGCTCCAGCCGCTCCCGCGACATGTCGTCGACGCGGGCCGTCTGGTCAACGACGCCGGCATTGTTGACGAGCCCGTCGAGCCGGCCGAATTCCTGGTCGATGAAGGCGAACATGGCCATGACATCGGCCTCGCTTGCGGTATCGGCCCTGACGCTGCGCGCCGTTCCGCCCGCCTGACGGATGCGCTCGACCAGAGCCTCTGCCGCAGCCGCATTGGAGACATAGTTGACGACGACGGCAAAACCGGCCTGCGCCGCCTTCAGCGCCACAGCGGCACCGATACCCCGGCTTGCGCCGGTGACCAAGAGGACTTTCTGATCCGTCGCCATGCTCTCTCTCCTGCCCCTCAGCCTGCTTTCTGCACGGCGAGCTTGATGCCGAGCAGAATGAAGACGGCGCCGCTCACCCGGTTGATTGCCTGACTGGCGCGTGAAAAGGCGCTGCGCATCCTGGGCGTGGTCATGAAGACGCTGACAGCCACGAACCAGGCGATCAGGCATCCGGCCATGATGAGGCCATAGCCGAACTTCACCGTCATCGGCGTCTCCAGGCTCACCACCGTGGAGAAGATCGAGAGGAAGAAGAACACAGCCTTCGGATTGAGGGCATTGGCTGCGAAACCCAGCATGAAGGCACGGATCGGCGATTGCGGGCGGCTTGCCGGCGCATCCTGCGGTCCAGCCGTCATGGTCATGTCGGTCTTGCCAGCCTTCAGCGACTTGATGCCGATATAGATCAGATAGGCGACGCCGCACCATTTGACGATATTGAAGAGATAGACCGATTGGGAAATGATCAGGCCGAGCCCGAGGATCGTGTAGGTGACATGGCACATCAGCGCCGCGCCGATCCCAAAACTGGTGATGATCGCCGCCTGGCGTCCCTCGACCATAGACTGGCGCATGACCATTGCGAGGTCGGCGCCAGGCGAGACGATTGCGACGGAAAAGATCGCCATCAGCGAGGCGAGTTCGAAAAGATAAGGCTGCATCAGACGAACAACCCCAAAATCATGATCCCGATTCCCAGAAGCGAGCCCAGCCAGACGAGAGAGCGGATATAGGGAACGCCGCCGAGGTAAAGCGGGATGTAGACGAGCCGGCAGAGAAACCAGAGCCATCCGCCGATGAGACCCCAGCCGGTGAGGTCGCCGTAAAAGGCAAGGGCAAGGAGAAGGCCGACCACTGCGGGATAGGTTTCGCGGTAATTGGCCGATGCCCGCGCGGCGCGTCCGGCAAGTGGCGATTGCGGCTTGCGCTCCTCATCCCGCGGCCCGGCATTCCACTGGGAACCGAGCTCGCGGGTTGCCAGAAACCCCTGCATCATGACGTGGACGACGAGAAGGACCACCGAAAGGACAAGCAAGGCCACATAAGGCGTTGCGTGCACGATGAGCTGATCCATCTCGTCCTCCTTTGTCAGTGATCAGAGATCGAGAACCAGACGTTCCGGATCTTCCAGGCTTTCCTTCACGCGGACGAGGAAGGTCACGGCTTCCTTGCCGTCCACGATACGATGGTCATAGGAAAGCGCAAGATACATCATCGGACGGATGACGATCTGCCCGCCGACCACGACCGGCCGCTCCTGGATCTTGTGCATGCCGAGAATACCCGACTGCGGTGCATTGAGGATCGGCGAGGACATCAGCGAGCCGTAGACGCCGCCATTGGTGATGGTGAACGTACCGCCCTGCATGTCCGCCATGCCGAGCGAACCATCGCGGGCTGCCTTGGCCAGACGGCCGAGTTCCTTTTCGACGCCGGCGATGGAGAGCTGATCGGCATCGCGGATGACCGGGACCACAAGACCCTTGTCGGTGCCGACGGCCATGCCGACGTGACAATAGTTCTTGTAGATGATGTCGGTGCCGTCGATCTCGGCATTGACGGCCGGCAATTCCTTCAGGGCGTGGGTGACGGCCTTGGTGAAGAAGCCCATGAAGCCCAGCTTCACGCCATGCTTCTTTTCGAAGACGTCCTTGTAGCGGTTGCGCAGGTCCATCACTGCCTTCATGTCCACCTCGTTATAGGTGGTCAGCATGGCGGCCGTGTTCTGCGCGTCCTTCAGACGCTTGGCAATGGTCTGGCGCAGGCGTGTCATCTTCACCCGTTCCTCGCGCGCGGCATCTTCCGTTGCGGACGGAGCGCGCGGCGCGCCAGGTGCCGATGCGGCGGGTGCGGCAGGTGCCGGGGCGGCCGGACCCTTGGCGATGGCCGCCAGGACGTCGCCCTTCAGGACCTGGCCACGCTTGCCCGAGCCGTCGATATCGCCGGTGGAGACATTGTTGTCGGCGGCGAGCTTTGCAGCGGAGGGCGCTGCAGGCATGGACGAGGCAGGCGCGGAAGCGGCAGCCGGCTGCGCCGGGGCCGGGGTCTGAGCAGGCGCCGGGGTCTGAGCAGGCGCCGGGGCGGCGGCAGGCGCCGGAGCCTGCGATGCGGATGCACCGGCCGAACCTGCGGCACCTTCGGCAATCTGGCCGAGAAGCGCATCGAGGCCGACGGTCTCGCCGGCTTGCGCGACGATTTCCGTCAATACGCCCGAGGCCGGGGCTGGCACTTCGACAGTCACCTTATCGGTTTCCAGCTCGACGATCGGCTCATCGGCATTGACCGTATCGCCGACCTTCTTGAACCAGGTGCCGACGGTTGCCTCGCTGACGGATTCGCCGAGAGTGGGGACGCGGATTTCTGTGGCCATGATCTATTTCCGTTCTTGAACCGATATCGTGTTTGTCCGGGTGGCAATGGGCGGCTGACGGTCAGCCGCCGAGCGCGTCTTCGAGGAAGGCTTCGAGCTGAGCCAGGTGCTTCGACATCAGCCCGGTCGCCGGCGACGCGGCAGCCGGCCGGCCGGTATAGCGGACGCGCTGATACTTGGCATCGATATGCGCCAGCACCCATTCCAGATACGGATCGATGAAGGCCCAGGCGCCCATGTTCTTCGGCTCTTCCTGGCACCACACCATTTCCGCGTGGCGGAAGCGGGACAGCTCGTTGATGAGCGCCTTGGCCGGGAACGGATAGAGCTGTTCGATACGCAGCAGGTAGATGTCGTCAATGCCGCGCTTCTCGCGCTCTTCCAGAAGATCGTAATAGACCTTGCCGGTGCACATCACGACGCGGCGGATCTTGGCGTCCTTCTGCAGCTTGATCGGACCATCCTTGATAACCTCGGCATCATCCCACAGCAGACGGTGGAAGGAGCTTTCACCGGCCATCTCCGCAAGCGTCGAGGTGGCCCGCTTGTGGCGCAGCAGCGACTTCGGGGTCATCAGGATCAGCGGCTTGCGGAAATCACGCTTCAGCTGGCGACGCAGGACATGGAAGTAATTGGCCGGCGTCGTGCAATTGGCGACCTGCATATTGTCTTCGGCGCACAGCTGGAGGAAGCGCTCGAGGCGTGCGGAGGAATGTTCCGGACCCTGGCCTTCGTAACCATGCGGCAGAAGGCAGACGAGGCCGGACATGCGCAGCCACTTGCGCTCGCCCGACGAGACGAACTGGTCGAAGATGACCTGCGCGCCGTTGGCGAAATCGCCGAACTGCGCTTCCCAGAGCGTCAGCGCGTTCGGACGGGCCAGCGAATAGCCGTATTCGAAGCCAAGCACGGCCTCTTCGGAGAGCATCGAATTGATGACCTCATAGCGCGCCTGGTTGGGAGCCAGATTGGCAAGCGGAATATAGCGATCCTCGGTTTCCTGATCGTAGAGCACCGAATGACGCTGGGAGAAAGTGCCGCGTTCGCAGTCCTGGCCGGACAGGCGAACCTTGTGGCCCTCGGTCACCAGCGAGCCGAAGGCCAGCGCCTCGGCCATGGCCCAGTCGAGGCCTTCGCCTGTTTCGATCATCTGCGCGCGGTTTTCCATGAAGCGCTTGATGGTGCGATGGGCGTTGAAGCCGTCCGGAATGGTCGCCAGCTTGCGGCCGATCTCCTTCAGGGACTTCATCGGAACGGCCGTCTTGCCGCGGCGCTGTTCGTCGGCATTGTCGGCCGAACGCAGACCCGACCACTGGCCGTCCAGCCAGTCGGCCTTGTTGGGCTTGTAGCTCTGGCCGGCTTCGAATTCCTGCTCCAGGCGGGCACGCCAGTCGGCCTTCATCTTCTGGAATTCGCCGTCGGTGATCAGGCCCTCGGAGATCAGCCGCTGGGCGTAAAGCTCGGTCACCGTCTTGTGGCCACGGATGACCTTGTACATCTTCGGCTGGGTGAACGCCGGCTCGTCGCCTTCGTTATGGCCGAAGCGACGGTAGCAGAACATGTCCACGACAACCGGCTTGTGGAACTTCATCCGGTATTCGGTGGCGATCTTGGCGGCATAGGTGACCGCTTCCGGATCGTCGCCATTGACGTGGAAGATCGGCGCCTCGATCATCTTGGCCACATCCGAGGGATAGGGCGAAGAGCGCGAGAAGGCCGGATTGGTCGTGAAGCCGATCTGGTTGTTGATGATGAAATGCATGGTGCCGGCGACGCGGTGGCCGCGCAGGCCGGACAGGCCGAGGATTTCAGCGACCACGCCCTGGCCGGCAAATGCCGCATCGCCATGCAGCAGGAGCGGCAGAACCTTGGCGCGCTCCTTCAGCGGCACGATATCGCCTTCCCAGCTCTTGGTCAGCATGTCCTGCTTGGCGCGGGCCTTGCCCATGACCACCGGATTGACGATCTCGAGATGCGAAGGATTGGCCGTCAGCGACAGGTGCACCTTGTTGCCGTCGAATTCGCGATCCGAGGAGGCGCCGAGGTGATACTTCACATCGCCCGAGCCTTCGACTTCGTCCGGCTTGAACGAGCCGCCCTTGAACTCGTGGAAGATCGCCCGGTGCGGCTTGCCCATGACCTGGGAGAGCACGTTCAGGCGGCCGCGATGGGCCATGCCGAAGACGATCTCTTCCAGTCCGTCCTGGCCGCCGCGCTTGATGATCTGCTCCAGCGCCGGGATCAGCGATTCACCGCCGTCCAGGCCAAAGCGCTTGGTGCCCTTGTATTTGACGTCGATGAACTGCTCGAAGCCTTCGGCCTCGATCAGCTTGGCAAGGATTGCCTTCTTGCCATTGGCGGTGAATTCGACGCCCTTGTCCGGACCCTCGATGCGCTCCTGGATCCAGGCCTTTTCCTCCGGGTTGGAGATGTGCATGAATTCGACGCCGAGCGTCGAGCAATAGGTCCGCGTCAGGATGTCGAGCATCTCGCGGATGGTCGCGTATTCCAGGCCGAGAACATTGTCGATGAAGATCTTGCGGTCGTAATCGGCTTCGGTGAAGCCGTAATTTTCCGGCGACAATTCCTTATAGTCCTCCACCGGCGCCGCAATGCCCAGCGGATCGAGCTTGGCATGCAGATGCCCGCGCATGCGGAAGGCGCGGATCATCATGATGGCGCGCACGCTGTCGCGCGTCGCCTGCAGCACGGCGGCGGGATCGAGCGGCTGGCCGGAGGCGGCGGCAGCGGCCTCTGCCTTGGCCTGGACCTTCTTCTCCATCACCTTTTCGACGATGGGCCAATTGCCGTCGAGGGCCGAGACCAGTTCGCCATTGGCGGGAATGGGCCAGTTCTGACGCTGCCAAGAGGCACCGCGGGCGGCCTTCTTCACATCGTCCGGATTATCGTCCAGCGCCTTGAAGAAGGACTGCCATTCCGGGCCGACCGCGTTCGGATCTTCCTCATAGCGGGCATACAACTGCTCGATATAGGCAGCATTCGCGCCGTCGAGGAAGGAGGTGATGAGAAACTGCTCGTTGGCTTCTTGCCGTGCCATGGTGCATCCGCGGACGTGTCTGCCCGCCTCCTGACGTCAATGTAAGGCCGGATCTTGCAAGCGCCGACCATCGCTTTCAGTCTCGTGCTGTCCGCGGGCCAACCGGCCCTCAGGTGCGGCAGCGGCAGGCGAACCGTGTGGCGGGTTCGCCTGCCCTTCAATCGCGTATCAGCGCGTAATGTGGCGTCAGCCCTTCAGGACTTCAACCAGCGTCTTGCCGAGGCGGGCCGGCGACGGCGAAACCTTGATGCCGGCCGCTTCCATGGCCGCGATCTTGGATTCCGCATCGCCCTTGCCGCCGGAGACGACGGCGCCGGCATGGCCCATGGTGCGGCCCTTGGGAGCCGTGCGTCCGGCGATGAAGCCGGCCATCGGCTTGCGGCGGCCTTTTCTGGCTTCGTCGATCAGGAACTGCGCTGCATCTTCTTCGGCCGAACCGCCGATTTCGCCGATCATGATGATCGAGGTCGTCGCTTCGTCGGCCAGGAACATTTCCAAGACGTCGATGAATTCCGTTCCCTTGACCGGATCGCCGCCAATGCCGACGGCGGTTGTCTGGCCGAGGCCTTCATTCGAGGTCTGGAACACGGCCTCATAGGTCAAGGTTCCCGAGCGCGACACGATGCCCACCGAACCCTTGCGGAAGATCGAGCCCGGCATGATGCCGATCTTGCATTCTTCCGGCGTCAGGATGCCCGGGCAGTTCGGGCCGAGCAGGCGCGACTTCGACCGGTCGAGCCTTGCCTTCACGCGCACCATGTCCATCACCGGGATACCCTCGGTGATGCAGGTGATGAACGGGATCTCGGCGTCGATGGCCTCGATGATGGCGTCCGCAGCACCGGCCGGCGGGACATAGATCACGCTTGCATCGGCACCGGTCTTGTCCTTGGCTTCCGCAACCGACGCGAAGATCGGCAGGCTTTCACCCTTGGAACCAGTCCAGGTTTCGCCGCCCTTCTTCGGATGGATGCCGCCGACCATCTGCGTGCCGTAATAGGCAAGCGCCTGTTCGGTGTGGAAGGTGCCGGTCTTGCCGGTCAGACCCTGAACCAGGATCTTAGTGTTCTTGTTGACGAGAATGGACATTGTTTTACGGTCCTTCCGATTAGCCGTTGATCGCCGCGACGATCTTCTTGGCCGCATCGTCCAAGTCGTCAGCAGCCGTAATGGCGAGGCCCGATTCATTCAGGATCTTCTTGCCAAGCTCCACATTCGTGCCTTCCAGACGCACGACCAGCGGAACCTTCAAGCCCACTTCCTGAACGGCGGCAACAACGCCTTCGGCAATCACATCGCACTTCATGATGCCGCCGAAGATGTTGACGAGGATGCCCTCGACCTTCGGGTCGGCGGTGATGATCTTGAAGGCTGCAGCCACCTTGTCCTTGCCGGCACCGCCGCCAACGTCACAGAAGTTGGCCGGCTCCTTGCCGTACAGCTTGATGATGTCCATGGTTGCCATGGCAAGGCCTGCGCCATTGACCATGCAGCCGATATTGCCGTCGAGCGCGACGTAAGCGAGGTCCCACTTGGACGCCTCGATTTCCTTGGCATCCTCTTCGGTTTCGTCGCGCAGCGCCTTCACGTCGTCGTGGCGGAACAGGGCATTGCCGTCGAAGGAGACCTTTGCATCGAGGACGCGCAGATGGCCGTCGGTCATGACGATCAGCGGGTTGATTTCGAGAAGCGCCATGTCCTTCTCGTTGAAGGCCTTGTAGAGCGCCGGGAAGAGCGACTTGGCGTCTTCGGCGGCCGCACCGTCCAGCGCAAGCGCCGCCGAGATCTTGGCGACGTCATCTGCGCTCACACCGGCTTCCGGATCGATCGCGATCGTGTGGATCTTTTCCGGCGTATCATGCGCGACGGCTTCGATATCCATGCCGCCTTCGGTCGACACGACGAAGGCGACCCGGCCGACCGAGCGGTCGACCAGAAGCGAGCAATACAGTTCGCGGGCAATATCGGCGCCATCCTCGATATAGAGGCGGTTCACCTGCTTGCCGGCATCGCCGGTCTGTGCGGTGACCAGCGTATGCCCAAGCATATCCTTGGCATGCGCCACGACTTCCTCGATCGACTTGGCGAGGCGAACGCCGCCCTTGGCCTCGGGCGGCAGTTCCTTGAACTTGCCCTTGCCACGGCCGCCGGCATGGATCTGGCTCTTGACCACGTAAAGCGGGCCGGGCAGCTGGCGCGCGGCGGCTTCGGCCTCTTCGACGGAATGGATCGCCACACCCTGGGCGACCGGGGCGCCAAAGCCCTTCAGGAGAGCCTTGGCCTGGTATTCGTGAATGTTCATCGTCTGGTCCTTGGATCTGGCCCTGGGCTTTCGCCCGGCGGCGCGATTACTTCAGCGACGGTGCAATTGTGGTGCAGGCTTCGCAAAGACCGGCAACCGCAGCGACGGATTTCTCGAAGCCTTCCTTCTCGTCCTTGTTCAGGTCGATCTCGATGACGCGCTCGACGCCACCGGCGCCGATGACGGTGGGAACGCCGACATACATGTCGTTGACGCCATACTGGCCGGAAAGATAGGCCGCACAGGGCAGAACGCGCTTCTTGTCCTTCAGGAAGGCCTCGGCCATTTCGATCGCCGAAGCAGCCGGCGCGTAATAGGCAGAGCCCGTCTTCAGAAGACCGACGATCTCGGCTCCGCCATCACGGGTGCGCTGAACGATCTGGTCGAGGCGCTCCTGCGTGCACCAGCCCATCTTCACGAGGTCGGTGAGCGGAATACCGGCGATCGTCGAATAGCGGGCGAGCGGAACCATCGTGTCGCCATGACCGCCGAGAACGAAGGCCGTGACATCCTGCACAGAGACATTGAACTCTTCGGAGAGGAAGAGCCGGAAGCGTGCCGAATCCAGGACGCCGGCCATGCCGACGACCATGTTCTTCGGCAGGCCGGAGAATTTCTGCAGCGCCCAGACCATGGCATCAAGCGGATTGGTGATGCAGATGACGAAGGCGTTGGGGGCGTATTTCTTGATGCCGGCACCGACCTGCTCCATGACCTTCAGGTTGATGCCGAGAAGATCGTCGCGGCTCATGCCGGGCTTGCGGGCAACGCCAGCGGTGACGATGCAGACATCCGCACCTTCGATCGCGGCGTAATCGCTCGCGCCCGACAGCTTGGCATTGAAGCCTTCGACCGGTCCGGACTGGGCAATATCCAGTCCCTTGCCCTGCGGAACGCCGTCGGCAATGTCGAACAGAACGACGTCGCCCAGCTCCTTGAGGCTGGCCAGGTGGGCCAGCGTACCGCCGATCATGCCGGAACCAATCAATGCAATCTTCTTGCGAGCCATGGAAATGCTTCCTCTCATTTGGAACGCACGGCCGGCATGGACTTGTCGACCGATATGGCCCCTCGCATAACTTCTTAGGCTAAAAAACGCAATCGATTATTTCCGGTCGAACAAATTCAAACGGTTAGATGTCACAATTCTTACGTAAACGTAAATATTCCTGTCGGATTTCTGTCACAAATCAGCGCGCTTTTGCTTGTGCGCCGCCAGATAATCGGCGCTTCGCATTTCGAACAGGCGAGATATGGTTCGGTCGAACTCGAAACCTTCCGTTCCCCGCTTTTCCGTGAGCAGGTCATCCGGCGGGGCGGCCGCACTGATGAAGACGCGTACGCTTTTATCATAGAAGGCGTCGATGAGGTTGATGAAGCGCTTGGTCTGGTTGCGCTTGTCGGGTCCTATCAACGGTACATTCTCGACGAAGACGAGATCGAAGCGCGCCGCGATCTCCAGATAATCCGCCGCCCCGAGCGGCTTTTCGCACAGATCGGAGAACTGGAAGCGCGCTGCACGCCCCGCCGCACAAGGCACGGCGATGCTGCGGCCTTTGCGGGGGATTTCCATGGGCGCGCATTTGGCGCCGTCGGTCAGCTGATGCCAGGCATTCTCCATGGAGATTTCCGTCTGCCCCCCGAGCGGCGTCAGGTAGACCGGCAGGCTAGCCAGCTTTTCCATCCGGTAATCGGTCGGCGAATCGAGGCTCGTCACATCCACATAGCGCTTCAGCAAGGCAATGAAGGGCAAAAACAGGCTGCGGTTCAGACCGTCGCGATAGAGATTGTCCGGCGCGACATTCGAGGTGGTGACCAGGACGCAGCCGAGCTCGAAGAGTTCGGTGAAGAGGCGACCCAGGATCATCGCATCCGCAATATCGGTGACAGAGAACTCGTCGAAGCACAGGAGTTCGGCCTCGGCGAAAAGGGCGGCGGCAACCGGCGGCACGGGATCGGCCTGCTTGGTCTCGCCGGCCTTGAGCTTCTGCCGGTGCGCGTGGATACGGCCGTGTACATCGGCCATGAATTCGTGGAAGTGGCAGCGCCGCTTGCGGGCCACATTGGCCTTGGCGAAGAACATGTCCATCAGCATGGTCTTGCCGCGCCCGACGGAGCCGTGGATGTAAAGCCCGCGAATGGCGGCGCCGTTGCGCTTGTTGCGCTTGGCAAAGAGCCAGCCCAGGGCGCTGGTCTTCTTCGCCGGAACCCGTTCACGCAGCTCAGCCAGCACATGATCGAGCTTGGCGGCCACCGCCATTTGCGCCTTGTCCATCTGCAGGGCGCCGGACGCAGTCAGCGAGACCAGTTCATCGCTGACGCTGTTATTGTAATCGGGAAGCTTGGCCATGGGCCATCCTGTGCACGGGTGCGCGCCGGTAGAAGAAGGCCTTCGTGCAGAAAGGCAGTCACGTCGTTCATGCTTGCGTGCACGAGGCTATTGTGGATGCAGCATCTATCCCACGGCGGCCGAAGCCGCCTTCCGGATCACTGCACTAGCGGGAAAGGCTGATCTGCTGGCCGGAGGCCGTCGTTCCGTCGAAACGGGTGTCGCCGCTCTTGTAGACCCGGCCGACGACATCGCCATTGCGGTTCTTGAAGAGGACAGTCTTGCCGCTGACTTCCCACGAGCCCATGCTGGTGAGCTCGCCGGCGCAGCCGCGCGTTCCGCCACGGGACCCGCTGCCGAGATTGGTGAGGGTGAGGAACATGTCGCAGCTCGCTCCGGCATTGGAGACGCGCCAATTGCCGACCATGGATTCCTTCGTCACGTCGAGAGCCGTTGCAGGCGCATCGGTGGATCCGGGCGGCAGGGAGGCTACGGCGGTATTGCCGGTCGCAGGCGCAGCCGGGAATTGCGAGGCATCGCCTGCTCCGGGCGGCGGGAGCTGGCCCGACTGGACCGATGGTACCGGCTGCGGCTGCAGGGGCGCAGGAGACGGAAGATCGGAGTAAGGGTTGTAAGAAGTCCTCTGGCACCCCGCCAGGGACATCGCGACCACTACGCCGGTCACCACTAATCTGAACTGCATCATCAAGCTCCCACTATCCGCTTTGCCCGCACGACGCGCATGCCTGTTCCAGAATTACCGTCAAAGGGCGCGCCAAATCAAGCCATTGAACCGAACCTGTCCGATTTCAAGACCGAACCCGCGCAAATGGATCATGTCTGCGCGAGGTCAAGGGCGTCTTTTGACCGGGAGGGTGCGGGTCAGACGCGCCGCTCCACCATCATCTTCTTGATTTCCGCGATCGCCTTGGCCGGATTAAGACCCTTCGGACAGGTCTGCGCACAATTCATGATCGTGTGGCAGCGATAGAGGCGGAAGGGATCTTCCAGATTGTCGAGCCGCTCGCCTTTGGCTTCGTCGCGGCTGTCGATCAACCAGCGATAGGCCTGCAGGAGAACGGCCGGGCCAAGATAGCGATCGCCGTTCCACCAGTAGCTGGGACAGGAGGTGGAGCAGCAAGCGCACAGGATGCACTCATACAGCCCGTCGAGCTTCATGCGGTCTTCGTGGCTCTGCTTCCATTCCTTGGCCGGCGTCGGGGAGACGGTCTTCAGCCAGGGCTCGATGGAGCGGTGCTGGGCGTAGAAATTCGTCAGGTCCGGAACCAGATCCTTGACCACCGGCATGTGCGGCAGCGGGTAGACCTTGACCGTGCCGGTCACGTCATCCATGCCCTTGGTGCAGGCCAGCGTGTTGGCCCCATCGATATTCATGGCACAGGAGCCGCAAATGCCTTCGCGGCAGGAGCGGCGCAGCGTCAGCGTGGGATCGATCTTGTTCTTGATGTAGAGAAGGCCGTCCAGCACCATCGGACCGCAATCGTCGATATCGACGAAATAGGTATCGATGCGCGGATTGTGGCCGTCATCCGGATTCCAGCGGTAGATGCGGAATTCGCGAACATTCTGGGCTCCGGTCGGCTTGGGCCAGACCTTGCCTTCGGTCATTTTCGAGTTCTTGGGGAGAGCAAGTTCAACCATTGCTGGACCTTTGATCCTCGGCGGTCACCGCCGTTCTGTTTCCTAGGTTATAATCATCCGGCACCCACGGCGCCATGGTTGCAGTCAAAAGAGCGTGAGGCCGTCCCTCGCAAGCCGACCACAGAAGCGACAGACGCTCCATCCCGCGGCGCAGCGCCATCAACAGGCCGCGAAAGGGCGGCCGCCGACCATGCACCTGCTTGGCGGCCCGATCGGTGGCAATCACGCTTGCCGCGCCGGACTGCATCGCCACGAAGGGCGCCACATCGGCAACCCTCAGCCCGTGCCAGGACGGCGCCCAGAGAAAATCGTCCACCGGGATCAGCGCCTTGTCGATCCTGGCCAGCAACGTCTCGGCAGCTGCCCGCGTGATGAGATAGGCCGCCGCACCCGAGACGGGCCGCAGGGACCGCACGAGAAGGCGATCCGCAACGGGCCGCAGCGGCAGGACCTTGCGGCCTCCCGCTCGGCGAATGCCTTCCAGCTTCACAATATCGGCCGGAAATCCACCTTTCAGAAGATCGGCCACCACCGCCTCGAAATTCGACAGCGGCACGGCATCGTCTTCAAGGATGATGGCGCAGGCGAAATCGCTTGCGACGACCTCGCGCCAGGCGAGCACGTGGCTGGCAAGGCAGGCCTCCTCGGTCAGCATGAACAGCCTGTTTCGATGCGCATTCCATCCCAGCGCCTGCGGCGGGTTTTCCAGCGCCTGCGGCGGGCTTTCATGCGCCGGCAGCGGGATGGCGAGCGCGGTCTCGCGAACCGCCAGCACCGCCTGCGCGTCGTGGCGCGCATCGACCGCCCTCACCCGCTGAAGCGGCCAGGGAAGATTGCCGAACCCATGTTCGATATGCGCCCAACGATCGGCGGACCGATCAAGATTAATGGCAAACAGGCCGAGCGGCCTCCCCCCGGGAGCGATTGTCGTCGCATCGATATGGGAGACCGCCATGTTCATCGTCAGTACACGCGAGCCTTGGGCTCGATCTTGACCGGATCGATACCTTCGGCAATCAGATCGGTGTGAACCGGGCGGTAGTCGAGCTTGACGTCGCCGTCATCGCCGACCCAGGCCAGCGTGTGCTTGCGCCAGTTCTCGTCGTCACGACCGCTCATCGGGCCATCCTTGAAGTCTTCACGTGCATGGGCGCCCCGGCTTTCCTTGCGGGCCTCGGCGCTGAAGACAGTGGTGATGGCATTGGCCATGAGGTTCTGCAGTTCCAGCGTTTCCACCAGATCGGAATTCCAGATCATCGACCGGTCGGTGACCTTGATATCCTTCATCTCGCCCCAGATGGACGAGAGGCGCTGGCATCCGCTTTCCAGCGATTCCTGGGTGCGGAATACGGCTGCATCTTCCTGCATGGCGCGCTGCATCTTGTCGCGCAGCACCGCGGTCGGCGTGCCGCCGGCGGCATGGCGCAGGCTGTCAAACCGATCCATGATCCTGTCGCAGGCCGCCGTATTGAGTGCCGGCACCGGCTCGTCGCGATTGACGACCTGGCCGGCGCGGATTGCAGCGGCGCGGCCGAACACCACGAGGTCGATCAGCGAATTTGAGCCCAGCCGGTTTGCGCCGTGCACCGAGGCGCAGCCCGCTTCGCCCACCGCCATCAGGCCCGGCAGCAGCCGCTCCGGATTGGCGCTATCGGCGTTCAGCACTTCGCCCCAGTAATTGGTGGGAATGCCGCCCATGTTGTAATGGACCGTCGGCAGGACCGGGATCGGTTCGCGCGTGACATCGACGCCGGCGAAAATCTTCGCGCTCTCGGAAATGCCGGGCAGGCGCTCATGCAGCACGGCCGGATCCAGATGGTCGAGATGCAGGAAGATATGGTCCTTGTTCTTGCCGACGCCGCGTCCTTCGCGAATTTCGAGCGTCATGCAGCGGGATACGACATCGCGCGAGGCCAGATCCTTGGCGGAAGGCGCATAGCGTTCCATGAAACGCTCGCCTTCGGAATTGACGAGATAGCCGCCTTCGCCGCGGGCGCCTTCGGTGATCAGACAGCCGGACCCGTAAATGCCGGTCGGGTGGAACTGGACGAATTCCATATCCTGCAGCGGCAGGCCGGCACGCGCCACCATGCCGCCACCGTCTCCGGTGCAGGTATGGGCAGAGGTTGCCGAGAAATAGGCGCGGCCATAGCCGCCGGTGGCCAGCACCACCATCTTGGCGGCAAAGCGGTGAATGGTCCCGTCGTCGAGATTCCAGGCCACGACGCCGGTGCAACGGCCATCGTCGGACATGATCAGGTCGATGGCGAAATATTCGATGAAGAATTCGGCATTGTTCTTCAGCGACTGGCCGTAAAGCGTATGCAGAATCGCATGGCCGGTCCGGTCGGCGGCGGCGCAGGTGCGCTGCACGGGCGGGCCGGCGCCAAAATTCTGCATATGACCGCCGAATGGCCGCTGATAGATCTTGCCCTCTTCGTTACGGGAGAAGGGCACGCCGTAATGCTCGAGCTCATAGACCGCCTTCGGCGCTTCCATGACCATGTATTGCATGGCGTCCACGTCGCCCAGCCAGTCGGAGCCCTTGACCGTATCGTAAAGGTGCCACTGCCAGCTGTCCGGCGTCATGTTCTGCAGCGAGGCGGCAATGCCGCCCTGGGCTGCAACGGTATGGGAACGCGTGGGGAAAACCTTGGTGATGCAGGCTGTCTTGAAGCCCTGCTCGGCCATGCCGAGTGTCGCGCGAAGGCCCGCGCCGCCAGCCCCGACGACGATGACATCGTAGGAATGGTCGACATAGGTATAGGCCTTGCCGGTCTGCGCAATGGGAGTGATCGATGCCATGGAATATTATCCTGCGAATGCGATCTTCAGGGCGGCGAAAAGACAGAGACCGCCGACGAGAAGCGAAAAGAAGGAATTGAGCACGAGAAGCGAGAGCTTGGCGACTTCGGAATGGATGTAATCCTGGATGATCTCTTCCATGCCAAGCTTCATGTGCACGATGCTCGCGATGATGGTCAATGCGTTGATCGTCGCAACGAAGGGATTGGAAAGAGCCGAAATCACGTCGGCATAAGGCTTGCCGGCATACATGATCAGGAAGACCACGTAGAAAAGCAGCAGAGGCACCAGAGCGAGCGACGTCGTCCGAACCTTCCAGAAATGCTCGGTACCGCTTTTGGCCGAGCCGAGGCCGCGAACCTTGCCGAGAGGTGTGCGCATATCCATGATTGGTATCCCCTTAGCGTACGATCAGCACAACGACCCAGACAAGCACTGTCAGGGCAATCGAGGCGACGAGGCTCGCTTTGGCGAGCATGGTCGAAAATTCCTTTTCGAAGCCGTAGCCCAGATCCCACATGATGTGACGCAAGCCGCCGATCAGGTGATGAAGCATGGCCCAGGTATATCCGAACAGGATGATCTGACCTACGATGGAACCGAAAAACCAGTTCACCTGGTTGAAGGCGGTTTCGCCCGAAGCCGCGGCAATGAGCCAGGCAGCCACCAGAACCGTGCCGGCATAGAGCGCAGCGCCGGTGATGCGGTGAACGATCGACATCGCCATGGTGGGAACGAAACGGTAAATTTGAAGGTGCGGCGACAGCGGCCGATTTTTTGTCATATTCGCCATCATATCCTCGCGGCGTTCGGTGCGCATTCACGCGGGAGCGCGTCCGGCAATGCACCATGCCGTAAAGATGTGCATTGCATCATCGGGTGATTTACCCATGGCCTGCCCAGATCACAAGCTGAATTCAGAGCGATTTTTAATTTAATCGATTGTGGCCGCACGGCGACGGACCAAACGCCGCAGCAAGCGGTATATTGCGCCTCCCCTCGACCAAACTTTTCGATTCCAAAGACTTCGGGGGATCGATTTCCGCATCAATTTGGTTAATGATCCCTGAACGCATTCAGGAGATCCGTCATGATGACGAAGAAAGCGGCCGTCTCGGCCTTCACAGCCCTGCTGCTCGCCATGATGGCGACCTCCGCGCCTGCGGGCGAGCGCAATCCTGGCCGGCCCACCGTTTCGGCTCAAGTCTCCTCGCGCCATATCTCTTCGGGGCACACCGTCGCGGGTCCAAATACTTTGGGACGAACGCTTTCCGGTCAAGGTCACTGGAGACACCGCCCCTATGGTCATCGCATCTCCGGCAATGATCGGCAGGGCCATCCCGGCGGACGCTTTTCCGCCGCAGGGCGCGATAGCCGACACCAGCATGCGCAGGACCGCCGCGGTCGCGCTCGCTTCGACCATGGCCGCTCCTTCGCCGGCGACCGATACAAAGCAAGCGCGCATGACGATATCATCGGCATAGACGGGCTCCCTTCCGTTGTGGAAGGTGTCGGCACCTTTGCCGGCGGCCTTTCGGCTGTGCGTATCCCTGGAAACGGCCTTTATATCGCCAGCAATGTCCCGCTTGGCAGGGACCGCGGAACCGGTGGCCGGGCACCGCGCGCCAAGATCATCTCGATCGGCGAAGACGTGGCACACAACCGCTTCCTGCCGCGAGAGGCCTGTGAATACGAGGCCGGCGTCTGCATCATCCGCAGCAGCCGCTGACAGGCTGCCGGCGCGCATGCCGCGCGCGCTCTAAAGGAAGCGCCAGACTGTCGTCTTCTTGACCTCGCTGTCCTCCAGCGCCCGGGTGACCGGAACCTCATAGCTTGCCAGCGCCGCCAGCCGCTCCTTCGGCAGGTAGGATCGGCCCGGATCGCCGACGATGACGGTTGTCCCCTGTTCGGCGAGAGCGGCGAACCAGGGGATCAGCCGCTGTGCGAAAGCATGATCGTAGAAGACATCGCCGGCCAGCACGAGATCCGCTGAGAGGGACCTTCCCACCAGGTCATCGGGACAAAATTCGATGGAGACATGGTTTTCGGCCGCGTTCAGCGTCACGGCAGAGCGGGTCCAGGGATCGATATCGGCCGCCGTCACCCTGTCCGCCCCCGCCAGCTTGGCCGCAATGGCGACCAGGCCGGAGCCCGTCGCAAAGTCGAGGACGGTTCGGCCTGTAACGATATGCGGCTGGTCCAGCACGAAACGGGCGAGCCCCTGGCCGCCGGCCCAGGCAAAGGCCCAGAAGGGCGGCGGCAGGCCGATCGCCTGGAGATCCTCTTCTGTCTTCAGCCAGAGATCATGGGCCTCATCCGCCAGATGAAGGCGGATTTCCGGCACATGCGGCGGCGCCATCAGGCGCGTATTGGCGAGGATGAAGGCGCGCGGATCGGTTTTCAGGAGAAACCCCCGTCAGTCCGGCGAACGCGGCGGGTCTTTGAGCTCGCCCATCCGGCAGATCTCCAGATACTCCGCCTCCGTGACCGGTTGCACCGAGAGCCGCATCGAGGTGACGAGCGACATCTTCTCGAGCGTCTGGTTGGCCTTCACATCCTTCAGCGAGACCGGTTTCGGCATGTCGCAGACGGCACGGATATCGACGCAGTCCCAGCGCTCATCGCCCTCCGCCGTCGAATCGGGATGCGAGAGCGCGCAGACTTCGACAATGCCGACCACTTCCAGGCCTTCATTGGAATGATAGAAAAAGCCTTTGTCGCCGATCTTCATCGCCCGCATATTGTTGCGTGCCTGATAATTGCGCACGCCGGTCCACTCCTCGCCGGCCTGGCCTTTGGCCTTCTGCATCTCCCAGGACCATTTGAAGGGTTCCGACTTGTAGAGCCAGTAGGATGCCATGCTTGCTTACGCTCCCGGCTTGTTGAAGACCCAGTTGAAGGGCTTCACATCGACCGAGGCGAACAGACCGGCCTTGCTGTAGGGATCGGCATCGGCGATCGCCCTTGCAGCGTCGATCGTATCGGCTTCGACGATGACAAGGCTGCCATTCGGTTTGCCGTCCGCATCCAGAAAAGGGCCGGCCATCTTCAGTATGCCCTGGTCATTGAGCGCGTTCAGATGATCGAGATGGGCGGGGCGGGTATCCATCCGGACCTGCAGGTGATCGGGTTTGTCGGTGCAGACGAAGGCAAACAAGGCCATGGCAGCTTTCTCCTGGTTCATTCGGTGGTGATCGGGCGGGTCATCAACAGCTCCATCGCGGCATGCACGTCGAGCCGTCCCTCGATGATATCCGCAACCGCCTGGGCAACGGGCAATTCCACCTGATGGCGCCCGGCCAGGCTTGCGGCAATCGCGGCGCTGAATGCGCCCTCCACCAGCACGCCGCCGGCCATGTCCGCCGGTTCGCCCTGGCCAAGCCGGATCCCGAAGCGCAGGTTGCGGGATTGGTGGCTGGTGGCTGTCAGCACGAGATCGCCGAGGCCCGAAAGGCCCCGCACCGTCTCGGCGCGTCCGCCCATGGCAACGATGAGACGCGACATTTCCGCAAGGCCACGGGAAATCAGGGCGGCACGCGCCGACTCTCCCAGTCCGGCGCCTTCTACCATGCCGCAGGCAATGGCCAGCACATTCTTCAAGGCGCCGCCCAGCTGCACGCCGATCCGGTCGGTTGACGGGTATAGCCGAAATGTCCGGCTGGAAATTGTCCGCGCCAGGCGCTCGGCAACTGCCTGCTCCTGTGCGGCGACCACCATGGCCGTCGGAAGCCCCCGGGCGATATCGGCAGCAAAGCCCGGGCCGGACAGGACGGCCACCCTCTGCCTCGGCAGGTGCTGCTCCAGAACATCGGTCAAAAGCCGTCCGGTGGCGCGCTCGATGCCCTTGGCGCAGCTGACGACGATCGCATCCGCCGCCAGATAGGGTCCGTAATGGCTCGCTGCATCGCCATGCGCCTGGGCAGGCATGGCAAAGAGAACGATGCTCGCCTCCTCCAGCGCATCCGGCTCGCTGGTAAAGGCCAGCGCATCCGGAAGCGGCACGCCCGGCAGAGCGGCATCGTGAAGGTGCTCGTTGCGCAGATCCGCCATCAGCGAGGGATCGCGCCCCAGAAGCGTCACCTGTGCCTTGCCGTCCAGGCCCATTACCGTGGAAAGCGCAGTCCCGAAGGCGCCGGCACCGATGACGACGACACGCTCCTGCTGGCTCATGGCACTTCCCTTCGTCCCATCGGCCGGTTTCCCATGCACGCTTCTCTCATGCCCGCTTTTCTCATGCCCGCTTTTCTCATGCCTTGGCTCCACGCTTGCCCGATCCAAGCCGGGTGGCAGCCTCGGCATCCAGCGGCCAGCGTGACCGCGGCGCCACGGCCATCGGATCCTCGGGCAGGCCGGCAGCCATCCGCTCCAGTCCCGCCCATGCGATCATGGCCGCATTGTCGGTGCAAAGCTGCAAGGGCGGGGCGATGAAGTGCACGCCATGCCTGTCGCAAAGCTCCTGCAGGGTGGCGCGAATGACCTGATTGGCGGCAACGCCACCCGCAACGACCAGAGCAGGATTGGGCAAATCGGGATAGGTTTCGCGGAAGCGGGCCAGTCCCCTGCCGATCCGGTCGTTCAGCGTGCGGGAAATGGCGCGCTGGAAGGAGGCGCAGATATCGGAGATATCCTCCTGCGTCAGCGGCTGGATGGCCGTTGCCGCCTGTCGGACAGCCGTCTTCAGACCCGAGAAGGAAAAATCCAGCCGTGTCTCGCCAACCAGCGGACGCGGCAGATCGAAGCGGGCGGGATTGCCTGTCCGCGCCGCCTGTTCGACTGCCGGCCCACCCGGATAGGGAAGCCCGAGAAGCTTGGCGGTCTTGTCGAAGGCTTCGCCGAGGGCATCATCGATGGTTGTTCCCCAGCGCTCATAGGCGCCGACGCCCTTGACCAGCACAAGCTGCGTGTGACCGCCCGAAACGAGCAGCATCAGATAGGGAAAGGCGAGACCATCCGTCAGCCGCGCCGTCAGCGCATGTCCCTCCAGATGATTGATGGCATAGAGCGGTTTGCGGGCGGCCATGGCGATGGCCTTGCCGGTCATCAGCCCGACCAGCAGGCCGCCGATCAAGCCGGGCCCGGCCGTCGCCGCCACGGCATCGATCTCGCTGAGCACGATGCCGGCGCGCGACAGTGCCTCTTCGATCAGCCCATCCAGCGCGTCCACATGAGCACGGGCCGCGATCTCGGGCACGACGCCGCCAAAGGCGCTGTGCTCGGTCAATTGCGACAGAACCACGTCGGAAACGATCTCGCCGCGCCCGTCCGGATGCCGCACGACAACGGCAGCGGCGGTTTCGTCGCAGCTGGTTTCTATGCCAAGTATGCGCAGGCGAGAGGTCATGACGCGTTCGGATGAATTGCGATGCCTGTCAAAGACAGTTACGAAGCAGACGCCTAACAACGGATGATGAGAGATGCAAACAAAACCTTTCCGGATCGGCACGCGCGGCAGCCCCCTGGCTTTGGCTCAGGCCTCAGAGACGCGCGCGCGCCTGATGGCAGCGCATGGTCTTCCGGAAGACATGTTCGAGATCGTCGTGCTGTCGACCGCCGGCGACCGCATTACCGATCGGCCGCTGGCCGAAGTCGGGGGCAAGGGCCTGTTCACCCTCGAGCTCGAGGAACAGCTGCTGTCCGGCGCGCTGGATTTTGCCGTCCATTCGTCGAAGGACATGCCGACCACCCTGCCGGAGGGGCTCGAGCTATCGGCCTTCCTGCCGCGCGAGGACTTCCGCGACGCCTTCATCGGCCGCACGGCGCCAAGCCTGATGGCCCTGCCGGATGGCGCCAAGATCGGTTCCTCCTCGTTGCGCAGGCAGGCGCTGATCCGCCGGCGTCGCCCCGACATATCGGTGGTGACCTTTCGCGGCCTGGTGGAGACGCGGCTGCGCAAGCTTCAGGAGGGACAGGTGGATGCCACGCTCCTGGCGCTTGCAGGGCTGAACCGGCTATCGATGGGCGATGTGGTCACAGAATACATGGATCCGGAAGAGTTTCCGCCCGCCCCTGCCCAGGGCGCCATCTGCGTGGAAAGCCGCATTGGCGATCGCCGGATTCTCGACCTTCTGCAGGCCATCAACGATCGCCCCACCTCGGATGCGGTGCGGTGCGAGCGCGCTTTTCTGTCGGCGCTGGACGGTTCCTGCCGCACACCGATTGCCGGCTTTGCCACCTGTGACGCGGACCATCTGAGATTTTCCGGCCTGATCCTGACGCCCGACGGGCAGCAGGAACATGCCGTGGAGGTGAGCGGACGGCGCCAGGATGCCGAGGCGCTGGGCCGCAAAGCCGGAGAAACGGTGCGGGCCGCCGCAGGACCCGATTTCTTTGCCGACTGGACGTAAACGGCCATGCGGGTGATCGTGACCCGGCCGGCCAGAAGCGCCGCCCGCACGGCAGAGAAATTGCTGCGCATGGGGCATCAGCCGGTGCTCTTGCCGCTCAGTGCGCCGGAGCATCGTCCGGATGCCATTCGCGAGGCACTCGCGGTACCGCATTCGGCCATTGCGGTGACCAGTGCCGAGGCGATCCGCGCCCTGCAGGAGGTCGAGCCTGGCGATCATCTGGCCACACCCGTCTTTGCCGTCGGCCCTTCGACGGCCGCCTGCGCAAGACAGGCCGGCTTCCGCAGCGTCGAAGAGGGCCCGGGACATGGGGAGGGCCTTGCGCGACAGGTGATCGAGAAAAACCCGAAGGACATCCTCTATCTCGCCGGAACGCCGCGCGCGCCGGCCTTCGAATCCCTTCTCCGCTCGGCGTCCGTCGCGCTGCATGTGGTGGAAGCCTATCGCATGGTCGAGGTCGCATGGAGCAAGGCCGATCTGTCGCAGCTGCGGCCCTTTCCCCCTGCCCTTCTCCTCTATTCGAAAGAGGCCGCCCGCCTGTTCTTCCAGCGGGCGCTCCCCTTGCTGGACGATGAGCCGGAAGCCATGCTGGATGTCTATTGCCTTAGCCGCCAGATTGCCGAGGCCGTCCCGCGGCGTGCCAATATTCATCTGCATGTCAGCGATCATCCGAACGAGGACGATCTTCTTTTTCTTCTTTCGTCGCGTGCGGGAACCAAATTGGGCTGAGCCTCTTTCCATCTGTCATCCGGCTGACTAGGTTCGGAGAAGACAGTCCAGAATGAGGTTGCCATGGTATCCGACAAGCCGCCCCGCCGATCCCGTTCGGGAAAGACACCGGTCACGATCGACCTGGCAGCCGAGGACGCCAAGCCGGTCGCAGAACCTGTGCGCAGCAATGACACAGACGTGCCCGGAGACACACCCTCTGCACGTCCGATCGAAAAGTCACTGGCCGATGATGCGCCGAGCGCCACCGACAAGCCAGCCGCAGAGAAGACAGCAGCCGACCCCGCATCCGTTAACCCCACGCCAAAGGCGGAAGAGCCCGATTTCGCGGCGCAGGACGCGATCGAGAGCGGAACCAGCGAGGGCGTCGCACCCGCACAGGCTGCGTCCACGACATCCGATGCGCGTCTGGCCGATGCAGGCAAGGCGTCATCTTCGGCTGCGACATCCGGCGAGACGACATCCGGCGAGTCCGCCGAACCCGCCGCCACGCAGGGGCTAAAGACCGCTTCAAGCCCGGCCAAGCCTTTGCCCTCCAGCGACAGCTCTGCCACGACCGCTCGCAATATCGCCGACAAGCGCCCCGCAGAGGGCGCCGTGCCCCCCGCGGCCTCAATCTCCAGCCAGACGACCGCGAAGGACGCTAATTCGAAGGACGTTATGTCGGAGGATGCGGTTTCCAAGGACACGGCTTCCAAGGACACGGCTTCCAAGGATGCGACGTCCAAGGATGGGCTGGCTACGGCCACTGTGGCCAATGCCGCGGCGAACCGGGACACCTCCGCAAGCGACATGCGTTCCGCCGGCACGCCATCGGCGGATCAGGTGAAGGATCCGGTGAAAGATCGATGGACGGCTTCCGACGGGCTGAAGTCGACGACTGCGGCGCCACCGGTGCGGCCTTCGGATAGCGGAGCCGGTCGAACCTCGGCGCTTGTCGCCTCCGGCATTATCGGCGGCTTCGTCGCGCTTCTCCTCGCCGGAAGCATGCAATATGCCGGCTATATTCCCGGCTTGAACCAGCAGCCTTCGGCGGCCACCAGCGCCGAACTCGACGATCTGCGGCAACAGATCGCCGGCCTGCAGAGCCCGGTTCAGAATGCGGGGGTCCAGGATCCGGCTATCGAGGAGCGATTGAAGGCGCTGGAAGCGGGCGCCGGCAATAGCACTGGCGAGGATGCGCTTCGCCAGCAGCTCCAGGCCCTGCAGACGGAGCTCGACTCTCTCAAATCCGCTGCCCAGAGCCAGGGAAATCGCGATGACGAGCTTGGCCAGCGGCTCGGGGCGCTGGAAAGCAAGGTGAACGAGCCGGGACGCGACGAGGCCGTGGCACAGGCTTTGGCCGCCGCTGCGCTGAAAGCGGCGACGGAGCGCGGCGGCTCCTTTGCCGCGGAGCTGCAGACCTATGGCGATGTGGCACCCGACGATCCGGCGCTCGGCGAACTTCAGCCCTATGCCGAGCAGGGCGTGCCGACACGCGCCCAACTCAGCCAGCGTTTGCCGGCCGTCTCCAATGCCGTCCTCGCGGCGCTGCATCAGCCCGAAGGCGATCAGAGCGTGACCGACCGGCTGTTTTCCAGCGCCATGCGCATGGTCAAGGTCCGGCCGGTGGGCGAGGCCGAGGGTGACACGCCCGAAGCCGTGCTTGCACGTATGGAGGAACGGGTGAAGAACGGCGATCTGCCTGCGGCCCTTGCCGAGTGGAACAGGCTTCCCGATCCCGCCAAACAGGCTTCTGCCGATTTCCAGAAGGCGCTGACAGCCCGCATTGCGGTCGAAGAGCTGATGAATTCCACGCTGACGCGCGCCATGGCCGGCGCTGACACGAACGGCTGAGGAGACCTGCCATGATCCGCCTTTTCCTGTTCGCGATCTCCATCCTGGCGCTTGGCTGGGGTTTTTCCTGGCTGGCCGACCGTCCCGGCCTCATCACCATCACCTGGCAGAATACCGAGATCGAGACCAGCATCATGGTGGCGGCGACGGCCATCGTGCTCCTGGTCTTCGCGGTCATGTTCCTCTGGTGGCTGATCCAGACGATCTGGACCTCCCCGCATTCCGTCCGCCGCTTCTTCCGGGCCCGCAAGCGCGATCGCGGCTATCAGGCGCTGTCCACCGGCCTTATTGCGGCCGGCGCCGGCAACGCACTTCTCGCCCGCAAGATGACGGCGCGCGCGCGTGGCTTCCTGCGCGCCGATCAGGAGCCGCTGATCCATCTTCTGGAAGCGCAGACTGCCCTGATCGAAGGCCGCCACGAGGAAGCGCGCGAAAAATTCGAGGCCATGGCCGAGGATCCCGAGACGCGGGAGCTCGGCCTGCGCGGGCTTTATATGGAGGCCCGGCGCCTTGGTGCCAATGAAGCGGCGCGCCAATATGCCGAGACGGCGGCGGAGAACGCCCCCTATCTGCCCTGGGCCGCCGAGGCAACGCTGGAATATCGCTGCCAGGCCGGCCGCTGGGAGGATGCAATCCGCCTGCTCGACCAGCAGAAGATCGCCAATGTGATCCCCCGCAAGCAGGCCGATCGCTGGAAGGCGGTCCTGCTGACAGCAAGGGCCTCCGAGCGTCTGGAAGCCGATCCGAAAGGCGCCCGCGACGATGCGAAAGCGGCCCTGAAGCTTGCCAAGGATCTGGTGCCGGCCGGCCTTATCGCGGCCAAGGCCTATCTGCGCGAAGACAGCCTGCGCAAGGCGGCCGCCATTCTGGAAAACCTCTGGAAGATCCAGCCGCATCCGGAAGTGGCGCAGGCCTATGTGCGGGCAAGGAGCGGCGACAGCGCCGCCGACCGCCTCAAGCGGGCCGAGAAGCTGGAGGCGCTGAAGCCGAACAATCCGGAATCGCTGCTGGCCGTCGCCCAGGCGGCTCTCGACACGCAGGACTTCAAGCGCGCCCGCGACAAGGCCGAGGCAGCCCTGCGCATGGATCAGCGGGAGAGCACCTATCTGCTGCTGGCGGATATCGAGGAGAGCGACACACGCGATCAGGGGCGCATCCGCCACTGGCTGAACCAGGCACTGCGCGCGCCGCGCGATCCCGCCTGGGTTGCCGATGGTGTCGTCTCGGAGCGCTGGCTTCCGCTCTCGCCCGTGACCGGCCGGCTCGATGCCTTTGAATGGAAACGCCCCTTCGGCCAATTGGAAGGCCCGGTCGAGGATGGATCGCTCGCCGCCGATACGGCCATTGCCAGCCTGCCGCCCGTGCTCGCATCGGAGACCGCCACGCCAGGATCCGAATTCATGGAGGCAAGGCCGGCAGCACCTGTCGCGCCGGCAAAATCGGCCAATGACGCTTCCGCCACCTTGGACGGAAAGCCGGCACAGGCCGTCGCGCCGAAGCCTTCTGCGACCGAGGAACCACGCTCGCCGACACTGACAGTGGTTGCCAATAACGCGACGGCCCCCTCCGCCGCCACTCCGACGACCGCCACCCCGACGACCGTTACCCCGACGACCGTTACCCCGACGGGCGGCACCCCGAGTGTCGGACCGTCTGTCGATCCCTCCACCAGCAATCCCTCCCCGGCAAATCCCTCTGCCAATCCTTCGGGCAATCCTTCGGGTAATCCATCTTCAAAGCCGCCGGTCAAACCGTCTGCGGCAAGACCGGCCGGCCCGGCTCCCGCTGCGGTCCCGCACGCATTGGACAAGGAGAGGGAAAGCGGAAAGGACAAGGATATGTCGGACGCCGCGCCCGATCCGTTCAACGGCCGTCCGCCGGACGATCCCGGCGTGAAGGATACGGAGAATGCCGGCCCCGCTACACGCCTGAAGCTCTTTTGAGATTGCTGATGTTTGATCGTATCCTCGACTTCTTCCACGACATCACCGGCGACCGGCCGACGGACATGTTTGCTCCCGACGATCCCCGCGTCGCTTTCGTCGCCCTCTGTTTCCAGGTCATGGAGGCCGATGGACGGGTCTCGGAGGATGAAAAGGCAAGACTGCACGATCTTCTGCGGCACCGCTACGCGCTGGACAAGGCGCATCTCGCAAGCCTGATCGAAACCGGACGGACAGCCGGCTCGGAGGCGGTCGACTATTACCGCTTCACCTCCGACCTCAAACGGCACCTCGATCCGGATGAATGCGTCGCTCTTGTCGGGGTCCTATGGGACCTCGTCTATGCCGATGGCGAGCGCAGCGAAATGGAAGACCATGTGATCTGGAGGATTGCCAATCTCTTGGGCGTCTCGGCGCGTGACCGGGTGCTCGAGCGCCAGAAAGTCGCCATTCGTGCCGGAGAGGCGGAACCAGGGTCCGGTTGAGGTCGCTACGGTGTCTGGCGAATGATCGGAAACGGCCCGACGCTAGATGAGTCTTTGTTTGACGTTTCGGGCCTACGAGAAGGCCAGATCTCCATTTCGCCCGATGCACCAAGCTGACGCTTAGCCGGGAGGGCCCGCGGGCACCGTGCCTGCGCCTTCGCCAAGTTCCAGCTGCATGAAGACGGTGTCCAGCCATTGGCCGTGCTTGAACCCGGTTCCGGTCATGGTGCCGACCATGCGGAAGCCCTCCCTCTCATGCAGGGCGCAGGAGGCGGGGCTCGCGCCGCCGATCACCGCCACCATCTGGCGAAAGCCGGCGGCGGTGCAGCGACGGACCAGTTCGGCGAGAAGCCGTCGACCGATCCCGCGCCCACGCGCCTCCGGCGCCAGATAGACCGAATCCTCCACCAGCCAGCGATAGGCCGGCCGGGTCCGGAACGCCGAGGCATAGGCATAGCCCAGCAGCCGTCCATCTGCATCGCAGGCGACGATATAGGGATAGCCACCGGCGGTGATCGCGTCAAAGCGCTGGCGCATCTCGCCCTCGTCGGGCGGATCGATCTCATAGCTCGCCGTGCCGTGCAGCACGCTGTCGCGATAGATGGCGGTGATTGCAGGAAGGTCTGATGCGGTGGCATCGCGGAGCGTGAAGGTCATCGGGGCGCGGGCATATCGGGTGATCGAAAGATGAAGGCGGGAGCGGCGTGATTACGCGTCGCATCTACGCATGGCAATTTGATCCTGTCCATATGCAGGAGGGACCGTCGATGCAGGAAACGGGCAAGTCCTGGCCGGGAGACCACTCTTTCAAGCCTTCAGGCGGCCATACCGGAGAAGGGGATCACAAAAAAGGCGGCCCGAAGGCCGCCTTCTTATCACCTATCCGGTCCGGCAATCAGTTGTTCCGGTTGCCGAGGAACTGGAGCATGAACATGAACAGGTTCACGAAGTCGAGGTACAGGGTCAGGGCACCCATGATGGCCTTGCGACCCATCACGGCAGTATCGTCACCTTCGAAATACATTTCCTTGATCTTCTGCGTGTCATAGGCCGTGAGGCCGGCGAAGATCAGGACGCCCAGAACGGAGATTGCAAAGCCAAGCGCCGACGAGGCGAGGAAGATGTTGACGACGGAGGCGATGATTAGGCCGAACAGGCCCATGATCATGAAGGAGCCCATGGCCGTCAGGCTACGCTTCGTGGTGTAGCCGTAAAGCGACAGGGCGCCGAAGGAGGCCGCCGTGATGAAGAAGGTCTGCACGATGCTCTGGCCGGTGAAGACCAGGAAGATCGACGACAGCGACAGGCCCATCAGCGCCGCATAGACCCAGAAGGTCGTCTGTGCCGCAGAGACCGACATGCGATTGATCCTGAAACTCAGGAAGAATACCATGGCGAGCGGGGCCAGCATCACGACCCATTTCAGCGGGCTCGCGTAGAGCGCGACGCCAAAGGGCGTCAATTGCCCGCCATCGACAGCGAACTGCCATGTTCCGAACGCCGCAAGGCCGGTGATGGCAAGACCGAGCGCCATCAGGTTGTAGACCTTCAGCATATAGGCCCGCAGGCCCTCATCGATCATCGCCCCGGCCTGAGCACCCGATTGTGCAGGGCGGGTCTGGAAGTTGAAACGTTCAGCCATTTTGTCCTCTCAAAGCTCCCGTGTTGTGTACGGTGTCGGGCGAGACCGGCGATCTCGTCGAGATCACCCTTATCGCCCTGGCGCCGCTGCGGAGCCTCAGCAAGCATGCATCAAATATGCGCCGTCCACCGACAGGCTTCAAGTGGATCAAGCCCGAATCTCGGCGGAATCGCCAGAGTGACGAAAATTTAATCCGCGACGTTCGGTGAGCCGGCCGGCCCGCGTCCATTGCGCGATGAGAGTGCGCCGTCAGAGTTCGCGCAGCACCGGTGCGGCCTTCTGTCCCAGAATGCGCCAGGTCCCGGCCAATCCTATGCCCACCGTCAGCACCAGCGCGCCCACCACGGTTGCGACGGCAACCGAGGGGAGGAATTGCGAGGGGAGGTTCATGATCGAACTGACCACCAGCCAGGCCGCCACGCCGCCGGCGCAAAGGGCAAAGACGGCGGTCGCAAAACCGAGGATCAGATATTCGTAGCTGAAGGCGCGGATCAGCATGGCCCGCGTTCCGCCGAGCGTCTTCAGGATCACCGCATCATGGGTCCGGGCCCGATTGCCTGCCGCCAGCGCGCCGGAAAGCACAAGCACCGAGGCGATGAGTGCGACGGCCGCGGCCGCACGAATGGCCGTTGCCAGTTGCCCCACCAATTGCTCGGCAATATCCAGCGCATCCTTCACACGCACCGTGGTGATGGTCGGATAGGCATTGGTGACGGCGCGCAGGATCTCACCCTCTTTGGCGGGGGTCGCCGTCGCATCGGTCAAGGTGGCGAGCCAGGCATGCGGCGCGCCGCGGAAGGTATTGGGCGAAAAGACCATGACGAAGTTGATCGACAGGGATTCCCATTCGACATTGCGGAAATTCGCTATCCGGGCGCTGATCGTCCGGCCCAGCACGTTGACGGTCACCGTATCGCCGAGCTTGAGGCCAAGCTCCGCGGCTTCCCGGGCGGAGAAGGATACCAGCGGTTCCCCGTCATAGCCGGCGGGCCACCAATCGCCTTCCGTCAGCCGGGCATTGGGCGGCAGGCTCTCCTCATAGGTAATGCCGCGATCGCCGCGCAGCACCCAGCGACCGCCGGGCGGCACGTTCATCTGCGTCACATCCTCGCCGTTGAAGGCGGTGATGCGCCCCCGCAGCATCGGCACCAGGTTGATCTTGCCATCCGGCGCGAGGCGCTGCACCACGTCGACAAAGCCCTGTCTCTCGTTCCCCTGAATGTCGATGAAGAAGAAATTCGGCGCATTCTCCATCATCGGCCCGGTCAGCTGGCGCCGCAGATTGCCGTCGATCAGGGCAAGCGTCACGAGCAGCGCCAATCCGAGGCCGAGCGACAGGACGACGGAGGAGGTGAGTGCGCCGGGGCGATGAATGTTGCCGATGGCCAGGCGCAGTGCCGGCGAATTGACGCGCGGCGCGCGGCGGGCAAGCGCCGCAATGCCGGCCGCGACCAGCCGCAGCAGCACAAAGGCGCCGGTGACGGCGCCAAGGAAGACCATGGCGATGAAGCGATCCTGCGCCGAAAAGACGGCAAGGCAGGCAAGAGCCGAGAGCGCCACCGCCGCGGCCAGAAGATAGGGCCAGGCGGGAAGACGACGCTGGTCGAAGCCCTGCTCGCGGAAGAGGGCCGTTGCCGGCACCTGTCGCGCATGGCCAAGCGGCAAAATGGCAAAGGCAAAGGTGGTGAGAAGGCCGAACAAAGCCGCAAGAACGAGCGCTGACGGATAGATGGTCGCCGCTGCCGGAACCGGAAGGACGCTTTCCAGGAAGCCGAGCGCGATGAAGGGCGCAACCATGCCGAGGGCAAGACCGATCAAGATGCCGACCCCGGCAATCAGCAGGATCTGGATCAGGTAAATGGCGGTCACGAGTGAGGCCGGAGCTCCAAGGCATTTGAACGTCGCGATCGTCGTCCGTTTGGCATCCAGGAAGGCACGCACGGCATTGGCCACCCCGACGCCGCCGACGATCAGTGCCGTCAGGCCCACAAGCGTGAGGAATTGCGAGAAGCGATCGACATTTTCCGTCAGAGAAGGGGCGGCGCGATCGGCGCTGCGGATCGACCAGCCTGCGGAGGGAAACTGCTTGTTCGCATCTTCTGCGATGAGACGTCGCTGCAGCGGGTCGGCCAGCTTGATCTTGTAGGCGTGCTCGACCAGGCTTCCCGTCTGGATGAGGCCGGAGGCGAGAAGAGCCTGACGGCTCAGAAGCAGGCGAGGAGCGAAATTGAAACCTTCGGAAATGGCGTCCGGCTCGCTTTGCAGAATGCCGGTGATGCGCAGCCGGGCATTGCCGAGCAGGAGTTCGGTATCCACCGCCACGCCCAATCTTTCCAGAAGAAGCGGGGCCGCAAGCGCACCGTAGACCTCGTTCTGCCCGCCCAGCAGCTCGGCAAGCGGACGATCCGGCTCGCTCTTGACGGCGCCGTACAGGGGATAGGCATCATCGACCGCCTTGACCTCTACCAGCGCCTGTTCCGCACCATCCGGCAGGCGCAGCATGGAGCGAAGCCCGCTGCTGACGGATATCGGCCCAAGGCTGTTCAGATAATCCAGTTCGGGTTTGGTGGCCTCCCGATTGTCGAGCTCGAAGCGGATATCGCCGGCAAGGAGCGTCTGCCCCTGCGACGCGATCGCGCCGGTAATGGCCAGCGAGACGGAATTGACGGCAGCGATGGCGCCGGTGCCGAGCGCTATGCAGGCGAGGAAAATGTAAAAGCCGGCCAGTCCGCCGCGCAGCTCCCGGAGCGCCAGCCGGAAGGCGACGGTGATGCGGGGCCGGGCAGCGGCCGTCATGTTCGGCCGTGCGGCGGCCGTCATACGAGCACGACCTTTGCCTGAGCCTTGGCGCTGTCATCGACGATTTCGCCGGACCGCACACGGATCTGCCGCGAGCAACGCTGCGCAAGGCCCGTGTCATGAGTGACCAGCAGCAGGGTCATCTGACGCTCCTTCTGCTTGGCAAACAGGAGGTCGGCAATCTGCCGGCCGGTTTCCGTATCGAGATTGCCGGTCGGTTCATCGGCGACCAGCACGGCCGGCGATGGGGCGAGCGCCCGGGCAATGGCCACGCGCTGCTGTTCGCCGCCGGACAATTGGCCGGGATAGTGGTGGAGCCGCTCACCCAGGCCGACGGCGGTCAGCTCGCGCCTGGCAATGTCGAAGGCCTCCTTCACATTCGCGAGCTCCAGGGGAACGGCGACATTTTCCAGCGCCGTCATATTGGCGATCAGGTGGAAGGACTGAAAGACGATACCGATCTTGCGTCCGCGGAAATCGGCCAAAGCATCCTCTCCGAGCGCGTGCAGCGGCGTGTCGAGAATATGGATTTCACCGCTGTCCAGACGTTCCAGCCCGGCCAGAACCATCAACAGCGTCGATTTGCCCGAGCCGGACGGGCCGACAATGCCGACGGCCTCGCCGGCGCCGATGGCAAGGTCGATGCTTTTCAGAACGTGAACGGAGGCGGCCGCATGTCCGAGCGTCAGATCAGCCTTCTTCAGCTCGATGATGGTGTTCGTCACGCGCAAGCCTTCCTATATTGGCCGGGAACCGTTTTTGGATCGGCAGGTGAGATCGGGCTTTTGTCCCGGATGTTCTGTCGATCCGGCCAATTTAGGAACAGGTCCATGAAAATGAAAGCAGTACGGCATCACGTGATTGTCATCCTGATGGCAATTCTGGCCATGGCGCCGGCGGCACAGGCAAAGACGCTGCAATTGGTCGGACTGGGCGACAGCCTGATGGCGGGTTATCAGCTGGCGCCGACGGAATCCTATACGGCTCAACTGGAGGCGGCATTGAAGGCCAAAGGCCATGATGTCGCAATCGCCAATGCCGGCGTTTCGGGCGACACAACATCGGCGGGGCTTTCGCGTGTCGACTGGTCTGTCCCCGACGGGACAGATGGGGTCATTCTCGAACTCGGCGCCAATGATGCCCTGCGCGGCGTGGCGCCGGAACAGACGCGCAAGAATCTCGAGGCCATCATTCAGAGACTGCGAGAGCGCAAGATCCCGGTCCTGCTCATCGGCATCCTGGCCCCGCCGAACATGGGCGGCGATTACGGGCAGCGCTTCAATGCGATCTATACCGATCTGGCGCAGCAATATCAGGTGCCGCTCTACCCCTTCTTCCTGGACGGCGTCACCACCCATTCCGACCTTCAGCTGCAGGACGGCATGCATCCGAATGCCAAGGGTGTTGCCGTCATGGTGCAGCGCTCCCTGGAATCTGTGGAAAGCTTCATCAAAACCCTCTCTCCGGGTGGTTGAGCGCCGCTTGATATAAAACATGTCTTGCGCGGAACCTGATTGCGTGTTCCGCTATTGATATCGCAAGAGATTCGAGGAGGTTCGCTATGCCGAGACTTTTCACCGCCCTCGAAATCCCGCGCAGTGCCGCCCTCAGTCTCTCGCTTTTGCGAGGCGGTTTGCCTGGCGCACGCTGGATCGATGTCGAGAATTACCACATCACCTTGCGCTTCATTGGCGATGTGGATGGCCGAACGGCAGACGAGATCGTCACCCGGCTCGACCGCATCGATCGCGAGGCCTTCGAGATCAGCCTCACCGGAATTGGCTCCTTCGGGTCGAAAAAGCCGCATTCCATCTGGGCCGGCGTTTCCCCTTCCGCCGAAATCTTTACCCTGCAGGCGGAGATCGAGCGGATCTGCCAGCGGCTGGGGCTTGCTCCCGATCCCCGCAAATTCACTCCGCATGTGACCCTGGCCAGGCTGCGCTCGGCGCGGGTGGACGATGTTGTGCACTATCTGGCCGGGCGCGGCAATTTTTACACGGCCCCCTTCAAGGTCGGCCGCTTCGTCCTGATGTCCTCCAAGGAATCGGTGGGCGGCGGGCCCTATCTCACGGAAGAGGTCTTCCCGCTTCAGGACAGTCTCGCCGGCTATGCCGACAGAGACTCCGAGCGAGACGCGATGAGTGAGAAGTACTTTTACTGACGGTGAAGTCATGCGACCGCGCAGGCTGACGGAAGACGAGGTCAAACAGCGGCTCGCGGAGCTACCCGCCTGGTCGCTCTCTGCGCAGGGCGACGCTCTGGAGCGCAGCTTTCGCTTTCGAAGCTTCGCCGAGGCCTTCTCCTTCATGACCGAGATCGCCTTTGCCGCGGAACGTCTGGATCACCATCCGGAATGGACGAATGTCTATGCGAGGGTCGATGTCCGTCTGACCACCCATGACAGCGGCGGCGTGAGCGAGCGGGATCTCGCCCTGGCCCTGCTGATGGACCGTGCGGCATCGATACGCGATTGAACTTCACCCTGTGCAGGACCATATCCATCCCTGGCCCATGAGCGAAGGAGGCTTGGATGGACGAGGTCAAGATTGGAGAAATCCTTCTGCCCGGAGACGACAAGACGCAGGAAAAGCAGCAGCGGCAGATCCGCTCGAAGTTCTGGCCGACCATGAAGCGGGCCATGCGCTATATCCCGTTCAGCCGCGATCTTGCTGCCGCCTATTTCTGCGCCATGGATCCGCAGACGCCCGTGCGGGTTCGCGGGATCCTGCTTGCGGCGCTTGGCTATTTCGTCCTGCCGCTCGATTTCCTGCCCGATATCTTTGCCGTGGTCGGCTTCACGGACGATATTGCCGTGCTGATGGCGGCCTTCCGCATGATCCAGTCTCACATCAAGGACAGTCATTATCAGGCGGCGGATGAGGCTTTGGCCGATCCGGATTCCAGGGCTCCCGCCCCGGAAGCGACGCGCTGATTTCCCGCGCCGGTCTTGCCCGCCCACGCCCGAAGCCGCCGGCCGGCGGGGCGCTCCGCCCACACGCTTTCGTGGGGCGCAGGTCATGGCCCCAATCAGGACATGGCCCCAATCTTGCCGGATTCGTCGGGTCATTCGGTGATCGAGGAAACAGATGTCCCGGATCGGGGAGATTTGGCTCCTGTTCAGACAAGCGTCGAACCGGCTGTTGACGGTTTGGTAACCGAAATTACGTCAAAGTGTAGCGGATTGCGACCCCCCGCCCGACCGGAAAGACGGTCGGCCGTTGAACATAAACTGGCAGGACACAATGTTTGTAAGACAGATCGCCCTCGCGTCGACCCTTCTGCTCGCATCCGTTGCAGTTGCTTCGGCTCAGGCGCCGAACCGGATCGGCACATTCCAGAACTGGGGCGCCTATTCCTACAAATCCGGCAAAAGCACGGTGTGCTACGTCCTCTCGATCCCGACGGCCAAGGAACCGGCCTCTGTCGATCACGGGGATATTTTCTTCATGGTCTCGCAGCGTCCCGGCCAGAACATTTCCTATGAGCCGCAGGTCATGGTGGGCTATACGCTGAAGGCGGATTCGAAGGTCAACGTGACGATCGATAACCGGAACTTCGTGATGTTCGTCAAGGACAAGGCGGCCTGGGTGGAAAATGCCGCCGAAGAACCGGCGCTGGTTGCGGCGATGAGGAGCGGCAAGTCCATGACCGTTAAGGCTGTTTCGGCCCGCGGCACCAATACGAGCTACAGCTATTCGCTCTCCGGCATTTCCGCGGCCTTGAAGCAGATCGAGACCTGCAAGTAATTCCGGATTGCCGGATTCCGTCGGATTGGCAAGGGCTGGCCGCACATGGCCGGACCTGATTGCAGTTGAGCTGGACCTGGCCCAGGCGCGGCCGGGCCGGTTTGATGGTGACGTGCGTGGCTTTTGATGATAAAGGCCCTGCAACTGCGGTCGAAGCGCGTCATAATCCTGGCGCCCGCGCCCGCCTCGCGCATTTCACACGCTACAATCCGGACTGCCAGGACGCCTCAGTTTGCGTCGCGCAGCCGTTGAACGGAATCGTATCATGTCTCTTTCCGAAGCAACCGCACCGCGTCTCGCCGTCAAGCAACCGCTCGTGCCGCGCCCGGACCTGATGTCCGGCAAACCTTCGCTGATCGGCCTGACCCGCGAGCAGATGGGTGCTGCCCTTGCCGAAAAGGGCGTGCCGCAAAAGCAGGTTCGCATGCGGGTGAGCCAGCTGTGGCACTGGCTCTATATTCGCGGCGTCTCCGATTTCGATGCCATGACCAATGTGGCCAAGGATATGCGCGAAATGCTGAAGGCGCATTTCACCATCTCCCGCCCGGAAGTGGTGGAGGAGCAGGTCTCCAATGACGGTACGCGCAAATGGCTGCTGCGCTATCCGCCGCGCGGCGCCGGCCGGCCGGTGGAGGTGGAAACCGTCTACATTCCCGAAGAAGGCCGCGGCACCTTGTGCATTTCCAGCCAGGTCGGCTGTTCGCTGACCTGTTCCTTCTGTCACACGGGCACGCAGCGCCTCGTCAGGAACCTGACGGCCGAGGAAATTCTCGGCCAGCTTCTCCTGGCGCGCGACCGGCTGGGCGATTTCCCGGGCCTGGACTCCCCACCCGGCGCCTTCGTGCCGACGGGCGAGCGCAAGGTGACGAATATCGTCATGATGGGCATGGGCGAACCGCTCTACAACTTCGACAATGTGAAGGACGCCCTGCTGATCGCCTCCGACAATGAAGGCTTGTCGCTGTCCAAGCGCCGCATCACCCTGTCGACCTCTGGCGTCGTGCCGGAAATCTACCGGACCGGCGATGAGATCGGCGTCATGCTTGCCATTTCGCTGCATGCCGTGCGCGACGAGCTGCGCGACATGCTGGTGCCGATCAACAAGAAATACCCGCTGGAAGAGCTGATTGAGGCCTGCCGCAACTATCCCGGCCTGTCCAATGCGCGCCGCATCACCTTCGAATATGTGATGCTGAAGGACGTCAACGACAGTCTGGAAGACGCCAAGCGGCTGGTGCAGCTTCTGAAGGGCGTTCCGGCCAAGATCAATCTGATCCCGTTCAATCCCTGGCCCGGCACCAATTACCAGTGTTCGGACTGGGCGACGATCGAGCGGTTTGCGGATTTCATCAACCAGGCAGGCTATGCGTCGCCGATCCGCACGCCTCGCGGACGCGATATCCTGGCCGCCTGCGGACAGCTGAAATCGGAGTCGGAGCGCATGCGCAAAACCGACAGGCTGGCTTTCGAGGCCATGATGATCGCCGGTCACGGTGAGGATGATTGATCGACATGGTGAGCCCTTTCGAGCGCCTGAAGGAAGACCATGCGCAGGATTGGCAGGCCTATGTCGAGCATCGGTTCGTGCGGGAGCTCGCCACCGGCGAATTGCCGCAGGCGGCATTCCAGCATTATCTGAAGCAGGATTACCTCTTCCTCATCCAGTTCGCCCGCGCCTGGGGACTGGCGGTCTACAAGAGCCGCGACCTCTCCGATCTGCGGCAGAGCCTCGATAGCCTGAAGGCGATCGTCGATATCGAACTGGGACTGCATATCGATTACTGCGCGTCCTGGGGAATATCCGAAGCCGATCTGGCAGGACTTGCCGAATCCAGAGCGACGCTCGCCTATACGCGCTATGTGCTGGACGCCGGCATGAGCGGAGACCTTCTCGATCTGCATGTGGCGCTTGCCCCTTGCATCATCGGCTATGGCGAGATCGCAAACGGGATCACCACTTCGAACGGGAGACAGTCGTCGGCCCGGCATGAGGGCAATCCCTATGCCGCCTGGATCGACATGTATGCCGGCCGGGACTACCAGGATCTCGTTCAAGCGGAACTGAACTGGATGAATGCGCGCCTGGCGCAAGTCGATGCCACCCGCTTCTCGCAGTTGTCGCGGGTCTTCCGGGATGCCACCAGGCTCGAGGCCGATTTCTGGCAGATGGGGCTTGATCTTCGTTGAGCGCTTGCGCTCACCGCGCCTGCGTCATGAAGATCTTGACGGCAAAGACCGAGAAGACGCCGGCAAAGGTATAGTCGATTCCGCGCAGCACCTTCGGATTGGCCTGCAGCCATTTGGCCAGGCGGTCTGCCGCCAGGATCACGATGACATTGATCGGACTGCCGACGAAGATGAAGAAGAAGCCCAGGAAGATGAGCTTCTGCGTCACCGCCGGATCGTTCGCCGTCACGAATTGCGGCAGGAAGGTCATGAAGAAGATGATGACCTTGGGATTGAGCAGATTGACCCACAGCCCTGTCGACACATTGCTCCATGCAGAAGCTTTCGGACCATCGACGGCCTCCACCTTGAGGTTCGAGCCATGCCGCACGGCCTGAACGGCAAGCCAGAGCAGATAGGCGGCGCCGCCGGTCTTCAAGAGGAAGAAGGCGGTGGGCGAGGCGGTAATCAGGGCCGAAATGCCGAAAGCGACCAGCAGCGTGTGGATCATGATGCCGATCGTCGTGCCCAGCACGACGAAGAGCGCCCGCTTGGTGCCCTGCGAGAGCGCGCGGCTGATGGACAGGGTCATGTCCGGCCCCGGCGTGATGGCAAGAAGCAGGCACATGCCGGTAAATGTGATGAGGGTGGGCAGGCTCGGCAGGAAATCCATGGGATCGGTCTCGGCAAGGGGTCTTGCCAAGACTTATCGTGGCGCTGTGCGCTTGCCAATCAATCTCTTTGACCAATGAAGGCCTTGGCAGGTTCAGCGTGATCCTTGTGCCAGCGGGACAAAGGCGGCCGATTTTCAATGATGTCGCCAATCGCCCAGGCCATGCGCCGCTCGTCTGTCCTGCGATCGACGTCATTATCCGGGCATAGGATGTAGAAATCCCCGCGCACCAGGCTCTCCAGCATGAAATCCACGGTCTGTTCCGGTGTCCAGGCCGCATCCGGCTTCTCCGGCCGGCCATTGGCGGTCAGGCCGGTATAGACGAAGCCGGGGATCAGCAGATGCGCCGTGACCGTGCAGCTCTCGGCATTGCGCAGTTCATGCTGCAATGCTTCGGTGAAGACCTTCACCCCGGCCTTGGCGACATTATAGGCCGGATCGCCGGGCGGCGTGGTTATGCCCTGCTTGGAACCGGTATTGATGATCAGCGCCGGTTCCTTGTGCGCCATCATGCCCGGGCCGAAGGTCCGCGTGCCGTGGATCACGCCCATCAGATTGACAGCCAGCACATTATCCCAGTTCGCCTGAGCGCCGAAGAGCGCGCTTCCCGGCTGGATGCCGGCATTGTTCATCAGGACATGCACGCGCCCGAAGCGCTGGATTACGGCCCGCTCCAGCGCTTCGACCTCTTCTAGCCGGGAGACATCCGTGCCGATCGCAACAACATCCGCCGCGCCTCCGGCGGCAAGGGCGGCAACCTCGCTTTCTGCCTCTGCCAGCCGGTCTCCTTCCAGGTCGACGAGCACAACGCAGAGGCCGAGCCTGGCAAAGGCCTTGGCCGCGGCCAGACCTATACCCGAGGCGGCGCCGGTGACGACGGCCACGTGACCCTGTTTCAGGGCAGGATGCTGAACTGTCATGGGCGAACCTCCAAGGCTGTTTCACGCAAACGATGATCGCCGCGGATATGGTACCCCCGCCGGATCTCGTCAACATGACCGGCCGCGGCAAAAGCAGGAGGCGCGCCGCCACGATCTATGACGCTTTGGGCGGCCGCATGCCCTTGCACGTGGCCATAAACTCGCTAAAAGTGCCGCCATCCAAAGACTTCAAGCGGCAGGTTGGAACGGCCTGCCCTCCAGACGGAACGCAATCGCTATGGCCCTTCCCAAAGACGTCAAGAAAGTTGTTCTCGCCTATTCCGGCGGGCTCGACACTTCCATCATCCTGAAATGGCTCCAGACCGAACTCGGCGCGGAAGTCGTGACCTTCACCGCCGATCTCGGCCAGGGCGAAGAGCTCGAGCCGGCGCGCAAGAAGGCGGAGATGCTCGGCATCAAGGAGATCTTCATCGAAGATGTCCGCGAGGAATTCGTCCGCGATTTCGTATTCCCGATGTTTCGCGCCAATGCCGTCTATGAAGGCGTCTACCTGCTCGGCACCTCGATTGCCCGGCCGCTGATCTCCAAGCACCTGATCGAGATCGCCAAGAAGACCGGCGCCGATGCGATCGCCCATGGCGCCACCGGCAAGGGTAATGACCAGGTCCGCTTCGAACTGTCCGCCTATGCGCTGAACCCGGACATCAAGATCATCGCTCCCTGGCGCGACTGGTCGTTCAAGAGCCGGACCGACCTCCTGAACTTTGCCGAGCAGCACCAGATCCCGGTTGCCAAGGACAAGAAGGGCGAGGCTCCCTTCTCGGTCGACGCCAACCTCCTGCACTCCTCCTCGGAAGGCAAGGTCCTGGAGGATCCGGCACAGGAAGCGCCGGAATATGTTCACATGCGCACGATTTCGCCGGAGGCTGCGCCCGACAAGGCGACAGTCATCAAGATCGGCTTCCGCAAGGGCGATGCCTGCTCGATCAATGGCGTCGAGATGAGCCCGGCGACGCTGCTCGCCGAACTCAACAATTACGGCCGCGACAACGGCATTGGCCGTCTTGATCTCGTGGAAAACCGTTTCGTCGGCATGAAGAGCCGCGGCGTGTATGAAACGCCTGGCGGCACCATTCTCCTGGCCGCCCACCGGGCGATCGAGAGCATCACGCTGGATCGCGGAGCCGCACATCTGAAGGATGAGCTGATGCCGCGCTATGCGGAACTCATCTATTACGGTTTCTGGTTCTCGCCGGAGCGCGAAATGCTGCAGGCGCTGATCGACAAGAGCCAGGAGCATGTGGAAGGCGAAGTGACGCTGAAGCTCTACAAGGGCAATGTCATGGTGACCGGACGCGAAAGCGAGAAGTCGCTCTACTCCGACAAGCTCGTCACTTTCGAAGACGACCAGGGAGCCTATGACCAGAAGGATGCCGCCGGCTTCATCAAGCTGAACGCTCTTCGCCTGCGCACCCTCGCCAAGCGCAATCGCTGATCATCGAAACCGGGAAAGGCCGCCTCCCCGCCCCTGCGCGGGAAGCGGCCTTTTTTTAACCTGCGTCAGGCCTGGCGCGACAGACGCCGCATCCAGATGAAGCCGGCCACCGCGGAAAATTCCATGGCCGGAATGATCACGCCGAAAGCCTTCAGCGGATCGGCCATGGATGCCGCGGCCACACCGCCGATAAAGCCGGCGGTCATCTGCAGGAACCCGCTCAGCGCCGAAGCGGAGCCCGCCATGCCGGGAAAGGGCGCAAGACACAGCGTCACGACGTAAGGGCTGAGGAAGGCCAAACCATAGGTGCAGATCGCCACGGGCACCATGACCGTCAGGAAGGCCGGCGGCACGAAAGCCACGGACAGGGCCATCAGCACGGCGCCGAGGCCGCACAAAGTGATGCCGAACAACGCCGCCCGGGCGCCGCTGAGGCGGTTCGACACCAGTCTCAGGCTCACCGAGCCGAGCAGGTAGAAACCGGACTGCATCAGCATCCCGATCCCGAACTGGGTTGGCGACAGGCCGACGCGGTCGATCAGGACGAAAGGCAGCATTGTCGACTGGGCATATAGCGCTCCCACGCTTCCGCTGAGCACGAGCGCCGTTGCGATGAACTGGCGATTGGTGGCAACCCGGCAATAATTGCCGATCAGCCTTGCAGGTCGCAGCCGCGACAGGTCCGGCGTGACCGTTTCGCGCAAGACGAAGATGACGCACGCAGCCGCGGCAAGACCGAAGACGATCATCAGCAGGAAGAGCGCATGCCAGTCGAAAGCGGCAAGCGTCAATCCACCCAGCACGGGACCGGTGGCCGGTCCGACGGCGATGAAAATGCCGATTGTATTGAGGATGCGCGCGCCATCGGCACCGACATACAGGTCGCGCACGATAGCGCGGGACACCACAATGCCGACCGATGCGCCGATGCCCTGGATGAGCCGGGCGGCGAGGATGAACTCCACCGACGGCGCCATGGCGGCAAGGACCGAGCCGGCCAGATAGATGGAGATGAAGATCAGCGTGGCGCTCTTTCGCCCCAGCGCATCGGCAAGCGGCCCGGCGACGAGCTGCGCCAGCGCGAAGCCGCAGAAGAACATCGACAGGCTCATCTTGATCGCCGCTTCCGTGGTGGCGAAGGCACGCACGAGTTCCGGCATGGCCGGCGTATAGATCGCCATCGAGATCGGCCCGAGCATGGTCAGGAGAGCGCCCAGAAAGGTCGTTCTCGCCTCGCTCATCAAGGGTTGCCCGCCTTCAGCCGGTTTCGCGCTCACGCGGGATCCGCCTGGCCGGCATTGCCTGCAGACTGGAGATTGGCGGAGACGGTTTCGAGGATGTGATGGAGCCGAAGCACATCCTCGTCCGCCAGCCCGGCGCAGGCCTCCCGCAGGACATCGGCGATCTCGGCCTTGAGCCTGGCGATCAGCGGCTCCGCCTGCGCGGTCAGCGTCACGCGCTTGGCGCGGCGATCCACGGGATCCGGATGGCGTGCGATGAGACCCTGGGTCTGGAGCCGGTCGAGAAAGGAGCAGACGGTCATCGGCTCTACCCCCATGCGGGCGGCGATTTCCAGCTGCTTTGCATCCGTCAGCGTGTGGATGTTGAGCAGCGTGCGTGCTTCGCCGGGCGTGATTTCGAGCCCCATCTCGCCAATGCGCCGCTCGAAGGCCGAGCGCAGCAACCTGGCGCTGTCTGTGAGCAAAAAGCCCAGATTATGCAGTTCCGTGGGGGTGGCCATGAAATCTTCGCCTCTGCCGCTGCGTCGCCCCATCATCCGGACATGGTTCGATGCCCGAAATCTGCAGCAGGTCGTTGATGGATCAGCCGGCGTGATGCGGTGCAGTGCCAGCCGGGCTGTCGTACCAAATAAGGCAGGCTTACTATTTTTGGGAGGCCGGGCAAATGATAAAGCGCGTCCAGGGACCGGATCAGACCGGAAAAGCATGCAGGGCTTGCCGGTCGGGCGGCCGGCCGCCGGGCTTCCTGCGCCGTGCGAGGACAATCTCGGCTGAGCGAGCCAGTCCAGGCTGAGCGAGGAGGCTCGCGGCGGATCGATTGCCGCGATGACAAGTTTGCGGGTGGCAAGGCTCGTCAATCGTTCATAATCAGTCCATAGTTTTGCGCATGCTTTGCCGACCTGCCCTATATTCAACTGCCCGGCAATTCTATCAGAGGTTCATCAGATGACTGTCCAATCCGAAATCAAACCAGCCCTGGTCGAATGGAAGGGACTGCATGGACTGCCGCAATTCGACCAGGTGACGGACGAAGATTTCGCCGCCGCCTTCGATGCCGCCCTGTCCCGCCACGACATGGAAATCGACGGGATTGCCGACAATGCGGAGCCGGAAAGCTTTGCCAATACGGTGACGGCCCTGGAGATTGCCGGGGATGAGCTATCTCGGGTCTCGGCGCTGTTCTGGAACCGCGCAGGCGCGCATACCAATGATGTCATCCAGGCGCTGGAGCGGGAGGTGGCGCCAAAAATGTCGCGTCACTATTCCCGGATCGCCATGAACGAAAAGCTGTTCCGGCGTCTCGACGCGCTTTGGGAGGGACGGGAAAAACTCGATCTGACGCTGGAGGAGACCCGTGTTCTGGAGCGGCACTGGAAGGGCTTCGTGCGCGCCGGTGCCAAACTGTCGCGCACCCAACAGGAGCGACTGGCCGCCATCAACGAAAGACTGGCGGGGCTTGGCGCGCAATTCGGCCAGAATGTTCTGGGCGATGAAAAGGCCTGGTCGCTGATCCTGCAATCTGCCGAGGATCTGGAAGGCCTGCCGGCTTTCCTGCGCGATGCTATGGCAGGCGCTGCGCGCGAACGCGGGGCACCGGAAGACTCTTTCGCCGTTACCCTGTCCCGCTCCATCATCGAGCCCTTCCTCACTTTCTCCAGTCGCCGCGATCTGCGGGAGAAGGCCTTTGCCGCCTGGGTCAAGCGGGGTGAGAACGGCAAAGAGCGCGACAATATCGCGATCGTCCGCGAGATCCTCGCGCTGCGCGCCGAAAAGGCCTCGCTTCTCGGCTATGCCGATTTCGCCAGCTACAAGCTGGATGATACGATGGCCAAGACACCGGCCAATGTGAATTCGCTGCTGATGAAAGTCTGGGCCAAGGCGCGGGCGAAGGCCAAGGAGGAAGAGGCCGATCTCAGCGGGCTGATGGCGGAAGACGGGCTGAACGGACCGGTTCAGCCCTGGGACTGGCGCTATTATGCCGAAAAGCAGCGCGAGCGCATGTTCGATTTTTCCGAATCGGAACTGAAGCCCTATCTGCAGCTCGAAAACATCCTGCAGGCCTGTTTCGATGTTGCAAACCGGCTCTTCGACGTCACCATCACCGAGGTGAAGGGTATAAAGGCCTATCATCCCGATGTTCGGGTCTTCGAGGTCCGGGAGGCCGATGGTCGGTTGAAGGCCATGTTCCTCGGCGATTATTTCGCACGATCCTCCAAGCGCTCGGGCGCATGGATGAGCTCCTTCCAGAGCCAGCACAAGCTGCCCCTGAAAAACGGCGCCGAAGGCGAATTGCCGATCATCTACAATGTCTGCAATTTCGCCAAGCCCGCAGAAGGCAAGCCGGCTTTGCTCTCGCTGGATGATGCCCGCACGCTGTTCCACGAATTCGGCCATGGCCTTCACGGCATTCTGTCCGATGTCACCTATCCCTCCGTGTCCGGCACCGGCGTCTCGCGCGATTTCGTCGAATTGCCGTCACAGCTTTACGAGCACTGGTTGACGGTACCGGAGATCCTGACCCGTTATGCCGTTCATTACGAGACCGGTGAGCCGATGCCGAAGGCGTTGCTCGACAAGGTTCTCGCGGCCCGCACCTTCAATGCAGGGTTCAACACGGTGGAGTTCACCTCCTCCGCTCTGGTCGACATGGCGTTCCACACACGGGCGGGCGTGGAGGATCCCATGGCCGTGCAGGCGCAGGTGCTCGATGAGATCGGCATGCCCTCCTCGATCGTGATGCGCCATGCCACGCCGCATTTCCAGCACATCTTCTCCGGCGATGGCTATTCGGCCGGATACTATTCCTACATGTGGTCGGAAGTGCTGGATGCCGATGCCTTCTCCGCCTTTGAGGAGACCGGCAATCCTTTCGATCCGGTCATGGCCCGCAAGTTGAAGAACAACATCTATGCGGTCGGCGGATCGATCGATCCGGAAGAGACCTACAAGGCCTTTCGCGGCAAGCTGCCCGATCCGGATGCCATGCTGAAGAAGAAGGGGCTTTCGATGGTGGCGGAGCTCTCCGGCGGCGACGCCTGATCAGCGGTCGCTTTATCAGCCATGGCGACCATTTGGGTTGCGAATGAAAGCCATCAGCATTTGTGGCGGGCGAATCGGGTGACTGTCGCATAAATTTCATGCGACTCCGCTTTAAGCGGTGACCACGTCAGGATCGCCCGCCATGACTTCCATCATATCCGCAGCTTCCGTGTCGAAGACATTCCGGCAGCGCGTCGCGCAGCCGGGTCTTGCCGGCGCCATCCGGAGCTTCGTCTCCCCCGTCACGCGGCCTGTCCGGGCGGTCGAGGACATTTCCTTCGATATCGCCGCAGGTGAGGCGGTCGGCTATCTCGGCCCGAATGGCGCCGGCAAATCCACCATGATCAAGATGCTGACAGGCATCCTGGCGCCCACCTCCGGCAGGGTTACCGTGCTGGGACGCCATCCGCAGGCGGACCGGGTGGCGAATGCGCGTAATATCGGCGTCGTCTTCGGCCAGCGCACGCAGCTTTGGTGGGAACTGCCGCTGTTTGAAAGCTTCGAGCTGCATCGGCGCATGTATCGCGTGCCGGATTTGGCCTTTTCAAAAAATTGCGCGGATTTGACCGAGATGATGGGGCTTGCCTCCTTCCTGGAGCGGCCGGTGCGGCACCTGAGCCTCGGCCAGCGGATGCGCGCCGAAATCGCCATGGCGCTGATGCATGATCCGAAAATCCTCTTCCTGGACGAGCCGACCATCGGCCTCGACGTGGTGGCGAAGGATGTGGTGCGTAAGTTCCTCGCGCGCATCAACCGCGAGCGCGGCACGACGATCATTCTCACCACCCATGACCTGCAGGATATCGAGGAGATCTGCCCGCGCCTGATCATGGTGGATGAAGGCAGGCTGCTCTTCGACGGCCCCGTGTCGGCACTGCGCACCCGCTTCGGCGCGCGCCGCAAGCTGACCGTGGAATTTGTAGGCGAGCCGGGGATGGTTCATCTTCCCGGAGCGGAACCGGCCGGCGGAGAGGGAAATCTGCGCATGTTTCTGCTTGCCGATGACGACAGGTCGCTGGTGGAACTGCTGGCGGCGCTCCAGACCGATGTCGGCCTGCGCGACGTGCGCCTGCACGAGCCGGGCATAGAGGAGATCATCCGCACCCATTACCAGGCCAGGGGACTGGCGGGGAGAGCCGCGTGAGCGCCTTTTACGCCCTGATCCGGGCCGCCTTTCGCCGGGAGCTGGAGCACAGGTCGCGCGCCATTGCCCGCGTCTTCGGCACGCTTGTCGATATCCTCGCCCGCATCTCCATCTGGCAGGCCGTCTTTGCCGGACATGCCAGCATGAATGGCAGTATGAATGGCAGCATGAGCGGCATCAGCCTTGGCCAGATGATCACCTATGCGCTGATCGGCGGCACCATCCTGTCCAGCTGGGATGCCACGATGATCGTCCGGGATGTCGGAGGAACCATCCGCACCGGGGCAATCGGCTCGAGCCTGCTGCGCCCCATGGCCTATCCGGTCATGCTGCTGGCCGAACAGCTGGGCACGCGCCTCTTCGACTGGCTGATGACCTCCTTGCCGGTGATCGTGATCATGGGCCTGATCTACGGCATCGAGCCCCCGGCAAGCGCCGGACATGCGCTGCTGTTTCTCGGCTTCGTCCTCGTCTCCCTCGCTGTCATGATGCTGTTCGGCATCCTCATCGGCCTTTTCTCCTTCTGGGTCTTCGACGCTCACTCGCTGGAATGGTTCATGCGCGGCCTGCTCGGTGTCTTCTCCGGCGGGCTGGTGCCGATCTGGTTCTTTCCCAAGGGACTGGCGGAGGTGGCGCATGTGCTGCCTTTCGCCTGGATCACCTATCATCCGATGACGGTCTATCTCGGCGAGCGCGATCTCGCCTCGTCAGCGCTCTATTTGCTGGCCGGTGGTGCCTGGGCCGCGGTTCTGGCCCTGGCCGTTTCCTTAGTCTGGTCGCGCGCCTGCGGCCAGGTCGTGGTGCAGGGAGGCTGAGCATGCGGGAAACCCTGTCCCTGCTTCTCTACCTGGTTCGGCTGCGGGTGCGCACGCGGCTTCAATTCCGCGCCAGCCTGATGATCGCCTGGGTGGCGCAGGCCTTCGGCTATGCCGGCGTCTTCACGCAGATCTGGCTGATCCTCACCCGTTTCGAGACTATCGGCGGCTGGACCTGGCCGCAAATGGCGCTGCTGCTCGGCTTCCACACGCTGGGCTATGCGCTCGGCGCCTGCTTCACGCTGGTTCAGCTCAGGCGCATGGAGGAAATTGTCCTCGGCGGCGAATTCGATACGCTCTTGGTCAGGCCGCTGAACCCCTGGGCCTATCTCGTCTTTTCCGGCTTCAACATCGAATATGGCGGCCATATCCTTCTGGGTGCGGGATTGATCGCCTGGGCGCTGCCGCAGCTTGCGATCGACTGGGGCCCCGCCCACGGTCTCTTCCTGATCCTCGGCCTCGTCAGCGCTGCCCTGATCACCGCCTCGCTCATCACCATGCTCGGCGCCTGCGCCATGCTGCTGGGCCGGGCGCGCTATCTGTTCGGCATCTATTTCGACTTCTGGGAATTGTCGCGCTATCCCGCCAGCATATTTGCGGCGCCCTTCCAGCTGGCGCTGCTCTCGATCATTCCGCTCGGCTACATGGCCTATGTGCCCGTCTCGGTGCTGCTCGACCGCAGCATTCCCTATCTGGGAGGCGGCGCGGCGGCCGCAGCCCTTGCAGCCGGCCCGCTCTCGGTCGTCGCGGCCGCGATCTTCTGGCGTTTTTGCCTCGACCGATACCAAGGCGGTGGCGGATGAGGCATAGATTCCGTCCTGCTTTAACCCTGCGTTCAGCCGCCCCCTTTCGCAAATGCGAAAAACAGGCTATGAGCGCGCCAAATGAAAATTGGCGCTTAGAGCTCCCTGCGTGCGCCACAGCCCCAGAGAAACCAATATGGCACTTCGCAACATCGCGATCATCGCGCACGTTGACCATGGGAAAACGACCCTTGTCGACGAACTTCTGAAGCAGTCCGGCTCCTTCCGCGACAACCAGCGCGTCGCCGAACGCGTGATGGACAGCAACGACCTGGAAAAGGAACGCGGCATCACCATTCTCGCCAAGGCGACCTCGGTGGAATGGAAGGGGACCCGCATCAACATCGTCGACACGCCGGGCCACGCCGATTTCGGCGGCGAAGTCGAGCGCATCCTGTCGATGGTGGACGGCGCGATCGTCCTGGTCGACAGCTCCGAAGGCCCGATGCCGCAGACCAAGTTCGTCGTCTCCAAGGCGCTGAAGGTCGGCCTTCGCCCGATCGTCGCGATCAACAAGATCGACCGCCCGGACGGCCGCCACGAGGAAGTCATCAACGAAGTCTTCGACCTCTTCGCCAATCTCGACGCTACTGATGAACAGCTCGACTTCCCGATCCTCTACGGCTCCGGCCGCGATGGCTGGATGAACTACAATCCCGAAGGTCCGAAGGAAGATGGGCTGGCGCCTCTGCTCGATCTCGTGCTGAAGCACGTTCCGGAGCCGACCGTCGAAGAAGGCCCGTTCCGCATGATCGGCACGATCCTCGAAGCCAACCCCTTCCTCGGCCGTATCATCACCGGCCGCATCGCCTCCGGCTCGATCAAGCCGAACCAGGCGGTCAAGGTTCTCGGCCAGGATGGCAAGATCATCGAAAACGGCCGCATCTCGAAGATTCTCGCTTTCCGCGGCATCGAGCGCACAGCCATCGATGAAGCCCATGCCGGCGATATCGTGGCGATCGCCGGCCTCTCCAAGGGTACTGTCGCCGACACGTTCTGCGATCCCACCGTTACCGAGGCGATGACCGCACAGCCGATCGATCCTCCGACGGTCACCATGTCCTTCATCGTCAATGACAGCCCGCTGGCCGGGACCGAAGGCGACAAGGTCACGAGCCGTGTCATCCGCGACCGTCTCTTCAAGGAAGCGGAAGGCAATGTCGCGCTGAAGATCGAAGAAGCGGAAGGCAAGGATTCCTTCTTCGTCTCCGGTCGTGGCGAACTTCAGCTGGCTGTCCTGATCGAGACCATGCGCCGTGAGGGCTTCGAGCTGGCCGTATCGCGCCCGCGCGTCGTCATGCACAAGGATGAAAACGATCAGCTGATGGAGCCGATCGAGGAAGTCGTCGTTGACGTTGACGAGGAGCATTCCGGCGTCGTGGTGCAGAAGATGTCCGAGCGCAAGGCCGAGATGACGGAACTGCGTCCCTCCGGCGGCAATCGCGTTCGCCTGAAGTTCCTGGCGCCGACACGCGGCCTGATCGGCTATCAGTCCGAGCTTCTGACCGATACGCGCGGTACGGCCATCATGAACAGGCTGTTCCACGATTATCAGCCCTATAAGGGTCCGATCGGCGGCCGCACCAATGGCGTACTCCTGTCCAACGGCTCCGGCGAAGCCGTTGCCTACGCCATGTTCAACCTGGAAGATCGTGGCCCGATGATCATCGAGCCCGGCGAAAAGGTCTATCAGGGCATGATCATCGGCATTCACTCCCGCGACAACGACCTTGAAGTGAACGTGTTGAAGGGCAAGCAGCTGACGAATATTCGCGCCGCCGGCAAGGATGAGGCCGTCAAGCTGACGCCGCCGATCCGCATGACGCTCGACCGCGCGCTGTCCTGGATTCAGGACGACGAATTGATGGAAGTGACGCCGAAGTCCATCCGCCTGCGCAAGATGTATCTCGACCCGAATGATCGCAAGCGCTTCGAAAAGTCGCGCGTCGCCTGATTGCGATCGGACACGGCATTCGGCAAAGCCCCGGCGGTGAAAACCTCCGGGGCTTTTTTCATCGCGGGAGGCTGGGGGAGCTTGTTCCGGGGCTTAAAAAAGCGTTAACTTCTGAAGATCTGCAGGCGGAATGGGTCCGCATGGAAGGTTCGTTTCCGGAGAAGGCACGGGATGGGCCGCAGGCCAGGGCCAGAAGGACTGTCATGAAGACGCTCACCATCGATGTTCGGCAGGCCGGCCCGGAAGATGCCGCAGACATTGCCGACGTGCATCGCGAAGCCTGGCGGCAGGCCTATGCGGGCCTGATCCCCCACCGACCGCTGACGGAAATGCTGGAGCGCAGAGGCGAAATCTGGTGGCGGCGCGCCAGCAGTGGCCCAGCAACGCTGCTGGTGCTGGACGTCGCCGGCACGATTGCCGGCTATGCGACGATCGGCCTGAACCGGGCGCGGGCGCTGCCGCAGGACGGCGAAATCTATGAAATCTACCTGCGGCCGGAGTTCCAGGGCATCGGCCTTGGCCGACGCCTGTTCGGCGAGGCCAGACGCCTGCTGAAATCTCTGGGCTGTCACGGTCTGGTGGTCTGGTGCCTGGAGGATAGCGAGCACGCCATCCGGTTCTTCCGCCGCCACGGCGGCCTTGATGTGGCGGAAGGCATGGAAGATTTTGCCGATGTCCGCCTGCGCAAGCTCGGTTTCGTCTGGCCTTGACCCTGAGTCCCGTCCTCTGCGTCTTGCGCCCAAGCAGCGCCTGGCCAGGGATCCGCCATCCTGCCATCACCACCTGCCCTGCGAAAGGCCGTGTTGCATTGCACCGGTTTTGTGGGTATCGAGGCGTCACGATGCAACGCTCTCGGGGAGAAACATGCGTATCGATGCAATCAAGATCGGCAAGAACCCGCCGGACGATGTGAATGTCATCGTTGAAGTCCCGGTCGGTGGCCACCCGATCAAGTACGAGATGGACAAGGAAGCCGGCGCATTGATCGTCGATCGCTTCCTCTACACGCCGATGACGTATCCGGGCAATTACGGCTTCGTGCCGCATACGCTTTCCGAGGATGGCGATCCGGTGGATGTCCTCATCTGCAATACCCGTCCGCTGGTTCCCGGCTGCGTCATCAGCGTCCGTCCGATCGGCGTGATGATCATGGAAGACGATGGCGGCAAGGATGAGAAGATCCTCGCGGTTCCGGTTCCCAAGCTGACCCAGCGCTACGACAAGATCCAGAACTATACCGACCTGCCGGAGATCACCCTCAAGCAGATCGAGCATTTCTTCGAGCATTACAAGGATCTGGAGCCCGGCAAGTGGGTGAAGATCGGCGGCTGGCAGGATGTCGACGTCGCCAAGAAGCTGATCGTCGAAGCGATCGAGCGCTATAACGCCCAGAAGTGATGCGCCGCCGGTCAGGCCCTGATCAGCGCGTCCAGTTTGTTCATCAGCTCCTCCGGGTCGCCATCGATCCGGAGGATTTTTTTGCGCGCCGTTTCGCCGGAGATGAAGGAGATCGACGATTTCGGCACGCGCAGCTGCTTGGCCAGGAGCTCGATCAAAGCCCTGTTGGCCTTTCCATCTTCCGGAATGGCCGTCACGCGCGCCTTGAGATAGGCCCCGCCATCCTCTGAAGCATCCAGCCCGTCAAAGCCATTGCGGGACGCGCCGGGCATCAGGCGTATGCTGAGGCGGATATGCCCGGCAAGCGCACAGGCCGCCGCTCTCACATCAGCGCCGGGACGATGGTCGTCCACATCAGCGAACGAATGAAGAAGATGATGAGCAGGAGGATGATCGGCGAAATGTCGATGCCGCCCAGATCGGGCATGACACGGCGGATCGGCCGCAATGCGGGTTCGGTCAGGTTGTAAAGCAGGGTCCCGATCGTGTTGACGAACTGGTTGCTCGAATTGATCACGTTGAAGGCGTAGAGCCACGAGAAGATGGCGCTGATGATGAGCACCCATGTATACAGGTTCAAGGCCAGGTCGATGGTCTGAAACAGCGCGAGCATCCAAGTCTCCATTTCTCAGTTGACAGACATGTAGACATTGGCGACTTAAGCGGCAAGTGCTGAGGCTTTCCTCTGGCGAATCATAATTAAAGCGGAGTTCGGCCTGTTGGATCAGTTCTGTCGGCCCCAACCGGTCCGTTTCACGCGAAGACGGGCGCCATGGCCTTTTTCGGCGCCCCGCGGAAAGCAATGCTGATGTCCATTCCTGCATCCGATGACCGCTTCGCCGCCTTCCGCTACTCCTCCTATGCCCGCTTCTTCTTCTGTCGGTTCCTGGCAGCCTTCGCCATCCAGATCGTCAGCGTCGCAGTGGGCTGGCAGATGTATGACGTCACCGGCAATACGCTCTATCTCGGCCTGATCGGCCTGTTTCAGTTTCTGCCCTCGCTGCTGCTGATCCTCGTGACCGGAACCGTCGCCGACCGGTATAATCGCCGCGCCATCGTGGCGGTCTGCCTGTTTCTCGGCGGCCTCTGCACGGCGGCTCTGCTCGCTTTGACGGTCACGGGGACGTTTTCCCCCTGGCCGGTCTTCGGCATTCTCATCGTGTTCGGCATAGAACGGGCTTTCATGGGGCCGGCGGTGCAATCGCTGGCGCCCAATCTCGTGCCGGAGCATGCCCTTCCCAATGCCGTGGCGTGGAATTCATCCTCCTGGCAGACGGCGTCGATCCTCGGCCCGGTGGCCGGCGGCCTGCTGTACGGCGCCAGCGCCACCATTGCCTATACGGTAGCGCTGGCCTTCATGCTGGCAGCCGCGATCCTGATCGTCAGCATCCCTAAGCCAATGCAGCGCCAGGGTTCCAAAGCGGTCAACCTACAGACGATCCTGGCCGGCTTCCGGTTCATCTGGAGCGAAAAGGTCGTTCTGGGAGCCATCTCGCTGGATCTCTTCGCGGTTCTTCTCGGCGGGGCCGTGGCGCTGATGCCTGTCTTTGCCCGCGACATTCTCGAACTCGGTCCCTGGGGGCTCGGCCTGTTGCGCGCCGCGCCAGGCATTGGAGCGATCGTCGTTGCCGTTCTGCTGGCCGCTTATCCGATCAAACATCGCGCCGGCGTCTTCATGTTTGTCGGGGTCGCGCTGTTCGGCGCGGCCACCGTCATCTTCGGCCTGTCGCAGACCGTCTGGCTGTCCATCGCTGCCCTGATGCTGATGGGCGCATCCGACATGATTTCCGTTTATGTCCGCGAAAGCCTCATCATGCTGTGGACGCCGGATGAAGTGCGCGGCCGCGTCAATGCCGTCAACATGGTCTTTGTCGGCGCATCCAACGAGCTGGGCGAGTTCCGCGCCGGAACCATGGCGCATCTGATCGGAGCCGTGCCTGCCGTCGTGATTGGCGGTTTCGGCACGCTGGCGGTGGCGGTGATCTGGGCGGCGCGTTTTCCGAAGCTGCGCAAGATCGACAGTCTCGACGCGCCGTCGACGCCCTGATGGCGCAGTTCTGAAACCCCTGGCAGGTCAGGCTGGGGAATAGGCCGGCTTCGGCACCTCGGCACTGTCCCGCAGGCTCTGCCGGTCAAACACCATGTCCAGATAAGCCCACAGCCAGTTGCGCAGCGCCTGATCGAAGATCATCCGCCCCTCCAGATGCTCTCGACCCTGCTGGGCATTGGGCAGGGTAAAGCGCTCGGCACCGCGGACAACCCAGCTATGCATCATGGCGCGCGTCAGCTCCGCATGGAACTGCACGCCCCAGGCATTCTCCCCGTAGCGGATGGCTTGATGCGGATAGGCATCGCCCTTTGCCAGCAATTGAACGCCACGCGGCAGGCTGAACCCCTCGCGGTGGAAGTGGTAGACCATGCGTGGCCAAGGCATCAGAAGCCGGCCGTGCTCGGTCGGGTGCAGCGCATACCAGCCGATTTCCGTCAGGTCGCCCTTCTCCGGCGCGACGCTGCCGCCGAGATTCTTCACCAGCATCTGCGCGCCGAGACAGATGCCCAGATACGGCTTGTTCTCCCGCAGGGGCACGGAGATCCAGTCGATCTCCTGCTTCACGAAAGGCTCGGGATCATTGGCGCTCATCGGGCCGCCGAAGATAACGGCGCCGGCATGGGACCGGAGCGTTTCCGGCAGGGGATCGCCCAGAACGGGGCGACGAATGTCGAGCGGGTAGCCCTTTTCCACCAGCATCTGGCCGACGCGCCCGGGGGAGGAGCGTTCCTGATGCAGGATGATCAGAATAGGCAGCTTGCGGTCTTGGCGGGGGCGCGATGACATCAGCATTTCAAAGACGGAATTTCGATCACTCGACGAGTTTCAGGACCTTGTCGAACACCTTCAACACCTGCTGAAGGTCGTGGCCGCGTTTCAGGATCATGCCATGCGTGTTGATCACGCTATAGGCGCCCTGCTTCGCCGAAAGCTTGGGGTTTTTCTCGATCCGAAAGAGCGGCATTTCGCCCGATCGCTTGAAGACGGAGAAGACCGCCTTCTCCTTCATGTGATCGATGGCATAGTCCTTCCACTCGCCCTCGCCGACCATGCGACCGTAGATCCTGAGAATGGCATCCAGTTCTCGACGGTGGAAGGTGACAGGCAGAGGATCCAGGCTTTGCCGGTACTGGTGGAGTTCGACGACGACATTTCCCGAAGAAGTGCCGCGCCCGGTTAAATCCGGCTGGTCAGTCATTCAGATTCCGAAGCCTCGCAACAATTTCATGACAGTGTGCCCGACTGGGCTCAAAATGCAAGGGGAGGAAGACGCCGCGGCGCGCAATGCCCGCCGCCTCGGCCCTCTTCGCACGTTCCGACACACTGTCTGCTTTTGGCCTGAATTCGGTCAAAACAGCGCCGGATTTCTTTTGCATTCTGCAGATCTCGTTTGGCGCTGATGCGTCAGACATGGTTTGGCGCGGTGCGCCAGACTCGGTCCGGTCTCGAGCGTTGACCTTACCCCCAGCCCCCATCGCCTGGGGCCGGACCATTCCCTCCCTCCCGATATAGAACCTGCCTCTGGCGCTCGGCGCAGGCTTTGCGCTGGCAAAGCGGGTGACGCCCGATACCTTGCGTGTAGACGAGATCGCCGAGGATCTCAGTCGTCTCGCTTGCGCCCGGCCATGACCAGGGTTGCACCGATGATCGCAGCGGGCTCGCCGGTCGGGCTGGAGGTCTGCAACAGGACCGCGCAGCCGTCCTTCTTCGATCGGCCCAGCGCCTTGGCGGGCAGAGTGATCTTCAACGGCTTGCCATCCCACATGCCGACCGTCTGCACATCGTAGACGCTGTGCCAGTATTCGACGGTGCGGCCGCTGTTTTCGCCGCGCTCAACAGCGACTTCTTCCTTCTTGGTGAAATAGGCGACGACCACATCGGCGCGGCCCTGGCCGGCGCCGACCTCGATCGACATCTCGTCTCCCTTCATGCTGATGCTGACAGGGATGCTCATGCCGGCGCCCTTGGCCGTCATGTCCTCCACTGCACCATTGATGGCGGAAAGATCGGCCCCGGAGACGTGTTGGCGCCCATTGATGATGGCCTGCGGCGTATAGACCCCGCTTCGCCCCATGGAATGGGCGTAGCCATACTGGCGCTCGGTATTTTCCTTCGAGCTCAGCGTGTCCTTCCAGCCGATATAGTTCCAGTAGTCGACATGGTAGGCCAAGGCGACCACATTGCCCTGCTGGACGAGCTTCTTCAGCGCTTCATCGGCCGGCGGACAGGACGAACAGCCCTGGGACGTGAACAATTCGACCACGCCCTTGGGCGTGCGGACATCACCAGCCTGAACCATGCCTGCGCCGGCACACAGCAAAAGCGGCAGCCCAAGGCCGCGCAATACACACATGAGTTTTCCGTTTCTGGCAGGCATCACAGGTCTTCGTTGCGGGAGCGGGTTCGGGTTGCGCGAACTTAGAGCATATCGGCCATCAATCGGAAGTCACAAGCGGGTGAGACGTGAGGATGCGTCCTGCCGCAGCAGCGGGCACGAAAAAGCCGCCGGGCGCAAGTCCCGGCGGCTGTATTTCTGACAAATCATCAGAGCAGGCGTCACGATCCCTTCCGAGATCTTGAAGCCGATCAGGCGCCGGCTCAGGCGGCCAGATCGCGCAGAACCGTCTGCAGAATGCCGCCATTGTTGACATAGGTGACTTCATCGAGCGTATCGATGCGGCAGAGGATCTTGATCTCCTTCACCGTACCGTCGGCATAGGTGATCTTTGCCGTCTTCCACTCGCGCGGCTTGATCTCGCCGTCGAGACCTTCGATGGTCACGGTCTCGTCACCCTTCAGATCCAGCGACTGCCAGTTCATGCCTTCTTCGAACACGAAGGGCACAACTCCCATGCCGACCAGGTTGGAGCGATGGATACGCTCGAAGGACTGGGCAATCACAGCGCGCACGCCAAGAAGGTTGGTGCCCTTGGCCGCCCAGTCACGCGAGGAACCATTGCCGTATTCGACGCCGGCGAAGATCACCAGCGGAACGCCTTCCGCCTTGTACTTCATGGCCGCATCGTAGATCGACATCTCTTCCTTCGACGGATAGTGGACCGTGTAGCCGCCTTCCTTGCCGTTCGGACCAAGCATGAAATTGCGGATGCGGATATTGGCGAAGGTGCCGCGCATCATCACTTCATGGTTGCCGCGGCGGGTACCATACTGGTTGAAGTCGGCCACGCCGACGCCGTGATCCATCAGATAGGCGCCGGCGGGCGATGCCGCCTTGATCGAACCGGCAGGCGAAATATGGTCGGTGGTGATCTTGTCGCCGAAGAGGCCGAGAACCCGCGCGCCCCGGATATTGGAGAGGCCGGCACCGGTCTTGCCCATGCCGACAAAATAGGGCGGGTTCTGCACATAGGTCGAGCCGTCGTCCCAGGCATAGGTCTGGCCGGCCGGCACCTGAACTGCCTGCCAGTTGACGTCGCCCTTGAAGACATCCGCATATTTGGTCTCGTAGAGCTCGCGGGTCACGTATTTCAGGATGAATTCCTGGATCTCGTGCGAGGTCGGCCAGATATCCTTGAGGAAGACCGGCTGACCATTCTGGTCCAGCCCGAGCGGCTCGGTCGTCAGGTCCTTCTGCACCGTACCGGCCAGCGCATAGGCAACGACCAGCGGCGGAGAGGCCAGGTAGTTGGCCTGCACGTCCGGCGAGATACGGCCTTCGAAGTTACGATTGCCCGACAGGACGCCGGCGGTGATCAGGCCCTTGTCGTTGATGGTCTTGGAGATCGGTGCCGGCAGCGGGCCGGAATTGCCGATGCAGGTGGTGCAGCCGAAGCCGACCAGGTTGAAGCCAAGCGCATCGAGCGAGTCCTGCAGGCCGGACTTGGCGAGATATTCGCCAACCACCTGGCTTCCCGGTGCCAGCGAGGTCTTGACCCAGGGCGCCGACTTCAGACCCTTCGCGACAGCATTGCGGGCCAGGAGACCGGCCGCGATCAGTACGCTCGGGTTCGACGTATTGGTGCAGGAGGTGATGGCGGCAATCGCCACATCGCCATGGCCGAGGTCGAAATCCGTGCCTTCGACGGCATAACGGCTGTCGAGCTGGCCGGGCTTCTTGTAATCGGTCTCGAGAGCGGTCGCGAAGTTCGGCGCGATGGTTTCGAGGGCCAGGCGGCCTTCCGGACGCTTCGGGCCTGCCATGGACGGCACGACATCGCCGAGATCCAGTTCCAGCGTATCCGTGAAGACGAGGTCGGAGCCATCGCCTTCGCGCCACATGCCCTGTGCCTTCGAATAGGCTTCGACCAGCGCAATGCGGTCCTTCGTGCGGCCCGACATGGTGAGATAGTTGATGGTTTCGCCATCGACCGGGAAGAAGCCGCAGGTCGCGCCGTATTCCGGTCCCATATTGCCGATCGTCGCGCGGTCGGCAAGCGACATGGAATCGAGGCCCGGGCCGAAGAATTCGACGAATTTCGATACCACGCCCTTCTTGCGCAGCATCTGCACGACGGTGAGCACCAGGTCGGTGGCGGTGACGCCTTCCTTGACCTTGCCGGTCAGCTTGAAGCCGACGACTTCCGGCAGAAGCATGGAGACCGGCTGGCCGAGCATGGCCGCTTCCGCCTCGATGCCGCCCACGCCCCAGCCGAGCACGCCCAGACCATTGATCATGGTCGTGTGGCTGTCGGTACCAACGCAGGTATCCGGATAGGCAATGGTTTCCCCGTCTTCATCCTTGGTCCAGACCGTCTGGCCGAGGTATTCCAGATTGACCTGGTGACAGATGCCGGTGCCGGGCGGCACGACGCGGAAATTCTTGAAGGCCTGCTGGCCCCATTTCAGGAAGCGGTAACGCTCGCCATTGCGCTCGTATTCCAGCTCGACATTCTTGGCAAAGGCGGTCGGCGTTCCGAATTCATCCACGATGACGGAATGGTCGATGACGAGATCGACGGGAACCAGCGGATTGATCTTTTCCGGATCGCCACCGAGCGCCACCATTGCGTCGCGCATGGCCGCAAGATCGACCACGGCCGGAACACCGGTGAAATCCTGCATCAGGACGCGGGCCGGGCGGTAGGCGATCTCGTTTTCAACCTTGCCCTTGTTGGTCAGCCATTCGGCCACGGCCAGGATATTCTCCCTGGTGACAGACTGGCCGTCTTCGTGACGCAGCAGATTTTCCAGAAGCACCTTCATCGAGAAGGGAAGCTTGGATACGCCGGCCAAACCATTGGCTTCCGCCTTTGGCAGGCTGAAATACACATAGTCTTTGCCATCGACGGTCAGGACCGACCGGCAATTAAAGCTGTCGAGAGATTTTGTCACGGAAACAACCCCGCTGATATCAGAGCCAACACGCGCGTGCGGACGCCTATGCACTTCTTGCACATCAGGATGCGGGTACGACCATTTCCGCTGTCCGCACGAGAAGAAGATTCTTCAGGTCCGGCGCAAAGTGAAAATCACGCCGGCCGCTGGCGTGGTTGCGAAGCTTATAGATAATTTCTAAGAACTGTTCCAGACGGTGACGGCATCGTTCGGCAGATTTTTTTCCCACCTCTGCGGGAATGGCAAATCAAAGGTAACCCTGATGCGGCTCCTTTCGGAAAACCTCGCAGCACGGCGTGGCGAAGATCTGATTTTCTCACAGGTTTCCTTCGACATCGGCGCTGGCGAGGCGCTTTTGCTGACCGGCCGCAACGGCAGCGGCAAGTCAACGCTTCTGCGCGTGATTGCCGGATTGATTCGCCCCGCCGCCGGCCGCGTCCACTGGCAGGATGACAGCGTGTCCGAGGCCGTGCCGGCCTGCGAAGCCTGCCATTATCTCGGCCACCGCAATGCGATGAAGCCGGAATTGACGGTCAAGGAAAATCTCGCTTTCTGGCAGGACTGCCTGGGCGACCGGCCGGGCCGCCAGGGCATTGGCGTTGACGAGGCCGCCGATAGGGTGGAACTGCGCAGCATCCTGCACCTCCCCTTCGGCTATCTGTCGGCCGGCCAGCAGCGCCGCATGGCCTTTGCCAAGCTTCTGGTGGCCCACCGCCCGGTCTGGCTTCTCGACGAACCCACAGCAGCGCTCGATGTCGGCGCCGAGGCGCTGTTCAGCCAGCTCATCCGGACGCATCTGGCCACGGGCGGACTGGTTCTGGCGGCCACGCACCAGCCTCTCGATTTCAAAGCGCGCCACCGGCTGGAGATGAAGGGCTTCGCCTTTGCCGGAATGGAGGGGGAGATGCCCGGCGGGGCAGAGGGGGGTATTTTCGCCGGAGGAGATGATCGATGACCGCCCTTCTCCTGCGCGACCTGAAACTCTCCATCCGCGCCGGCGGCGGCGCCTTGATCGGCATTCTGTTCTTTCTGACCGTGGTTGCGGTCATTCCCTTCGGCGTTGGGCCCGATCTCAATCTTTTGGCGCGCATCGGCCCGGCCATCGTCTGGATCGGGGCCCTGCTGGCAGCCCTGCTCGGCCTCGACCGCCTGTTCCAGACCGATCGCGACGATGGCTCGCTGGATCTCCTCCTGATGCAGGAGAACCCGCTGGTTCTCACCATCCTTGTCAAATGCCTCGCCCACTGGCTGGCAAATGTGCTTCCCCTGGTCATTGCCTCGCCGCTGCTCGGCCTGTTCATGAACATGGACGAATTGGCCATTGGCGCCTGCATGCTCACCCTCCTCGTCGGCTCGCCGGCGCTTACCCTCATCGGAGCGGTGGGCGCCGCCGTGGCCGTGACCCTGCCGCGCGGCGGATTGCTGGTATCGATCCTGGTTCTGCCGCTGTGCATTCCGGTGCTCATCTTCGGCGTGAGCGCCACCTATGCCGCCGTGGAGGATCCTGCGCCCTTCCTGCCGCCTTTCCTTATTCTGACCGCCATCACGATGTTTTTTGCCGTCCTTGGCCCGGCGGGCGCCGCACTGGCGTTGCGCAATGCCGGCGATTGACTAGAATCAAGGCGGGCTCCCGGCCCTGTTTTAGAGGAACCCTATGAATCAGAGCCTAGCCATCCGCAAGTTCAGCGATCTTGCCAATCCGACACGCTTCCTGGCCCTTGCCGAACGCGTGCTGCCCTGGCTTGCCGGGTTGACGATCATCCTGCTGGTGCTCGGTCTGACACTGTCCTTTGCAACGCAGGGCGATTACCAGCAGGGCGACACGGTCCGCATCATGTATATCCACGTGCCGGCCGCCTGGCTCTCGATGATGTGCTACACGGTCATGGCGCTTTCGGCCATCGGCACCCTGGTCTGGCGCCATCCGCTGGCCGATGTCAGCCACAAGGCCGCAGCGCCGCTTGGGGCCGCCTTCACCTTGATCGCGCTCGTCACCGGCTCGCTCTGGGGCAAGCCCATGTGGGGAACCTGGTGGGTCTGGGATGCCCGGCTGACCTCGGTCTTCATCCTCTTCCTGATGTATCTCGGCCTGATCGCGCTCAACCGGGCCATGGACGACCCGTCCCGGGCAGCCCGCGTATCGGCGGTGCTGATCCTTGTCGGCTTCGTCAACATCCCGATCATCAAGTTTTCCGTCGACTGGTGGAATACGCTTCATCAGCCGGCCAGCGTCATCCGGATCGACGGACCGACGATCGACGCGGAATTCCTCTGGCCCCTGCTGATCATGGCGACGGCCTTTACCTGTCTCTTCTTCACCTTGCACATCATGGCGATGCGCAACGAGATCTGGCGGCGGCGCGTCGCCACGCAGCGGCGCATGGCGGCCCGCATGGCAGGCCAGGGAGGCGGATCGGCATGAGTCACGCCTTCTACATCCTGGCCTCCTATGCCATCACGGCGGTCACCATCCTGTCCCTCGTCCTGTGGACATGGTCCGACGGTCGGGCGCGGCGCCGTGAACTGGCCGCACTCGAAGCAGCCGGTCTCCGCCGCCGTTCGGCCGCACCCGCCACGGCCTCTCAGCCGTCTCCTGGCCGTCCCTCTTCTCCGGCAACCGATCCAAGTGAAACAGCGGCGCCATGAAACTTGATGCAGACAGCCCGGCACCGCGGCGTTCCCTCAGGGCGCTTGCCCTCATACCTCTGGTGATCTTCGCTCTCTTTGCGGCGATTGCGGGCAAGATGCTGTATGATCAGGATGTGAACGGGCTGGATATCTCCTCCATCCCCTCGGCGCTGATCGGCAAGCAGGCCCCCTCGCTCTCGCTGCCGGCGCTCCACGGCTCGCAGACGCCGCCGCTCACGGATGAGGCCATTCGCGGCAAGCTTGCGCTTGTGAATGTCTTTGCCTCCTGGTGCGTCCCCTGCCGGCAGGAGCATCCGCTTCTCTCCGAACTGGCCAGGGACAAAAGGCTGACCGTCGTCGGGATCAACTACAAGGACCGCAATGACAATGCCCTGCGCTTTCTCGGCGAATTGGGCAATCCCTATGCCGCCATCGGAGTCGATCCCAACGGTAAGGCGGCGATCGACTGGGGGGTCTACGGAATCCCGGAGACCTATCTGGTCGCCCCCGACGGCACGATCCTCTACAAGCGTGTCGGCCCCTTCGACGAGCGAAGCGTGACGGAGGATCTGCTGCCGGCCATCGAAAAGGCCCTTGGCGCGGCCGGATCCTGAGATCCGTCAGACACCGGCCTGCCAGGCCTTGATCGCATCCACCGGCCAGACCAGCATCAGGACGTTGAGCGCGAGGTTGTCGCGGATCAGCCAGCCGGTAAAGACCTCGAAGACGATTGCCACCAGCACCGTCAGCCAGACCGGCGCGCGCGCCGCAAACAGGAAGCCGACGGCCATGAAAACGGTGTCCATGGCGGAGTTCAGGATGCTGTCGCCCTCGTAACCGATTGCCATGGTGGCGGAACGGTAGCGGTTGATGATGATCGGCGAGTTTTCAAGAACCTCCCAGACAGCCTCGATGAAGGTGGCGAGCGCCAGGCGCTTGGCAAACGAGGCGCGGCGCAGCACCAGGAAGGCCAGTCCGTAAAAGAGAAAGCCGTGGATGATGTGCGAGGGCGTATACCAATCCGCCAGATGCTGGGAATTCCCCGGCGTGTTCACGCCCGGTTCGAAGAGTTTGATCTCGCCGCAGGCGCAGATCCACAGCCGGCCCATCGCATATTCGACCAGGATCTGCGCCACCAGAATGGCGAGAGCGACCCAAAACCAGAACGAGACGTGCCTTTGATACCGCAGGGACTCCGCAACGCTCACTTGCGATCCTCGGTCTTCGGATCAAGCGAATGTTTCATGATCAGCGGCATCTGCGCGAGCGTGAAGATGATGGTGATCGGCATCGTGCCCCAGACCTTGAAGTTCACCCAAACATCATCGGAAAAATTGCGCCAGACCACCTCGTTCAGAACGGCCAGGAACAGGAAGAAGATCCCCCAGCGGAGGGTGAGCTTGCGCCAGCCTTCATCCGTCAGCTGGAAGGCGGCATTGAACACGTAACCGAGCAGCGATTTGCCGAAGAACAAACCGCCGAGCAGCGCCACGCCGAAGAGGCTGTTGACGATGGTCGGCTTCATCTTGATGAAGATCTCGTCCTGCAGCCAGATCGACAACCCGCCGAAGACCAGCACGACGATGCCGGACACGAAGGGCATGATCGGCAGATGCTTGAAGACCAGTTTCGACACGATCAGCGAAAGAACCGTTGCCGACATGAAGAGCCCGGTCGCCACCAAAAGCGGCCCGCCGAGAACGGACAGGGACGGGAACCGCTCCAAAAGCCATTCGCCGCGCAGATTGGCGAAGAAGAACACCAGCAAAGGGCCGATTTCCAGCGCAAATTTCAAGCCGGGATGGGCTTTCTCCTGCGGCGTCGGCGTCGTATCGCTTTCAAGGCTCTGCATGGTCTTGGTACTTACCTTTGGCTGATGATGGGGCGATGCAAACGCGCATTCTGTGGCATCAATGCGTCACGCCGGCAATCGCCTGCGCGAATTCCCGGGCTTCGAAGGGCTCGAGATCCTCTATTCCTTCGCCGACGCCGATGAAATAGACCGGCAGCTTGTGCTTGGCAGCGATGGCAACGAGAATGCCGCCGCGCGCCGTGCCGTCCAGCTTGGTCATGATCAGGCCGCCGACACCGGCGACATTGCGGAAGATCTCCACCTGGTTCATGGCATTCTGGCCGGTCGTCGCATCGAGCGTCTGGAGAACCGTGTGCGGCGCCTCCGGATCGAGCTTGCCAAGCACGCGGACGATCTTTTCCAGCTCCGCCATCAGTTCGGCCTTGTTCTGCAGACGTCCCGCCGTGTCGATGATCAGCACGTCGCAGCGCTTTGCCCTCGCCTGCTCGAACGCATCATAGGCAAGTCCCGCCGCGTCCGCACCGAGCTTCGTGCCGATGAACTCGGACTGGGTGCGGTCGGCCCAGATCTTCAATTGCTCGATGGCAGCAGCACGGAAGGTATCGCCGGCTGCCAGCATGACCTTCAGCCCCGAGCCTGACAGCTTGGCGGCCAGCTTGCCGATCGTCGTCGTCTTGCCGGTGCCGTTGACGCCGACCACCAGGATGACATGCGGCTTGTGCGAGAGATCGAGCTCCAGCGGCCTTGCTACAGGAGTAAGCACCTTGGTGATCTCCGAGGCCATGATGCGCGAGACATCCTCGCCCGTGACATCCTTGCCATAGCGTTCGGACGAGAGGCTATCGGTGATGCGCATGGCCGTCTCGACCCCCAGATCCGCCTGGATCAGCAGGTCTTCCAATTCCTCAAGCGTCGCCTCGTCCAGCTTGCGCTTGGTGAAGAGCGCCGAAATCTGGCCGGTCAATTGCGAGGAGGTTCGCGACAGGCCCTGGCGCAGACGTTGGAACCAGGTGAGCTTCGGCGCGGCCACGGCCTCCACCACCGGCTCTTCCTGGCGACGGGTGGCAAAGCCTTTGGGAAGGGCGGGTTCGGCAGTCAGCGGTGGTGTTTCCGCTTCGGTCGCGGAAGAGGAAACCGCAGCGGACGCGTCACCCCCCTCAGAGGGGGATAGCACCTCGACGGCGACATCTTCTTCCGCCTCGGCCTGCAGGAGCGACAAGGGAACCATGCCCAGCTCACCCGGCATGTCGGCAGGCGCAAGAAGCGCAGGCTCGTCATCCGCCGCGCCATCATCTGACGGACCCCCGGCCGTTTCCATCTCGATCTCGGCCACCGGATCGATAGCGGCCACCGGCAGGTCCTCGTCCCGCGCATGCGGTTCGGTTTCGGCGGCGAGCGCCGCGCGGTCCTCCGGCGAAAGCCCCTTCTCCGCGTGATCCTCGTCCTGCGGCTTATCCTTGCCGAACGAGAAAACCTTCTTGATGAACCCCAGCGCCATGAATGATCCGTTCCGTCACGCTGCGGCGGCAGCGTCGACCTGCATTGTCAGATATTTGCCATTGTGGCCCGTGATGGTCACCGGCACCAGATCCCGCGGCGACAGATGCGGAGCCGCGACCAGCGAGAAATTGTCGGTATGGGCAAAACCATTGCGTTCCACAAGGATGGTCTGCCGCGTCCCGACCATGCGGCCAAGATGGGCCGCAAGCAGGGCCTCTCCCTGAACGCGAAGCCGCGCCGCCCGTTCCTTGATCAAAGACCGGTCGAGTTGCGGCATGCGCGCGGCCGGCGTTCCCGGTCGCGGGCTATAGGGAAAGACATGGAGAAAGGCGATGCCGCAGTCTTCGACATGGCGCAGGGCATTGCCGAACATGTCCTCGGTCTCCGTCGGGAAGCCGGCGATCATATCGGCACCGAAGGTCACGTCGGGCCGCAGCCGGCGCACTGTTTCAGAAAAGGCCAGCGCATCGGCACTGGAATGGCGCCGTTTCATCCGCTTCAGGATCATGTCGTCGCCATGCTGCAGGGAGAGATGCAGATGCGGCATGAATCGCGGCTCGTCGGCCAAGAGATCGAGGAGATGACGGTCGGCCTCGATACTGTCGATGGAGGAGAGACGCAGCCGGCGAATGTCCGGCACCTGCTTCAGCAAGGTCCTGGCCAGCAGGCCAAGCGTCGGCTGCCCCGGCAGGTCGGCGCCGTAGCTGGTGGCATCGACGCCGGTGAGCACGATCTCGCAATAGCCGGCCTCCACCAGTTTCCGCGCCTGCTCGACCACGGCGCCCATGGGAACCGAACGGGAATTGCCACGGCCATAAGGGATGATGCAGAAGGTGCAGCGATGGTCGCATCCGTTCTGCACCTGGATGAAGGCACGCACATGCCCGTCAATATGGTCGACCATCTGCGGCGCCGTCGCCTTGACGCTCATAATGTCGTTGACGCGCAGCTTTTCTTCCGCAGAAACGCCGAAATCCGGCAAGGCGCGGTAGGATGCGCCCTTCAGCTTCTCCTCATTGCCGAGAACGGCATCGACCTCCGGCATGGCGCTGAAGGTGGCCGCCTCCGTCTGGGCCGCGCAGCCGGTCACGATGATGCGCGCATGGGGATTGTCGCGCCGCGCGCGGCGAATGGCCTGGCGCGCCTGGCGGACCGCCTCGCCGGTGACCGCGCAGGTATTGACGAGGACGGCATTGTTGAGCCCGGCCTTTTCCGCCTCCATGCGCATCACCTCGGATTCATAGGTATTGAGGCGACAGCCGAAGGTGATGATGTCGACGCCACTCACTGCGCCAGCGCCTCGGCCTGGCCGTCGCGCACGAATTCGCCGGTTGCGGGGTCAAGCCTGCCCGACCATTCCCATTCGGCGGGGCCCGTCATGATGACGTGATCGTCGGCCCGCCACTCGATGGCGAGTCTGCCGCGGCCCGGGCTGGACGCCACGATGATGTCGACGTTGCGGCCGGTGCGCCCGGTCCTTGCCGCGGAAACGCCCGCCGCGCAGGCGGCCGAACCGCAGGCAAGCGTCAGCCCGGCCCCCCGCTCCCAGGTCCGCGTCACAAGCTCGGTCGGCGTCACGACCTGCGCCAGCGTGATATTGGCCCTTTCCGGAAACATCGGGTGATTCTCGATAAGCGGCCCGAACCGCTCCAGCTCGAAGCTCATGGGGTCGCGATCGACCCAGAAGACGGCGTGCGGATTGCCCATGGACATGGCCGAGGGCGAGTGCAGCACCGGATTATCGATCGGCCCGATCTGCAGCTCGATCCGGCTTGTATCGTAGAACTCCTCCGAAAGCGGGATCCTGTCCCACTCGAAGACCGGCGGGCCCATATCGACGGAGATCGTTCCGTCCTGGTGCTCCTCGGCATTCAGAATGCCGGCAAGCGTCTGGAAGGTGAAGACCTTGCGTCCGGTTTCGGCCGACAGCGCCTGCACGACACAGCGCGTACCATTGCCGCAGGCCTGAGCACGCGTGCCGTCGCAATTGACGATGTCGATATAGGCATCGGTTCCGTCCAGCTTCGGATCGTGGATCGCCATGATCTGGTCAAAGGCCGTGGCCGGATCTCCGGCAAGCGCGATGGCCGCCTGCGATGCCACACGCTCGGTGCGGCCGCGCATGTCAACGACGAGGATCTTGTTGCCAAGCCCGTTCATCTTTGCAAATTCGACCATCTGCGCCATGGTGCACGTCCTCATTTACGGAATAGCCCGCCATTTCCCGCCTATATGGCGGAAAACCGGGGCCATTTCCAGTCTGTCGACCCCGAGGCATCTGAGCGCGTGTCGAAGACAGGGGGCTCGCTCGCCGATCGCCACGGCTCCCCGGCGCCCGGCCAGCTGCCAAATACCGGACCGCCAGCCATCTGCCCTGCAGCTCAGGCGCATGCCAGCTTCGATGCCATGCTTGCTTTCAAGGTCCGTGCGTCAGGCGCGGGCTTCAGGCATCCGGAACCTCGAAGACTTCGCCTGGGCGCAGAGGGCGGAAGCGCTCCGCCTTCAGGGAGGCGGCCGTCAGCGCATTGTTGAGCGCGGCCAATGGTTCCTCTATCCCCTCATCGGTCAGCTTGACGGTGCCCCAGTGATGGCCGGCGGCATAGGAGGCCTTGGCCAGTTGCATGCCCGCCACCGCCTCTTCCGGGTTCTGGTGCTGCGCCTTCATGAACCAGCGGGGCTCATAGGCACCAATCGGCAGGATTGCCAGACGGAAGCCGCCATGCTTTTCCGCGGCGGCGCGATAGTTGATCCCTTCATGGAACCCCGTATCGCCGATGTGATAGATCTTGCCGGCGTGGGTTTCGATGACGAAGGCGGCCCAGAGCGCCATGCGCCGGTCGTTCAGGCCGCGCGCCGACCAGTGGTGGCACGGTTCGCAGTGAAGGCTGACATTCTTGCCGACATAGCTGCTGGAGCCCCAGTCCATGACGGTGATGCGCGGGTCGTCGAGCTCAGGGCCGAAGATCGCATCATTGCCGAGAGGCGTGATGAAATGCGGGCGATGCATCTCATGCAGGGTCTTAAGCGTCGCGATGTCGAGATGGTCATAATGATTGTGGGTGACGATGACGATGTCGATCGCCGGCAGATCCTCCAGCCGGATGCCGGGCTCATTCACCCGCTTGGGACCGGCGAAGGATACGGGGCTCGTGCGTTCCGCCCAGACCGGATCGGTCAGGATGTTCAGGCCCGCCACCTGGATGAGCATGGAGGCATGGCCGACCATGGTCACCACCAGCCGGTTACCGGCAACGCGGCGCTCCGGAACCGCCGGCGGAAAGGGGCTGGGATAGGCCTCCGGCCAGGCAATGCTCTTGCCGTTGAAGCGCCAGCGCAGGAGATTCATGAAGCCTTTCGGCTCCTCGCCGCCCGGATTGAAGAAGCGCGTGCCGTCGAAATGGCTTGAAGCGGGCCCCTTGTAATAGCGATTGGCTGCCATGGCTCTCCCTGCCGCAAGTCCGCCGCCGAGAAGGGCGAGACTGCCGATTGCTGACCATTTCAAGAAGTGGCGACGTTTCATGAGAAATCTATAGGCAGCGATGGAGAAGGGTTCAAGCGATCTTACGCCGCCGGCGCGCACCGGATCAGCCGCTCGCCTCGAAGACGCGGATATTTCCAGCCTGAGCGGGAAGACCGCAAAAAGCCCTGATCGTCTTGACTTTTCGGGCCAGTTGCTGTTTAAGCGCCGCGATCTGCTGAAAGTTGACGAGACTTTAGCCACCGACCGGGACCGTACAGGTTTACGAACAGATCCCGGAGGTCAACATCCGACAGCGCGTTGCGCCCTCGGGTGCTTTTTGGCTTTGCGTCTTGTTTTCCGACGGAAAAGACCCGACGTTCCGGTCCACGACCGTCAACGTCTAGAAGGAAGAAGTCATGTTCGAAAACCTCCAGGACCGCCTTGGTTCCATCTTGAGTGGACTGACCGGCCGTGGCGCGCTTTCCGAGGCGGATGTCTCGGCAGCCCTGCGCGAGGTTCGCCGTGCTCTTCTCGAAGCGGACGTGGCGCTCGAAGTCGTTCGCAATTTCACCGACCGCGTCCGTGAAAAGGCCGTTGGCGCTGAGGTCCTGAAGTCGATCAAGCCCGGCCAGATGGTCGTCAAGATCGTCCATGACGAGCTGGTGGAGATGCTCGGCGCCGAAGGCGTCGCGATCGACCTGCATGCCGCAGCGCCGGTCGTCATCATGATGGTGGGCCTGCAGGGCTCCGGCAAGACGACCACGACCGGCAAGATTGCCAAGCGCCTGACCGACCGCGACAAGAAAAAGGTCCTGATGGCCTCGCTCGATACGCGGCGTCCGGCAGCCCAGGAACAGCTGCGCCAGCTCGGCCAGCAGACCGGCGTCGACACCCTTCCGGTCATTGCCGGCCAGTCTCCGACAGATATCGCCTCGCGCGCCGTCCAGGCGGCACGGCTCGGCGGCCATGACGTCGTCATCCTTGATACGGCCGGCCGCACCCATATCGACGAGCCGCTGATGGCCGAGATGGCCGAGATCAAGGCCCGCTCGAAGCCGCATGAGATCCTTCTGGTCGCCGACAGCCTGACCGGCCAGGACGCCGTCAACCTCGCCCGCAATTTCGATGAGCGGGTCGGCATTACCGGCCTCGTCCTGACCCGTATGGATGGCGACGGCCGCGGCGGTGCCGCGCTCTCCATGCGCGCCGTGACCGGCAAGCCGATCAAGCTGATCGGCGTCGGCGAAAAAATGTCGGAGCTCGAAGAGTTCCATCCGCGCCGTATCGCAGACCGTATTCTCGGTATGGGCGATATCGTGTCCCTGGTCGAAAAGGCTGCGGAAAATATCGATGCCGACAAGGCGCGCGCCATGGCCGAGAAAATGGCCAAGGGCAAGTTCGACCTGGACGACCTGGCCGACCAGCTGCGCCAGATGCAGTCGATGGGCGGCATGGGCGGCATTATGGGCCTGATGCCCGGCATGGGCGGCATGAAGGACAAGCTGGCCGCGGCCGGCCTGAACGACAAGATGTTCGCCCGCCAGATCGCCATCATCCAGTCGATGACGAGGGCCGAGCGCGCCAATCCGGATATTCTCAAGCATTCCCGCAAGAAGCGTATCGCAAGCGGGTCCGGCACGGATGCTGCCGAAATCAACAAGCTCCTGAAAATGCATCGCCAGATGGCCGACATGATGAAGGCCATGGGCGGCAAGGGTAAGGGCGGCATGATGAAGCAGATGATGGGCGGCCTGGCCGGCAAGATGGGCCTTGGTGGCATGGGTGCCGGAATGGGTGGCGGAATGGGCGGCGGAATGCCGGGCATGGGCGGAATGCCGGATCTGTCGCGCATGGACCCCAAGCAACTGGAGGCGCTCGCCAAGCAGGCCGAGGCCGCCGGCTTCAAGCCGGGCTCCATGCCGGGTCTGCCGGGCGGGATGGGCGCTGGCAGGCTGCCAGGCCTCGGTGGCCTTCCGGGACTTCCCGGCATGCCGAAGAAGAAGTGAAGTGGGAGGGGCAAGGATGATCGATCCGAACGTCAAGCAGCAGCTCGGCAGCTATCGCCAGTCCATCGACAATATCGATGCGGCGCTGGTTCATATGCTGGCGGAGCGGTTTCGCTGCACCAAGGAAGTGGGCATCCTGAAAGCCAAATACGATTTGCCGCCGGCTGACCCGGCGCGCGAGGAATACCAGATCGAACGGCTCCGTCGCCTTGCGCAGGATGCCCAGCTCGATCCGGATTTTGCGGAAAAATTCCTGAATTTCATCATCAAGGAAGTCATCCGCCATCATGAAGCCATTGCCGCCGAACATGGCGGCGTCACCGAAAAGACCGCCTGACAGCGGCCTCACAACAGCCGGACCGTCGCAGACGACGGCCTGAAAATAGAAACGAAGGAGTTTGAAATGTCCCTGAAGATCCGTCTCGCCCGTGGTGGTTCCAAGAAGCGCCCGTATTACCACATCGTCGTTGCCGATGCCCGCGCCCCGCGCGATGGCCGTTTCATCGCAACGCTCGGCTCGTGGAACCCGATGCTGGCCAAGGACAGCGAGCAGCGCGTGGTTCTCGACGCTGAAGCCGTCAAGGATTGGATTGCCAAGGGCGCCCAGCCGACCGACCGCGTTCTCCGCTTCATGGCGGAAGCCGGCCTCGCAGAGCGCGCGACGCGCAGCAACCCGAACAAGGCAAAGCCCGGCAAGCGCGCCCAGGAGCGTGCAGCCGAGCGCGCCCAGAAGGCTGCCGATGCCGCTGATGCGGCTGCCGCGGAATAAGCCTCCTGCGCCTGTTTACCAGCATGATCCGGCCGGATGACAAATCAGGGTCGATAGGATCGTGCTTCAAATGAAAGGGCTCACAGCGCCGATCGGATCACATTCGATCGGCCAGTGCTCCAGGGCGGGCGGCATGGCGACATGCCGCCCGCTTGGCGTTTTTGCAGTCCTCTGTTTGCAAGGCATGCGATAGGCTGTAGAGCAACGAAAGAGACGATGACGGAGCGATCATGGCTAAGCTGGAGAACCCGATCCTGATGGCGACCATTGGCGCTGCGCAGGGCTTGCGTGGCGAAGTGCGGGTGCGGGCTTTCACGGCCGATCCCCTGGCGCTGGGCGATTATGGCCATCTGCATGCCGCCGATGGACGCGTCTTCGAAATTCTGGAACTGCGGGAGGCGAAGAACACCATCATCGTGCGCTTCCGCGGCATCAATGATCGCGACGCCGCGGAGGCGCTGAACGGCATCGAGCTCTTCATCGAGCGGGAGAACCTCCCGGATGAGGAACTGGATGACGACGAGTTCTTCTATGCGGATCTGGAAGGCCTCGAAGCTGTCGACAGCGAGGGCAAGAGCTACGGCCAGGTCAGCGGCGTCTATGATTTCGGCGCCGGCGACCTGCTTGAACTCAAAGGACCCGGCCGCCGCCCCACCCTCATTCCCTTTTCGGAAGCGGCGGTTCTGGAGATCGACCTGGAAAATGCCCGCATCCTGATCGACCCCCTGGCGGCCGGTCTTGTCGACATGCCGGATGACGAAGACCCCGCCTCCGGCGCCAAGCCGAAAGACAAGCCCAAGCCCGAAGACAAGCCCAAGCCCGAAGACAAGCCCAAGGGCGGGGGCAAGGGAGGAGGCAAAGATAAGGATAAGGATAAGGATAAGGGCGACACCAGAGGCGAGACCGAGTGACGTCGCCCATGCCCTCTTCAATGTCCTCCTCTGTATCGTCCGCCCAGTCCTCTCCGGCGCCCTTCCGTGCCACCGTTTTGACCCTTTATCCGGACATGTTTCCGGGCCATCTCGGCCATTCCCTGGCCGGCAAGGCCATGGAGCGCGGCGATTGGTCTCTGGAGGCGATCCAGATCCGCGATTATGCCGAGGACCGCCACCGTACCGTGGACGATACGCCCGCCGGCGGCGGCGCGGGCATGGTCCTGCGGCCGGACATCCTCGCCAAGGCGATTGATTCCCTGGAGGCGGACGGGCGTCCGCGCCTGCTGATGAGCCCTCGCGGGCGCCCCCTCACCCAGACGCGCGTGAGGCAGCTGGCGGAGGGCGACGGCGTGGTCATCGTCTGCGGCCGGTTCGAAGGGGTCGACCAGCGGGTCATCGATGCGCGCGCGCTCGAAGAGGTCTCCATCGGCGATTACATCCTGTCCGGCGGTGAGCCCGCCGCGCTCACTCTGCTGGACGCCGTCGTGCGGGTACTGCCGGGCGTCATGGGCAATAGCCATTCCGGGATCCATGAGAGTTTCGAGACCGGGCTCCTGGAGCACCCGCATTATACCCGCCCGCAGGAGTTCGAGGGCCGAACCATCCCTGCCGTTCTGACCTCGGGCAATCATGCCGCCATCGAGACATGGCGGCATGAGCAGGCGCTGGCTCTGACGAAAGCCCGCCGACCGGATCTGTTGGATCCGCTGCCGGGCGGAAAGGGTGCTCAGCCCGTCACGAAGTAATAGATCGTCAGGCCGACGCCGACGGCCACGACGATCATCCGCATGATGCCCTGGGGCACACGCCGAGCCAGCCAGACGCCGGCATAGCCACCGGCCGCGACGGCCGGAATCATGATCACCGCTTCGGGCCAGGCGACAACGCCGCCACTGACGAAGACGATGATTGCGACGGCGGCGATGACGGTTGCCAGAAGGTTCTTCAGGGCATTGAGGTGATGGTAGCTGCCGCCGGTCGTCAGCCCCAGCACCGCCAGCATCATGATGCCCATGCCGGCGCCGAAGAAACCGCCATAGACCGAGGTCAGGAACTGGCCGAAAAGGCTCAGCACGGAGCTTGCCGAGCGTTCCTCCGAAGATTTGGGCTTCAACAGCGGACCGGCGGCGAAGATTGCCGTTGCGCCGGCCAGCAGCCAGGGCACCATGGCCCTGAACGAGGGATTGTCGAGCGCGAGCAGGATCAGCGCGCCGCCGAGCCCGCCCAGCGCCGAAATGAGGGTGAGCGCGATGGCGCTTCGCCAGCGTTTGGCGATCTCGCTCCGATAGGCCAGCGTGGACGTGACATAGCCGGGAAATTGCACGATGGAGGAGGTGGCATTGGCCGAGATCGGCGGAATGCCGGCAAGGGTCAGCGCGCCGAAGGTCAAAAATGTGCCGCCGCCGGCAATGGCATTCACGGCACCGGACAGGAAGCCGGAAACGAACAGCAAAAGAATCAGCGAAATTGTCACGCGGTGTCCTCCCAAACGCCTGTGATGCTGATAGCGACCCCTTCTTCCGCCTGCAAGGCTGCATTCCGGCCCTTTTGCGTTAGATTCTGGTCGATCATGGGTGACAAGCCCCTGTCTTTCGTGTAATGGCGCACGCGGAAAGTGGGACAAGATCCCGTTGACCGGAACAAAGAATGGTGAATTCGCTCCTGTCCGATCCGCTTTGCAGGAAAGGGCACGTCTTCGAAGGCAGGACCTGAAGAGACGATGTCGAGCGCTCTGGCTGTTTCAGAAAAACCAAAGAGGTTAACATGACCAACATCATCGCTCAGTTGGAAGCCGAACAGGCTGCCAAGATCGAAGCTCAGCGCACGCTGCCTGAATTTTCTCCGGGTGACACGGTTCGCGTGAATGTTCGCGTTCGCGAAGGTAACCGTACCCGCGTCCAGGCCTATGAAGGCGTCTGCATCGCCCGCTCCGGCGGCGGCATCAACGAGAGCTTCACCGTTCGCAAGATCTCCTACGGCGAAGGCGTCGAGCGCGTATTCCCGGTCTATTCGCCGCTCGTCGAAGGCGTCGACGTCATTCGCCGCGGTAAGGTTCGCCGCGCGAAGCTCTACTACCTGCGCGACCGTCGCGGCAAGTCGGCCCGTATCGTCGAGAACACCGGCACCCGCGCACGCAAGCTCAACGAAGCCGAACGCGCTGCCGCTGCTGAAGAGCGTGCACGGATCGAGGCCGAAAAGGTTGCAGCAGCACAGGCGCTTGCCGCCGAAAAGGCGGCAGCCGAAGCCGCTGAAGCTGCAAACGCAGCGGAAGCAAAGGCTGAATAAGCCCCTATCCGGTGCAAGTGCCGGATCCATCATCTTCTTCGACGAAAGGCGGCTCCCGGGCCGCCTTTTTTCATGCCCGCGGCTTTGGCCTGGGCCACGTAGGAAGGGGCCGGGTTTGCAATGCCCAGCCACCGCCCGACGACCGGGCAAAGCCCTTACTGACCGAGCCGGTCAACAAGCCCCTGAAGATCGTTGAGCAGCGCGTCGCGCGCCCGGTGACTGGCCGATCCCGGCTGCGGCCCATCCTCCTGGACGAGCCTTGCCAGCACCACCCGCCGGTCGCCGTTTTCCGCATAGCCGACATACCAGCCGAAGGGATGGGCACGATCGAAACGACCATCGGCGAGGCGCGGATAGGCCATGCCCGTCTTGCCCTTCACCACCCACCCATCGTCGCGGCGGATCTCTTCCAGCACGGCCTTTGTCTTCTCGATGGAATCCGGATGGACAGGAAGCGTGCCATTTACGAGCTTCTTCAGGAAGGCGATCTGCTCGAGCGGCGAGATCTTCAGGGAGGATGAAATCCAGGCGCGGTCAAGGCCATTGCGCGCGCCCTTGTCTCCCGAGATATCGGCATTGCCGTAATCAAAGCTTCGGGCATAGGCGGCAAGCTTGCCGGCACCGATAAAATGGGTGATGCGCTGGGAGAACCAGACAACGGAATAGTGCATCCAGCGCTCCGCATCCGTCGGCGCCTTCCATTCCGCGCCACCCCAGGCCGGATCGCCCTCCTCGAAGGTGAGGACGGGATCATGCTCCGACTTCAGAAAGCCGGAATCAAATCCCATGACGGCCAGCGCGATCTTGAACGTCGATGCCGGTGTGACTCGTCTCTTGCAGTCCCCCTCCTGAACGATCGCCTTCGACTTTGCATCGGCCACGACCGTGCAGATGGTTTCCGCCCGGGCGGGCAGCGAAAAAAGGCCTGCCACGGCCAATACAGCCATCATCCTTCTGCGCATGATCAATCAGTCTCCCTCGTCTTCGCAAGAGCAGTTCTAGCGAGACGCTTGTCGAAAATCGGGACACGATTCAACAAAAACAAGAAAGTGTCAGGTCTTTTTTGCCGCGGCGGCACGACCTGCCGTCCAGCGCCCGCATGGCCGCCGCTGCCCGCAATGCCCCCAGCGCTGCGCGCTGATCAAGAGCTGCGCCTTAGACCAAAGGTAGACGATAGAAAAACGCTTGAATAGAAACGGACTGCGTGGGACGAGAGGGCTTTATCCGGCGCCTGCCGGACCTCAATATTTCTCCGGCACATACATCTGCGCCGGCACCGGCTGGCGGATATAGTCGTCATTGCGCACCCTTGCGGGAAGCTCGATCGGCTCCTTCGGCACATGCTCGTAAGGGATTTGCGTCAGGAGATGATCGATCATGTTAAGCCGCGCCTTCTTCTTGTCCACCGCCTGCACGACCCACCAGGGCGCTTCGGGAATATGCGTGCGCTCCAGCATCTCCTCCTTGGCGCGGGTATAATCCTCCCAATGCACCCGGCTTTCCAGGTCCATCGGCGAGAGCTTCCACTGCTTCAGCGGGTCGTTGATGCGCATGTGGAAGCGGAATTCCTGCTCCTCGTCGGTAATCGAGAACCAGTATTTGAGAAGAATGATTCCAGACCGCACCAGCATGCGTTCGAATTCCGGCACGTCGCGGAAGAATTCCTCGACCTGGTCCGGCGTGCAGAAGCCCATCACCCGTTCCACGCCGGCGCGGTTATACCAAGAGCGATCGAAGAGGACCATTTCACCGGCGCTCGGCAGATGCGTCACATAGCGCTGGAAATACCATTGGCTGCGCTCACGTTCCGTCGGCGCAGGCAGGGCCACCACCCGGCACACCCGCGGATTGAGACGCTGCGTCACCCGCTTGATGGCACCACCCTTGCCGGCACTGTCGCGTCCCTCGAACAGCACGACCACCTTCAGTTGCTTGTACTGAACCCAATCCTGCAATCGCACCAGCTCGTGCTGGAGACGGAACAGCTCGCGAAAATACAGCTTCCGCTCGAAGCTCGGCTCGGCGAGCCCTTCGCTGACCATGTCCTCCAGGCGCTCCTCCTCCAGCTGAAGTTCAAGCTCCTCATCGAAATTGTCGATGATTTCCTGTTTCAGCCGGTGCACTTCATCCTGGATAGGCGTGGTCATGCGCGATCTCCCTTGTCATTTCGAGATCAAACATGGAATGGCGAAAGCCGTATGACAATGACGTGGCATTTCACCGGCATGGCAAATAAAGCCAATGTGAAAATCACATCTGTCTTGGTCACCGCATCCGGATGAGGCGACCATTGCCCGACGCCGCGAAAACTGGTATGGACCTTGTCCATGGGATCGAAATTCGGATGCCTCGCGAACCAGTTTATCGTGCTGCAGGACCACAAGCGTCTGCCGGCACGGTTTTTCGCGCGCATGTCCGGCGCTCTGAGCAGCCGAATTCGGAACGACTGACCTGTTCTCGTCGTGCGGCAGCCAATGCTGCCGAATTCATATCCCGCAATCTCCGACATCAAATGGATGGCAGCCATGAGCGCACCACGCACACTTTATGATAAGATCTGGGATGATCACGTCGTCTCGACAGACGATACCGGCACCTGTCTTCTCTACATCGATCGTCACCTGGTGCATGAGGTGACGAGCCCGCAGGCCTTCGAAGGGCTGCGCCTGGCCGGCCGCAGCGTGCGCGCGCCGCAGAAGACGCTTGCCGTGGTCGATCACAATGTGCCGACGACGCCGGACCGGCATATCGGCATCAAGAACGAGGAAAGCCGGATCCAGGTCGAGGCGCTCGCGCAGAATGCCAAGGATTTCGGCGTCGAATATTACTCGGAAAAGGACAAACGGCAGGGCATCGTCCATATTGTCGGTCCCGAGCAGGGTTTCACCCTTCCCGGCATGACGATTGTCTGCGGCGACAGCCATACCTCGACGCACGGTGCCTTCGGCGCTCTGGCGCATGGCATCGGCACATCGGAAGTCGAACATGTCCTCGCCACCCAGACCCTGGTGCAGAAGAAGGCCAAGAACATGCTGGTGCGCGTCGACGGACGCCTGCCGGAGGGTGTCACTGCCAAGGACATCATTCTCGCCATCATCGGCGAGATCGGCACGGCTGGCGGCACCGGCCACGTGATCGAGTTTGCCGGCGAAGCCATTCGATCGCTGTCGATGGAAGGCCGCATGACGGTCTGCAACATGACCATTGAAGGCGGCGCACGTGCCGGCCTCATCGCGCCGGATGAAACGACTTTCGAATACATCAAGGACAAGCCGCGGGCGCCCAAGGGCACGGCCTGGGACATGGCACTGGAATACTGGAAGACCCTGCATTCGGACGAAGGCGCTCATTACGACCGCGTCGTTGTGCTGGATGCCGCCAATCTTCCGCCGATCGTCTCCTGGGGCTCCTCGCCGGAGGATGTGATCTCGGTCGAAGGCGTGGTGCCCAATCCGGACGATATCCAGGATGAGACCAAGCGCGTATCGAAATGGCGGGCGCTGGATTATATGGGCCTGAAGCCGGGTACGAAGATCACCGACATCGCGATCGACCGCGTCTTCATCGGCTCCTGCACCAATGGGCGCATCGAGGATTTGCGCGCGGCAGCCAAGGTCGTCGAGGGACGCCAGGTGGCCGGAACCGTCTCGGCCATGGTCGTTCCGGGCTCCGGCATCGTGAAGGAACAGGCCGAAGCCGAGGGTCTGGACAAGATCTTCAAGGCGGCCGGTTTCGAATGGCGTGAGCCGGGTTGCTCCATGTGCCTGGCCATGAATGACGATCGCCTGAAGCCCGGCGAGCGCTGCGCCTCCACCTCCAACCGCAATTTCGAAGGACGCCAGGGATATAAGGGCCGCACGCATCTGGTCTCGCCGACCATGGCGGCCGCGGCGGCCATTGCCGGCCATTTCGTCGATATCCGCAGCTGGGCATAAGCCCGGAAGGCACAGGCATTGCCTGCAATAGAGCCGCCGGTTCGCAAGAGCCGGCGGCCTTTCTTTCGGCAACTGTCAGATCACCCGCACCACCATTCCCTTGCGCAGATGCGGGAGCAGCCGCAGCATGTCCCGCCGCGCCAGGGCGACACATCCTGCCGTCGGCTGGTATCCCGGTTTTATCAGGTGGAAGAAGATGGCGGAACCGCGATTGCGCCGACGCTCGCTGATGTTCCAGTCCAAGACGAGGCAGATATCGTAGAGCCCGTCCTGCCGGTACATCTCCTCATGGCTCGCCTTGAGGGGCGCTCGCACCAGCCGGTTATAGGCGCCATGCAAAGGCTCGTCGCACCACAGCATGTCCCTTCTCGTGCGCTGCAGGGCAAGGCCGCTTCGCACCTGCCCGACGCGATCGCCGCGGATGAAACCGGAGAGGATCTTCATGGGCGCAATGGGCGTCGCGCCGTCCCCCTCCCGTTTCACCGACCTGCGGCCGGACCGCCCGATCGCCGCCGGCAAAACGAGATGCCCCAGGATCACGAAGGCGCGAGTCGAATGTGATGGCTGAGCACGCACGGTGATCGTCTTTCCCTTGCGCATCGCCTTTGTTCCACCCATTTCTCTCACAGGATTGTGCCTATGCTTCGAATTAAATTGAATTCATAGCACAATCGGACTTAGATCGATGCATGAGCGCTTGCGAAAGCGGCGCCAGGAGAAAGGCAAAGAACGGCATGGCAGCGCGCACCGTACTGCTGGTGGATGACGATAACGATCTCCGCGAGACGCTGATGGAACAGCTTTCTCTTTACGAGGAGTTCAGCCTCCTGCAGGAGCCGAACGCCACCAAGGCGATGGCGACTGCCAAATCGCGCCAGATCGATCTCCTGATCATGGATGTCGGCCTGCCGGATATGGATGGCCGGGAAGCCGTCAAGCTTCTGCGCAAGGGCGGTTTCAAAGCGCCGATCATCATGCTCACCGGCCATGACACCGATTCCGATACCATTCTCGGCCTCGAAGCCGGGGCGAATGATTACGTGACGAAGCCCTTCCGCTTCGCGGTCCTCCTGGCGCGCATTCGCGCCCAGCTTCGCCAGTATGAGCAGAGCGAGGATGCCACCTTCACGGTCGGCCCCTACATCTTCAAGCCCAGCCAGAAGCTGCTGACGACCGAGGATGGCAAGAAAATCCGCCTGACGGAGAAGGAAGCCGCCATCATCCGCTATCTCTATCGCGCCGCCCAGAAGGTGGTGACGCGCGATGTGCTGCTGGAGGAAGTCTGGGGCTATAATTCGGGTGTTACCACGCATACGCTCGAAACCCACGTGTATCGTCTGCGCCAGAAGATCGAGCGCGATCCGTCCAATGCCGAAATCCTGGTCACCGAAAACGGCGGCTACAAGATCATCCCTTAAGCGATAGGCACAGATGGCGCTCAGCGACGATATCCGGCTCTTGTCAGCCGTACCGTTGTTCCAGGGACTGGACGACGACCAGTTGCGCCTCGTGGCGTTCGGGGCCGAGCGGCGCAATATCGGCAAGGGCCAGGCCTTGTTTCGCGAGCATTCGCCGGCGGAATGCGCCTTCGTCGTGGCGCGCGGCCGGTTCGACCTCTATACCGAGGGGCGCGACGGGATTGCCGAACTGGAACGTTCGGTCGGACCGGGCACGCTTTTGTCCGAACTTGCCCTCGTCACCATGGTGGAGCGCAAATTCACGGCCGTCGCCGCCGAAGATGGAGAGGTTCTGCGCATTCCGCGAACCCTCTTTCACCGCCTGCTGGAGGAATATCCCTCGGTGGCGAGGCTTCTGGAAATACGGATCAAGGAAAACCTCCTCCAGCTGGCAAAGGCGGCCGGCGCCATGCGGGGGCGGTTCGCCTGACGGACTTGGCCTTCCGCTTATCGCCTGAAGCCGACCTCTCTACGACCTCGCCCTCGAAACCTCGCCCTAAAGCCTCTCCGAATCGAGGGCGCCGCACCCGACCGGGGGCGGTTACGGCGCCATCGTAGTTCCTGTCAGACCTTCACGGCCGAATTGCCGCCATCGGCAAACAGGGCAGAACCGGTGACGAAACTCGAGGCGGGCTCGGCCAGAAACAGGGCCGCCTGCGCGATCTCCTCGGGACGGGCAATGCGCTTCATGGCATGCAGGCCAGCCGCCCAATCCTTCTGCTGCTGGTTCCCGGCCATGCCGGTATCCGTGCCGCCCGGCAGAAGCGCATTGGCCCTGATATGTCTGGCGCCGTAATCGGCGGCGATCGATTTGACAAGGCCCATCAGACCCGCCTTCGACGCTGCATAGGCGGCCATGCCGGGCAGACCGACGCTGGTCCCGACGAAACTCGAGGTGAAGATGATCGATCCGCCCCCGCGGTCGAGCATGGCCGGGATCTGAGCGCGGCTCGCCAGGAAGGCTGCCGTCAGATTGGCGGTCAGCGTATGGCACCATTCCGCAGGCTCGATGTCCGCCAGCGGCTTCATGACGCCGACGGCACCGGCATTGTTGAAGGCGATATCGACGCCGCCAAAGTGATCGACGGCTGCAGCGACGAGTGCGTCATGCGTCTCCGGCAGGCCCACATCGCCCGCCACCAGCACGGCGTGGCCGCCCAGCGCCTCGATCTCCCGGCCGATCGCCTCCAGTCCGAAGCGGCCCCGTGCATTGAGCACGAGGCTGGCACCTTCGGCAGCAAACAGCCGCGCCGCAGCTGCGCCAATGCCCGACGATGCACCGGTGATGATCGCGGTCTTGTTCTTCAAACGTCCCATGAATGGCCTCCTATGCTTGGGTGAGGCCGAGACATAGACAGGCGTCGGCGGCGCCGACACCCGATTCCCGCGCAACGATATGGCAAGGCGTGAAAGACGCGCGCGATCGCAACTTGGGCGCTTTAGGCGCGCCGGGGGCGCGGGTTCCGTTACATCCGGAAGATCGCCGTGACCGGCACGTGATCCGAGGGACGGTTCCAGCCGCGCGCTTCCTTCAGCACGTCGATCCTCTCCAGCAGCGGCCCGAGATCCGGCGAGGACCAGATATGGTCGAGGCGACGACCGCGATCGGCCGCCTCCCAATCCTTGGCGCGGTAGCTCCACCAGGTATAGAGCTTTTCCGAAGCGGGAACGTGCTGTCGCATCAGGTCCAGCCAGCCGCCCTTCTGCATGACCTCTGTCAGCCCTTCGGTCTCGACCGGTGTATGGCTGACGATCTTCAACATCTGCTTGTGCGACCAGACATCCTGTTCCAGCGGCGCGATGTTCAGATCTCCGACAAGGATAGAGGAAATGCCCGGGCTATCGGCCTTCAGCGCCTTCATCTCGTCGATGAAATCGAGCTTATGGCCGAATTTGGGATTGATGCTGCGGTCCGGCTCGTCGCCGCCTGCCGGAACATAGAAATTGTGCAGGCGGATGCGCCGGCCGGCGCGCTCGAAGATTGCCGAAATGTGGCGCGCATCGCCGACGCCGCAATAATTCTGCCGATGGTCTTCCAGCAGCGGAACCTTCGAGATCACGGCCACCCCGTGATAGCCCTTCTGGCCATGCAGAATGATGTGCGGGTAGCCCATGGCCTTCAAAGGTTCGAGCGGAAACTCCTCCTCACGGCACTTGATCTCCTGCAGGCAGAGAATGTCCGGCTTTTCGCGCACGATGAACTGCTCGACGATCGACAGGCGCAAACGGACGGAGTTGATGTTCCAGGTGGTGATGGAAAAGCGCATGAAAAAACCTCGACGTGGGTGCGCCGAGGTTTAAAGGCTTTGCAGCAAAAAGAGCAAGGTCAGAACTTGTGAACCTCGTCATAGGGGATCTTGAAGACCTTGTCGTCGAAGCGCACGCCGGTCTGCACATTGTAGATCATCACCGAGGTTTCCTTGTTCTGGAGGTCGGTGATCGTCCATTGGCGCAACTGGTAGGTCTTCGGATCGAACATCATGGTAATCGTGCTGTCGCCAAATACCGTCTTGTTGCCGAGGACGATGGTGGTGAGGTCGGACTCCTCGCGCACGCCGCGCACCATATTGTTCGACAGGTCGATCCGGTCGGACAGAAGCAGGCTGAGCGGCGTCTTGGAGAGGGGATACAGATCCCATGTCTTCAGCTTGAGATTGCCGATCACCACATTGTCGCCATCGGCGATGACGCGGATCGGCGAAGGATCCTCGAAATTGAAGCGCAGCCGGCCGGGACGTTCGATGAAGAACTTGCCGCCGGTCTGTTCGCCGCGCGGACCGAACTGGACGAATTCGCCCATCATCGTCTTCACCGAGGAAAAATGGTCGGCGATCTTCTGCGCCGCGGCGCCCGCCACGCCCTGCGCCATGGCCGGCATTCCCACCGCGCCGGCGGCAAGCGCGCCAAGGCCGATCAATACCCGGCGACGACCGACCGTAAGGGAGCGTGATAGCATTTGGTCGTTCATGTAACTATCTCCTTTGGGCGTCCTATGCCCTTCAAAGGCGGCGTCTTCGTGGCCGGACATCGGCAAGATCATCGCTCCAGAATGTCCGTTTCGGTTGGCACCAGGATCTCGCGTTTTCCGGCATGGTTGGCCGGACTGATCAGGCCTTCCTGCTCCATCCGCTCGATCAGGGAGGCGGCTCGGTTATAGCCTATGCCCAGCCTGCGCTGGATATAGGAAGTGGATGCCTTGCCATCGCGCAGCACGATGGCAACGGCTTGATCATAGGGGTCGTCGGAATCGGAGAGATTGGCCGTACCCTGGGGACCCGCGCCATCCTCGTCATCCTCGTCATCGGCGGTGATGGCGTCGAGATATTGCGGCGCGCCCTGCGACTTGAGGTAGGAGACGATATCCTCCACCTCCCGGTCGGACACGAAGGGACCGTGGACGCGCTGGATGCGGCCGCCGCCGGCCATATACAGCATGTCGCCCATGCCGAGCAGCTGCTCGGCGCCCTGTTCGCCCAAAATCGTGCGGCTATCGATCTTCGAGGTGACCTGGAAGGAAATCCGGGTCGGAAAATTCGCCTTGATCGTACCGGTTATGACATCCACCGAGGGGCGCTGCGTCGCCATGATGACGTGGATGCCGGCGGCACGCGCCATCTGCGCCAGGCGCTGAACCGCGCCTTCGATATCCTTGCCGGCCACCATCATCAGATCGGCCATCTCGTCGATGATCACAACGATGTAGGGCATCGGCTGCAGATCGAATTCCTCGGTCTCGTAGACCGCCTCGCCGGTCTGCCGGTCGAAGCCCGTCTGCACGGTCCGCGTCAGCACCTCGCCCTTGGCAAGCGCCTGCTCGACCCGGCTATTGAACCCGTCAATATTGCGAACGCCGATCTTCGACATCTTCTTGTAGCGTTCCTCCATCTCGCGCACGGTCCATTTCAGCGCCACGACCGCTTTTTTCGGATCGGTGACGACCGGTGACAGGAGATGGGGAATGCCGTCATAGACCGAAAGTTCCAGCATCTTCGGATCGATCATGATCAAGCGGCATTGCTCCGGCGAGAGGCGGTAGAGCAGCGACAGGATCATCGTGTTGATGGCCACCGATTTACCGGATCCGGTGGTGCCGGCAACGAGAAGATGCGGCATCTTGGCCAGGTCGGCAATGACTGCCTCGCCGCCGATGGTCTTGCCAAGCGCCATTGCCAGCTTGGTCTTGGTGCCCTCGAAATCGCGGCTGGCGATCAGTTCGCGCAGGAAGACCGTCTCGCGCGTCTGGTTCGGCAGTTCGATACCGATGGCATTGCGGCCGGGAACGACGGCGACGCGCGCCGCAATCGCGCTCATGGAGCGGGCAATATCATCGGCAAGCCCGATCACGCGGGACGACTTGATGCCGGGTGCCGGCTCCAGCTCATAGAGCGTGACGACCGGACCGGGCCGGACATGGATAATTTCGCCGCGCACGCCGAAATCTTCCAGCACACCTTCCAGCATCCGGGCATTCTGTTCCAGCGCATCGGCCGACAGTGTGGCATCGCGGGCCACATGCCGTGGCTCGGCAAGAAGATGCACCGAAGGAAGTTCGAAGCCCTCGCTTTCGATGAAGGAGCTCTGCGCCTCGCGCGCCACACGGGCACCCGGCTTGGGCGAAGGCGCCGGGGCGGCAATGCGGGCGCTGCGCGGGCCGCGGGGCGAGGCATCGAAGGGCGGCTCGTCATCCGAGAGAAGGCCGCTCGGCAAAGGCGCGCGGGCGGGCGCAACCTCCAAGGCGTCGTCCTCCTGGTCGTCGAGGCTGAGCGGCGGCGGCGACAGCCTGCGACGCGCGGCCATCAGGTCCGACATGGGGCTTTCGAGCGAGGGCTCCAGCCGCGATCCGGGCCGCTGCTTGGCGCGGGTCGGCTCGTTCAGCGTGCCGAATTCGTCCTCGTTGAAATCATAGGGTTCGTCGTGATCGTCGCGGCCCGTGCTTTTCGGCTTCAGGCGCAGCAGGCGGCGCATGCGGGCCTGGGTTATGTACCAGTAATGGGCCATGGCCCCGAGCGCCAGGAGTCCGGCAAAGCCACCCTCCTCGTCGTCCTCTTCTTCCTCCACCGGCTGCGCGCGCTTGGCCTTGTTCTGGTTCGGAACGGGCGTCTCGTCCTCATCGTCGACCTCCTCGTCCAGCTCCTCATTGCTGAGCAGCCCGGCGGCAAAGAGAAGGAAGCCCAAAGCGGGCACGGCAAAGACCGTGCCGATCAGCACGGCGGCGAAGCCGGTCGGATAGCTGCCGATGAAGAGGCCGGGAAAGCGCAGGATCATATCGCCGATCACGCCGCCGATTCCATTGGGGATCGGCCAGGTCAGGGGGGCGGGAATGCAGCCGAGCGTTGCAGAGGCCAGAACGGATCCGAGCAGCCAGGTGGACAGGCGCGCCGGAAGACGGCTCACGCGCCGGCCGACGATCAATGCCAGCGACCAGGCGAGAACCGGGAGAAGGGTCGGAATGCTGGCAAGGCCGAAGAACTGCATCATCAGATCGGCAAAGGCCGCGCCGGGCGCGCCGAGGAGATTGGTCGGTTCGTTGTTCGTCGCGTAGGAGAAGCTCGGATCCTGGACATTCCAGGTCGCCAGCGCTGCGACAGCCAGAGCGAGAGCGAGAAACAAGGCAAAGCCCGAGATCGCCATCATCTGCCGGATGGCGAACGCCATCAATGCATGGCGGGTGGAGTGCTGCGCCATCGCTGCCGAAGTGCTTCTACCCATTCTGTTTCAGCCCGACCCTGTTCGTTGATCCTGAGGATGCAGGCAAAAGGCGGAATGCCGGCACCAATAGGCTCGAAACCTAACGAAACGAAGTTAACGCGCCATTAACCACGCCGCATTCCTTCGCTGAAGAGCGGAAAGCGCTTGACCTTCAACGCGAAATGGCCCGGCAGGAGCCGGGCCATTTCGCATGTCATCGAGGGGTTTACCGTTACGGACGGATCCGGGCAGCGGCAGCCGCTCGGATCGCGATCGTCTTAAGAGTGGTAGGCGGCTTCGCCATGCGAGGCCAGATCGAGACCTTCGCGCTCGGCTTCGACCGGAACGCGCAGGCCGACGATCAGGTCCACCACCTTGTAGAGCACGGCCGAACCGATGCCCGTCCACAGGATGGTGACGACGACGGCCTGGATCTGCACCATGATCTGGCTGCCCATCGTGACGCCATCGGCATAGCCGATGCCGCCGAGCGACGAGGAGGCGAAGATGCCGGTGCCAATGGCGCCGAACATGCCGCCAATGCCGTGCACGCCGAAGACGTCGGCCGTATCGTCATAGCCGAACTTGTTCTTTACGACGGAGACGAAGAAGTAGCACAGCGGCGAGACCAGCAGGCCGAGCACGATGGCGCCCATCGGACCGGCAATGCCGGCTGCCGGGGTCACGGCGACGAGGCCGGCAATCATGCCCGAAGCCGCGCCCAGCATGGAGGACTTGCCGCGCGTGAAGGCTTCGACAACGCACCACGACAGGGTTGCCGCGGCCGTGGCGACGAAGGTGTTGACGGTTGCCAGCATGGCACCGCCGGAGGCTTCCAGGTTGGAGCCGGCATTGAAGCCGAACCAGCCGAACCACAGCATGGCGGCGCCGACATAAGTGAGCGTCATCGAGTGCGGCGCCATCATGTCCTTGCCGAAGCCGGTCCGCTTGCCGACCATCAGGGCACCGATCAGGCCCGCCACGCCGGCATTGATGTGAACGACGGTTCCGCCCGCGAAATCAAGTGCGCCGAGGCCGAAGAGATAGCCATTGGCATCCCAGACCATGTGGGCGACCGGGAAATAGACGATGGTGACCCACAGGATGCAGAACAGGACTGCTGCCGAGAACTTGATGCGCTCGGCAAAGGCGCCGAGGATCAGGGCAGGTGTCAGCGCTGCAAATGTCATCTGGAACAGCATGAAGATGTATTCCGGAATGACGACGCCTTCCGAGAAGGTGGCGGCGGTCGATTCGATGGTCACGCCGGAGAGGAACATCTTGGCGGTGCCGCCGAAGAAGGGGTTGGTCGAGCCACCGAAGGCAAAGGAATAGCCATAGAGAACCCAGATGATCATGACGGCGCAGGCAATGACCGTGCACTGCATCAGGACGGACAGCATGTTCTTGGCGCGAACAAGGCCGCCATAGAACAGGCCGAGGCCGGGAACGGCCATGAACAGCACCAGCAGGGTGGCGAGGAACATGAAGGCCGTATCTGCTTTATCGGGAACAGGTGCCGCAGCAGCAGCAGCGGCAGCGGCCGGCGCTGCTTCCTGGGCAAATGCGATGGCAGGCGCCAGAAGGGCTGCCGATCCGGCGGCCAGACGTCCAGCCATGGACGTGAGTTTGGAAAATGACATGCGAGAACTCCCCTGATGAGCCGTGCTTAGAGCGCTTCGGTATTGATTTCGCCGGTACGGATGCGCACGGCCTGCTCGATCGAATAGACAAAGATCTTGCCGTCGCCGATCTGGCCCGTCTTGGCCGCCGACGCGATGGCATCCACGGCCTTCTCGACCATGTCGGACGCAACAGCGATCTCGATCTTCAGTTTAGGCAGGAAGCTGACGGCATATTCGGTGCCGCGATAGATTTCGGTATGCCCCTTCTGACGCCCGTATCCCTTGACTTCCGTGACGGTCAGCCCCTGGATGCCGACAGTCGTGAGGGCTTCGCGCACCTCGTCGAGCTTGAATGGCTTGATTATGGCCATTACGATTTTCATCTGGTTTCCCATCCTTTGTTGCCTCGGCGCGGAGCCGGTTCTCCTGGCCGCTGACTGATCGGTGAGCAGCGACTGAACCTCTACATTCAAGGGCCGTGCCAGATTCTCGCCACAAATTAAGTGATTGAATTGTAAACGCTTTCCGCATCTTAATGCAGAACAACGCAAATGGGCGCCAAATAGGCGCCCATTTATTGTGCATTTTTTGGCGATTGATGAATTATTCGCCTTTTGCCCGTTTGCGAATCAATCCCTCCTGGGCGACCGAGGCAACAAGCGCGCCGGAGCGGGTGTAGAGCGAGCCGCGAGTCATGCCGCGGGCGCCGGATGCGCTGGGGCTGTCCTGCTTGTAGAGAAGCCAGTCATCCAGCGCGCAGGGTCGATGGAACCACATGGCGTGATCAATGCTGGCCGCCTGGACGCGCGGATCGAAAATGGTACGCCCATGCGGATAGAGCGAGGTATCGAGAAGCGTCATGTCGGAAAGATAGGCCAGCACGGCGGCCTGATAATGCCGGTCGGCCGGCACCTCCCCGGTGGTCCGCACCCAGATATGCTGCTCCGGCTTCAGCTTCTCGTCGGAGAGATAATGGACAAGACTGATCGGCCGCATTTCGACCGGCCGCTTCTGGCCCCAATAGCGTTTCACCATGTCCGGCGCATGCGCCAGGAACATCTCCTGGAACTGCCCCTCCGACATCAACTCCTCCGGCTGCTTCACCTCCGGAAGGGCGCTTTGATGATCATATCCCTCTTCCTCGACCTGGAAGGAGGCAGACATGGCAAAGATCGCCCGCCCGTGCTGGACGGCGGTGACCCGGCGCGTGGTAAAGCTCGTGCCATCGCGCAGCCGCTCCACCTGATAGATGATCGGCACGGACGGATCGCCCGGCAGCAGGAAATAGCCGTGCAGGGAATGAACGTTGCGGTCCTCGGCAGCGGTGCGCTGGGCGGCCATCAGCGCCTGGGCAATCACCTGCCCGCCGAACACGCGCTGCCAGCCGATCTGCGGGCTGGTGCCGCGAAACAGGTTTTCCTCCAACCGCTCCAGATCGAGCGTCTGGATCAACTGCACCATGGGGGAAGCCTGATCCGACTGCGGCATTTTAAACAAACTCCAATGGTAGGAAGCGCCTATACGATGCTCTATATGTGCACGAAACCATTCTCAAGTATGGCGGGAGAGAAGCAATGCTGGATATGTTGATCGTCGGCGGCGGCTATGTCGGCCTTTCGGTTGCCGTCGCAGTCAAACAGGCAGCGCCTCACCTGCGGATCGAGGTCATCGAAGCCGCGCCCGAGCATGTCTGGCAGAAGGACGAGCGCGCCTCGGCCATCATTGCCGCCGCAACCCGCATGCTGGACGTGATGGGCGTGTGGCGCGAGATTGCCGAGGAGGCTCAGCCCATCACCCGCATGATCGTCACCGATTCCCGCACCTCCGACCCCGTGCGGCCGGTCTTTCTGACATTCGAAGGCGATGTCGAGGAGGGCACGCCCTTCGCCCACATGGTTCCCAATCTTGCCATGGTGCGCGCACTGCGCGGCGCCTGCGAAAGGCTGGGCATTGCCATCCGCCACGGCGCATCGGCAACCGGGTTTTCCGCCGGACCCTCGGCAGCAAGCCTGACGCTCTCGAATGGCGAAACGGTGGAAAGCCGGCTGGTGGTGGCCTGCGATGGCGTTCGCTCGAAACTGCGCGACATGGCCGGTATCAAGACGGTGCGGTGGGATTATGACCAATCCGGCATTGTCACGACCGTTGAACACGAGCGTCCGCATGAGGGATGTGCGGAAGAACATTTCCTCCCCTCCGGCCCCTTTGCCATTCTGCCGCTGAAAGGCAATCGGTCCTCGCTCGTCTGGACCGAGCGCACCGACGATGCCGACCGGCTGGTGGCCTCCGACGATCTGATCTTCGAGGAAGAATTGCAGCGCCGCTTCGGCCACAAGCTCGGCGCCCTGACGGTCACCGGCTCGCGCAAGGCCTTCCCCCTGGGCCTCACGCTTTCACGTGCTTTCGTGGCGCCGCGGCTTGCTTTGGCGGGCGATGCGGCTCACGGGATCCATCCGATTTCCGGCCAGGGACTGAATCTCGGCTTCAAGGATGTGGCCGCGCTTGCGGAAACCATCGTCGAGGCCGACCGGCTTGGGCTGGACATCGGCGCGCTCAACATTCTGGAGCGCTATCAGTCCTGGCGCCGGTTCGACACTTTCCGCATGGGCGTGACCACGGATGTGCTCAATCGGCTGTTCTCCAACGACATCACGCCGATCCGCATTGCTCGCGACATTGGTCTCGGCGTGGTGGAACGTCTGCCAAAGCTGAAATCCTTCTTCATCGGCGAGGCGGCGGGCACCAAGGTCAAGGACGCACCGCGCCTGCTGCAGGGACAGGCGATCTAACGCCTGCTCCATCACCTGGTGGATCAGTCCTCGATGCGGCGGGCTTCCGATTCCAGCATGATCGGAATGCCGTCGCGGATGGGATAGGCCAGCCGGGCGCTTTCGGAGATCAGCTCATTGGTTTCCCGGTTGAGGACCAGGCGGCCCTTGCCGATCGGGCAGACCAGGAGGTCCAGCAGCTTCGGATCGACTTTCGAGAGTTTGGCGTCCATCAAACCTCCTATTGCAGGCTACGCCTCCCGTTGCAGGATATGCGTCCGATGTGAGAGATACACGCCCTATTGAAGGATTGTGTCGGAATCGCCGAAGCCGCGCGCCAGGACGAATTCGGTGATGGCGATAAGGGTCTCGGCGCGCGTCTTCAAATCCGGCGCCTCGAGAAGCGCCTGCTTCTCCGCCGGTCCAAAGGGTGACATCATCGATAGCGAATTGACCAGCGTCCGATTGCCGGCGCGCTCCACCGCCTCCCAATCAGCTTCCAGCTTGTTGGCCTCCAGATAGGCGCGGAAGACGCGCAGCAGTTCCTGCCGATCCACCACCGTCTCATCCTCCTCCTGCGACAGATCCGACAGGAAAGGCATGAACCGGACGCGACGATAGGGTCGGCTTTCCTCCAGTTCCTCCATGATTCGGAAGCGGCAGACGCCGGTGAGGGAGGAGATGTAACGTCCATCGCCGGTTTCCGCGAAGGAGGTGATGCGCCCGATGCAACCGACGGCACTGAGCGCCGGGCGGCTGCTTTCGCCGGTCTCCGTCAGGGCCGGCTGGATCATGCCGATCAGCCGGTCGCTGGAAAGGGCCGCGTCGAACATGGCAAGATAGCGCGGCTCGAAGATGTTGAGCGGCAGCTGCCCGTTCGGCAGGAGCAGGGCTCCCGTCAGGGGAAACACCGGAATATCCTCCGGCAGGTCTTCCCGCTTCAGATAACGCGCATTGCCGACATGCATGGGTCTCTCCCCTCGCCACACCATCAAGCAACCCCTTCCGCAACAATGATCCGATCGGTCATCTCTGCAGAAGGCGGCTCGATTCTTATGTGGGGTCGCGCCTCTATTTCACAAGACGAGCCAGCGGGCCGCCGGCTAATTTACGAGAAGAGGATCGAAGACAGACGGCGCCGCGCGGAAATCGTGGCCGGATCCTTCGGCCCCCATGCCTCGAAGAACTGCAAGAGCTGGCGCCGGGCGCCATCATCGTCGAAGCTGCGATCTTCTTTCATGATCAGCAGCAGATGCTCGGCAGCCTCGTCGCGACGCCCTTCGACATTCAGGATCTTGGCGAGCTTCATGCGCGCATCATGGTGATCCGGATGAAGGGCGAGCTCGTGCTCCAGCGCCACCGGATCGCCGAGCTTGCGCGCCTCTTCGATCTGCTGGATCTTCAGCGCGACGGCCTGCACGGCGGGCTGCGCCGCCAATTCCTCGGGCAAAGACTCCAGCATCTGCTTGGCACGCGCCATTTCGCCGAGCGCCAGAAGGCAGTCCATCATTCCCGCCGCAGCCTTCGGATTTTCCGGATCGGCCTGCAGCACGGCGCCGAACAGCTGAGCGGCGCTTTGCGTGTCGCCTCCATCCAAGAGCGTCTGGGCCTCTTCCAGCGCCGCTTCGATCTCGGCTGCCTGATCGGCACCGGCGGGACCGGCCAATTTATCGATGAACTGGCGGATCTGGCTTTCCGGAACCGCGCCCATGAAACCATCCACCGGACGACCGTTGACGAAAGCGATGACCGCAGGGATGGACTGGATGCCGAGCTGACCTGGAATGGCCGGATGATCGTCAATATTCAGCTTGACCAGCTTGACCCGGCCATTGCCTTCATTGACCACCTTTTCCAGTGCCGGCGCCAGCTGCTTGCAGGGGCCGCACCAGGGTGCCCAGAAATCCACGAGAACAGGCTGGTGCTGCGACTCCTCCAGCACATCCTTTGCGAAAGCGGCCGTCGTCGTATCCTTGACGTAGGTTCCGGCCGGTCCGGTCGCCGCTGGCGCCGCAGAACCGAAGTTCATGGTTCCGCTCATCTGGCTGCCGTAGCCGCCGCCATAAGGATTGTTCGTACCGCTCATTGACGTCTCCCGAGACACTCCGTCTCTTCACTCTGTCATTGCTTGGAAAGATCGTATGTCAGTCCGTGACTTTCAAGACAAGCGGCTCATGGCCGGTCGCCTTGAGAAAGTGCAAGAGATCATCACGGCCGATCGATGTCGTCTGATCATTGGTGAGAGGATGACCGTTGATGATCTCGTGGCGCATCAGGTCTTCGTCGAGAATGAAGGTGACCTGACCTTCCGTATCGTTGATGGCGCCGAACACGGTGACGCAACCCGGAACCACGCCCAGATAGTCCAGCAGCTTCTCCGGGCTGCCGAATGACACCCGGCCGGAGGCGCCGATCAGGCCGTGGACCTTCTTCAGATCCACCACCGCCCGCTCCTCGACCGTCAGGACGAAATAGCGATTCTTCTTGTCCTTCACGAACAGGTTCTTGGTGTGGCCTCCGGGAATTTCGTCGCGAAGGCTCTCCGATTCGGAGACGGTGAAGACCGGCGCGTGATGCGATGTCTTGTGCGCAATGCTGAGCCCGTCGAGAAAACGGAAGAGATCATCTGCGGTTTTGGCTGGCGAAGCGAGAGGTTCGGTCATGGGAAAGGCTTGTTCTTTCGAAAGGGGTGCCTCCGGCGGATGCGGAGGCAGAAGCAGGCGGCAAGTATAGGAAAGAGCCGCCCGCGGCTGCAAGCCGTCTCCCCGGCACAGCGAACAAAACGCGCAGGACAGCCGGGCCATTGACCGCCTCAGCCAGAGCCGCCGGAGAGGCCTCGATATTTTACATCGTACAAACAAAGGCTTACTGGAAAAAATCCGGAAATTGAAAAATCATGTCATTTCCCTGTTGCATTCAAAAATGAGTTGGGCCATATAGCCCCCGTCGCCGCAACGATGGCGACCCACGGTTCAGCGAACTACCCCGGACCGGTGGACAGATGAGCGGGTGTAGCTCAGGGGTAGAGCACAACCTTGCCAAGGTTGGGGTCGAGCGTTCGAATCGCTTCACCCGCTCCATTCTTTCTTCAAGCGTGACGATGCCGATTGGACCCTTTCATGGAAGGGTCGGCGCAATTGTCGCAGCTGTCCCAGCACCACCTTTCCCTTCCTGTCATATCCTTGGATGATCTGAGCTGTTGTAGGCCTTATGCTGCGTTTTTGGCGCGGCCATGCCCTTTCAGCACGAACGCCCTTCCCGCCGATTCGCTGGCAACGCGCTGCCGAAATTGCGTGGCAAGGCGTTGCCGCGATTCGCGGGCCATGGGCTCGACGCGGGCCATGCCGCCGCCGCTTATCGCGAATGGTCCGGCATCGGGCCAACATAGCGCGATTGCGGCCGGATCAGCCGTCCGGTCTGTTCCTGCTCCAGCACGTGAGCGGTCCAGCCGGCCATGCGTCCGGCGGCGAAGACATTGGTAAAGCTCTCGCGCGGAAACCCGACGGCTTCCAGCACCAGTGCCGTATAGAATTCCACATTGGTTTGCAGCGGTCGCAGCGGCTTCTTTTCCTTCAGCAGCGCCAGCGCCGCCTGCTCGACCTGGCCTGCAAAGGCGATGCGACCGGAACCGTCCTGCAGACCGGCGAGCGCCGCCTTCAAGACATCGGCCCTCGGGTCGCGAACCCTGTAAATTCGATGGCCGAAGCCCATCAGCCTTTCGCCGCGGGCAAGGCAATCCTGGAGCCAGCCATCGATCCGGTCCGCCGTCCCGATCGCGTCGAGCATGTCCAGCACGGGGCCGGGCGCACCGCCGTGCAGAGGCCCCTTCAGCGCGCAAAGTGCACCGACCACCGATGACAAGAGCCCGGCTTTGGTGGAGGCGATCACGCGGGCGGTAAAGGTTGAGGCGTTGAGGCCGTGATCGGAGACGGTGACGAGATAGGTGTCGAGCGCCCGTACCTTGTCGCGCGTCGGCATCTCATTGCGCAGCATGTACAGGAAGTCTTCCGCCTGGCCCCGCTGCGGGTCGGGTGGCACGCAGGCAAGTCCCTGGGACTGGCGAATGATGCCGGCGGAGAACACCGGCACTGCAGCGGCGGCGAGGATGCAATGCGGCGTGCGTGCCTGGTCCGGCAGCGACGAAAGCAGCAGGCGCAGAGCCTCTACGGATGTGAGATCGCGAAGCAAGGGAAGCATTGGCTCCAGCAGTTCAAACGCCGTGACACGGGCTCTGCCGAGCGCCTCGCCAATGTCCCCGGCGGTCATCGGCTCAGCCAGGAAATCCGTCCACAACAGGGCGAGGACATCCTCGAAGCGCCAGTCCGCGATGGCGCTCAGCGGGTAGCCCGCGATCACCAGCTGTCCCGCCTGTCCATCCACATGGCTGAGCCGGGTTTCGGCGGCGATCACGTCATCGAGGCCGGGGCCGGCCGATTGTGCTGCAAGCACGGGCGCGCGGGGTGCAGTCGTGGTCATGTTCTGTCTCCTCAGTCATCGGTAAGGCTTGAGGATGTTGCGCTGCAATCATATGGTCAATCTTGATTCAACCAATCAATGTGTTTGCCATGAGCCGGAACGATAGATTCATCACCGCCGAGAGTGCCGCAGAAATGCTCGGAGTCAGCCGGGCGACCCTCTACGCCTATGTCAGCCGGCATCTTCTCCGCACCACTGGCGCAGAGGACGATCCCAGGCGGCGGCTCTATAGTCTTCGCGACATAGAGCAGATGAAGAAGCGCAAGAGCACCGGCAGGCGTCCCGGGCGGATTGCCGCCGGCACGCTCGACTGGGGACTGCCTGTCCTGTCCTCGGCCATCACGCTGATCGAGGATGGCCGGCTGTTCTACCGTGGGCAGGACGTCCAGACGCTTGCACGCTCAGCCAGCCTTGAGGAGATTGCCCGCCTGCTCTGGGATTGCGGCGAAAGCGATCCCTTTCTGGATGAGAAGGCGATCCCGGAAGGCTGGCCTGCCGATCTGTTGGAGATTTCCGCCACTTTGCCATTGACCGAGCGGTGCCAGGCCTTGCTGCCCTTCATGGCAAAGGCTCGCGCCACGGCCTGGAAGCGCGAGGCCCGGCGCCTCTGGCCCGGCGCAGCGGCTCTTGTCCGCACCATGGCCGCCGCCTCGATCGGTCGACAGCCCGATCAAAGGCCGGTCCATCAGTATCTGGCGGATCATTGGCGTCTTGACGAAGCGGGCGCCGACCTCGTCCGGCGGGCGCTTGTCGTGCAGGCAGACCATGAACTGAATTCCTCGGCCTTTGCGGTCCGCGTGGCCGCCTCCACCGGAGCGTCTCTCGGCGCATGCCTGAATGCCGGACTATCCGCTTTGAGCGGTCCGCGGCACGGGGGGATGACCAGTCTTGTGGAGCGGCTTTTCGACGAGGTTGAGCAGGGCGGCAACGCCGCGGAGGTGGTGGAAGATCGGCTGCGGCGGGGCGAGAGCATTCCCGGCTTCGAGCATCCGCTGTATCCGCAGGGCGATCCGCGTGCTGCGGCAATCCTGCCCCACCTGCCGGAGTGCCCGCATCGCCAGAACCTGCTGCTTGCAATGGAAGAGGGCGCCGGCCAGTTGCCGACCTGCGATGTCGCGCTGGTGGCGCTGCGCCGCAGCCTGCATCTGCCCCGCGGTTCGGCCCTTGCTCTGTTCGCTGCAGCCCGAAGCGTGGGCTGGATTGCCCATGCGCTCGAGCAGAACCAGGATGAGCGGCTGATCCGCCCGCGCGCGGATTATACCGGAGCAAAGCCGCAGTAAGCGTCCGGCCGACCGGGATTGGATTTTTTTGAGGTTCGGCGGGAATAATCGCCACGCAGGCTGCGTATATGGGGGTATGAGCGAAAAGAAGCATCCTTTCGATGTCCTGAACCAGCTGGCCGCACTCCGCCGCTATGCCCGTTCGCTTGTGCGCAATGCCGATGATGCGGAAGATCTGGTCCATGATGCCCTGGTAAAGGCCTTTGAGCGCAAGACGAGTTTTCGCTCGGGCGGCAATCTGCGCACCTGGCTCTTCTCCATCCTGCACAATACCCATATCGACCGGCTGCGCCGATCAAAGGCATCGACAGCCAGACACCAGGCGGCGGCCGAGCTCGGCGAGACCACGCATGTCGCCGATCCGGATCAGTCCATCCGCCTCAAGCAGTTGCGCCAGGCTTTCTTCGCCCTGCCCGACGAGCAGCGGGATGCGCTCCATCTCGTGGCCATTGAAGGCCTGACCTATCAGCAGGCGGCCGATGCGCTCGCTATTCCCGTCGGTACGCTGATGTCGCGGATTTCACGTGCGCGCCAGCGGCTGCGTGAGTTCGAAAACGGCGATGCGGCTGCGACCGCCGCCGGCAATCACCTGAAACTTATCGAAGGAGGACGCGATGACACCCGTTGATCCGATCCAGACTTCCGATCTCGAAGCCTATATCGACGACCAGCTGGACGCCGCGCGCCGAATCGAGGTCGAGGCCCATCTGTCGGAACATCCGGAGATCGCCGCGCGGGTAATGGCCGATCTCGCCATCAAGGGGGAGCTTCGCCTGGCGTTGGCCGGCAACCGGCATCCGGGCCGCGCCGAAACGCGCGAGGCGGCCCGGCGGCTGCAATCGGCCCTGTCGCGCAACCACCATTTCGGCCGCCTGCAGCGCCTGGCGGCCACCGTGGCTCTGATTGCCGGCGGCTGGGCGCTCAGCACCCAGTTCGGTCCCTTGACCGTCTCGCCGGTTGAAGCCTCCACCCCGGCCCCCTCTTTCGTGGAGGAGGCGATCCGGGCGCATGGCACCTCGCTGCTGCGGGAGACCATGCCCTCGCAGGCCGGCTCGGCGCATTATGATGCCGGCGAGATCCGCTCCGCGACCGCTATCGTGATGCCGCAGATCCCGAAGGGCTGGGCGGTATCCGATGTGCAGATCTTCCCCTCGGCCTTCGGTCCGAGCGTCGAGATGTCGGTGACCGACGAAAGCCAGGTGAAGCTTTCGCTGTTTGCCGTCCGCCCCGGCTTCTTTGCCGTCCAGCCGGTGACGCTGGCGCGCGATGGAGCCGTCGATGCGTCCTACTGGCAGATCGGCGAAGTCGCCTATGCCCTTGTTTCGGAACGACAGGACGCCTCCCGCCTCAAGACGGAGGCGGAGCAGCTTGCCCGTTCCCTCTACTGACGACCAACCACAGGAGAACATCATGAACCCGCGCTTCGGCTATAATTCAGCCGTCCAGTCCCAGGCCGCCTTCGACGAGGGACTGCGCCAGCACATGCTGCGCGTCTACAATTATATGGGGCTTGGCCTGCTCATCACCGGCATCGTCGCCTTCATCGTCGGCACGACCCCTGCCCTTTACGTGCCGATTTTCTCCAGCCCGCTGAAATGGGTTGTGATGCTGGCGCCGCTGGCCTTCGTCTTCTTCTTCTCGTTCAAGATCCAGACGATGTCTTCCTCCACCGCGCAGCTGACCTTCTGGGCCTTCTGCGCCGTCATGGGCCTGTCGCTCGCTTCGGTTTTCCTTGTCTTCACCGGCGCCAGCATTGCTCGGACCTTCTTCATCGCCGCCACCATGTTCGGCGCCACGAGCCTTTACGGCTATGTCACCAAGCGTGACCTCGCCAAGTTCGGCTCCTTCCTGATCATGGGCCTGATCGGCGTCGTCATCGCCTCCGTGGTCAACATCTTCCTCGGTTCCAGCGCCCTGCAGTTTGCCATCTCCATCATCGGCATCATCGTCTTCATCGGCCTGACGGCTTGGGACACGCAGAACATCAAGGAACAATATGCTGAAAATGTCGATCAGGAGAGCCAGCAGAAGCTTGCCGTCTTCGGCGCGCTCTCACTGTACCTGAACTTCGTCAACATCTTCCAGCTTCTGTTGAGCCTCACCGGCGAGCGCGACGAGTAACCGCTCCCGCCCTTTTCAAGGAGGAACCCACACATGGACGACAACGACCGCCAGGCGATCGAGGGTCTGTTCGGCAAGCTCTCTCACGTCGAGAGCCAATCGGGGCCGCGCGATGCGGAAGCGGATGCCTTTATCCGCGATCGCGTCGCACGCCAGCCGGGCGCACCCTATTTCATGGCGCAGACGATCGTTGTGCAGGAACAGGCACTCGATCAGGCACAGCGGCGGATCGAGGAATTGGAGAGCCAGCTGGCCGCACGGCCGGCCTCCGGCGGCGGCTTCTTCTCGAGCCTGTTCGGCAACAGTGCGCCGCCGGCGCGCCAGGCACCGCGCCCGGGCATGTCACCCATGCCACCCATGGGAGGACTGCCGGGACAGCCGCAGGCAGCGCCGCGCAATCCCTGGGGTCCACAACCAGGCCCGCAAGCAGGCCAGCCAATGGGCCAGGGGTTTGGCCAGGGCTATGGCCAGCCCGCCCGGGGCGGCGGTTTCCTGGCCGGCGCCGCGCAGACGGCCATGGGTGTCGCTGGCGGCGTCCTGCTGGGCAATGCCATTGCCGGCATGCTCTCCGGTGACGAAGCCCAGGCGGCCGAGAACCCCGCCGCCGATGCCGGGCCTGAGGAAGAGGCACCCGTAGAGGATGTCGGCTTCGAAGACGACATGCAGTTCTAGGATCAAGAGTGGAATTCGGTCTTTCGTAAGCCCGGAGCGCCAAAGAAAGACTCTCTAGCGTCAGCAACCGCCTGCCGTCCGACGGGCAGATCTTAAAGAAGGCTCCCGGCCATGCAAAGCCGGGAGCCTTTTTGCTGCCGCCTGTTACGAAACGGCCATGTTCATGTGGCACTTGCAATCCGCCCAGCACGACCAGCTTCATCGGCAAGACCCTTTTCCCTCAAGGCCGGATCGCCCATGGTTTTTTCTCCGCACCCGCTTGTGCCCGCACCGGCTTCTTACCCACACGCGCAGATGCTGCGGTTTTCGGCAGTCCTGCGGGAATTGGCGGACGATCCGTCGCGCGACGTCATCCAGGTCGCCGATCTTCTGGATGCCATGCGGGATCGTGCATTCGGCGCCCTAATCTTCGTCTTTGCCGTGCCGAACGCCTTGCCGACGCCGCCCGGCACCTCCTCCGTTCTGGCGATCCCGCTGCTCTTCCAGGCCGCGCAGATGGCGCTGGGCCAGGCACCATGGCTGCCGAGGATGATCGCCGTCCGCGCCATGCCGCGCAATCGCTTCGCTGCAATCGTCGACACAGTCACTCCGTGGATCTTGCGTGCCGAGCGGCTGCTGCGGCCGCGTTTCCCGGCCCTGTCCGGCCGTCTGGCGGAGCGGCTGATCGGCGGCTTCTGCCTCATCCTGGCGCTGGTGCTGGTGATGCCCATCCCGCTCGGCAACATGCTGCCGGCGGTTGCGCTATGTGTGCTGGCCTTCGGCATACTGGAAAAGGACGGCATATGGATCGGCCTCGGCCTTGCGACGGGCCTCACCGCGCTGGCTTTGGTCGCCGGCGTCGTCTACGCCATCGTCAAGAGCGCCGTATTCCTGCTGGGAACCCTGTTTCTGTCCTGATCAGAGCGAAAAACCCTGCAGGCGCTCCCTCAATCGAGCAATGCCCTCCACATCAGCATTGGCGAAGGCAAAGCGCAGATAGAGCTCCTGCCGCGGGCCGAAATAGCCGCCCGGAATGCATGAAATCCCTGCCTGGCTGGCCAGCTCTCGCGCAATCTCGGCAGAGGTTCGATCGTGATACGGGTGCCGCACGAAGGCGAAATACGCTCCCACCGATGCAAGCTGCCAGTCGGGCAGATCGGCAAGCGTGGCTTGAAGACAGTCTGCCCGTCGCAGGATTTCGAGGCGGTTCTCCTCCCGCCACGGCGCGAGCCGGGGCAAGGCATCCGCCACGGCCGCCTGGGCGGCGCGCGGTGCGCAGATCTGCAGATTGTCCATGATCTTGGTGACCTGCGCGATGACCGCCGGCCCTGCCGTGATCGCCCCCAGCCGGTGACCCGGTATGCAGAAACTCTTGGAGAAACTGTAGAGCGAGATGACGAAGTCCTGCCACCCGTTGCGGCAGAAGAGGCCATGCGGAGCACGATCCGCCACGGGCAGAAAATCGCGATAGGTCTCGTCCAGGATAAGCCAGATGCCGCGGCTGCGGCACAGATCGGCGATCGCCGCCAGATGGTCCGGCGGATAGACGGCGCCCGTCGGATTGTTCGGTGAGACAAGTGCCAGCGCCTTCACATCCGGCAGCAAGGCCTCATCGATCGCCTCCACCCGTGGCAGGAAGCCGTCGCTCGCCTCGCAGGCGACGAAGCGGCTGCGAATGCCGAGCATGCCCAGCGTGGTCTCGTGGTTGAAATAATAGGGCTCGGTCATCAGCACCGCATCGCCGGCTCCGGCCACGGCCATGGCCGCACAGACAAAGGCCTGGTTGCATCCAGCTGTCATATGAATGTTGGCGGGGCCAAGCGACGCATCATAGAGCTTGCCGACATGATCGGCATAGGCCTGCCGCAGCACGGCCTCCCCCTCGATCGGACCGTAACCGGCATAAGCCGCCGATCCTGCCTTTTCGCTGAGGAGCTCCAGCATATGCGGATGAGCCGGATAGCCCGGCACGGCCTGGGACAGGTCGACGAGCGGCCCCCGGCTTCCATCATAGCTGCGCGCCCAGGCCTGGACCGCGGGCACCGGCGGCGGGGAGATGCTTTGGATGAGCGGATTGAAGTCGAACATGCTGGCTCCGGTCTGCCGGACCTGGATGAGGCATCCGGTCCGGCAAGGGAGTGAAATACAAGATCAGCTCTTGGAGAAGACGTAATCCGTCTCCTGACGCAGAACCTCGCCAGGGCGAAGAACGGCGCTTGGGAAACCCTCGTGATTGATGGCATCGGGCCAGATCTGCGTTTCCAGGCAGAGGCCGGCATAGGGTCCGTACAGCTTCCCGAACAGGCCGGGCACTGTCGGCTTCAGCTTGAATCCGCAATAAAGCTGCACGCCGGGTTCCGTCGTGCGGACCTCCATGGCGACACCGGAATTGACGCTGCGGACGAGAGCCACAGAGCGCTTCTCCACCCGCGTGTCGGACAGGCAGTAATTATGGTCGAAATCGACCTGCGCGCCATTGGCCTCGCTGCGGCGCACAGGCCCGAGCTGTCGAAGATCCATCGGCGTGCCGGCCACTGGGAGCTGTCTTCCGGTCGGCACCTGGTTCTCGTCAAGCTCCAGATAGTGATCGGCGGCAATCATGATGTCGTGGCCAAGAATATCGTCGCGCCCATCCAGGTTGAAATAGGTGTGCTGGCAGATATTGGCGAGCGTCGGCTGGTCGGTCACGCTCTCGTAGACGACATTGAGCGTGCCGTCATCCTTCAGCTCATAGGTCGCTGTGACGGTGCAATTGCCCGGATAGCCGGCGCGACCATCAGGATCAGTCACCTGCAGCATGACCTTGTTCTGCGAATGGGCGATGATGGCCCAGTTGGTCCTGCCGAGACCATCACGGCCGCCGTGCAGATGAGTATTGCCGTTCTGGTTGAGGTCGAGCTGATAGGCTTGTCCGTCGAGGGTGAACTGCCCTTTGCCGATGCGGTTGGCAACGCGGCCGGGCGTCGCGCCGAAATAGGACGAGTAAGCCGGATAATCCTCGAAACGGTCGAAGCCGAGCACCAGCGGCGCGTCATGGCCATCCAGTCGCAGATCCTGAATGACGGCGCCCCAGCTCATCACATGCGCCGTCAGCCCGCCGCCCGAAATCTTCACCCGGTAAACTGTCTCGCCCTGCGGCGTGGTGCCGAAGATCTCGCCCTGCGTCGTCATGATCCATGTCCTGTCGCTTGATGTCATCGCGGCGCAAACTGGCCGATTTCGATGGCTTAATCAATCGCCATCTCGGGCTCAGCGCGCAAGCGTCTGCATGGCCTGGTCCAGACCCTGCAGCGTCAGCGGGAACATGCGCTGCTCCAGCAAATGGCGCAGCAGAATAACGGACTGGGTGAAATCCCATTGCGACGGCGCCACCGGATTGATCCAGGCCACGCGACGAAAATGGCCGGTCACGCGCTGCATCCACAAGGCGCCCGGTTCCTTGTTCCAATGTTCCACAGAGCCCCCGGAATGGGTGATCTCATAGGGGCTCATGGTTGCATCGCCGACGAAGATCACCCGGTAATCGGGGCCATAGCTGCGCAGGAGATCGGCAACCAGAAGCCGTTCGGCCCGTCGCCGATTGTCGCGCCACACGCTCTCGTAAAGGCAGTTGTGGAAGTAGAAATGCTCCAGATGCCGAAACTCGGCGCGCGCCGCCGAAAACAGCTCCTCCACGATCATGACATGGTCGTCCATTGAGCCGCCGACATCGAAGAACATCAGAAGCTTCACCGAATTGCGCCGTTCCGGCCGCGTCTGCACGCTCAGATAACCGTGCTCGGCAGTCGAGCGGATGGTGCCGTCCAGATCCAGCTCGTCGGCCGCGCCCTGCCGCACCCAGCGGCGCAGGCGCTTCAGCGCCACCTTGATATTGCGCGTGCCGATCTCCCGGCTGTCGTCGAAATCGCGGAAGTCGCGGCTGTCCCAGACCTTCACGGCCTTCCGGTGACGGGAGCTGTCCTGGCCGATCCGCACGCCTTCGGGATTATAGCCATAGCCGCCGAACGGAGAGGTTCCGGCCGTGCCGATCCATTTCGACCCGCCCTGATGCCGGCCCTGCTGCTCCTCCAGCCTCTTCTTCAGGGTCTCCATCAGCTTCTCGAAGCCGCCGAGGCTTTCCACCAGCGCCTTCTCTTCCGGCGTCAGGTGTTTTTCGGCCAATTTTCGCAGCCATGCCTCCGGCACGTGCCCGACATCCATGCCGGCTGAATCGGCAAGCGCCGAAAGCCCGCGAAACTGTGCCGCAAAGACCTGATCGAACCGGTCGATATGCCGCTCATCCTTCACCAGGGCGGCACGCGCCAGGAAATAGAAGGCTTCGATGTCGAAATCGGCCAGGCCCGCTTCCATTCCCGCCAGGAGGTCCAGATATTCCCGCAGCGTGACGGGAACCTTGGCCTCCTTCAATCGCAGGAAAAACGGGATGAACACGGGCGGCGTCCTTCAGAGCGTTCCGATCTGCCCCAGCTCGTACGGCGTCGTCTGGTAGATCTCGTTGATCCAGTTTCCGAACAGAAGATGCGCATGGCTGCGCCAGCGATTCTGCGGCGGAAGCGTCGCATCATTATGGGGAAAATAGTTGTGCGGCATCTTGATGGGAATGCCGGCATTGACGTCGCGGAAATATTCCTCCGCCAGCGAGGTGGAGTCGTATTCGACATGGTTGAACATATAGAGGCGGTTGCACTTCTTCTCATGCACCAGGCAAACGCCCATCTCTTCTGATTCCATCAGGATTTCCAGCCCCGGCACCTTTTCGATATCGGCACGGCGCACCTCCGTCCAGCGCGATACCGGCACCTGGAAATCATCCGAGAAACCGTTGAGATAGATGGATGACGGGCAAAGATTGCGGTGGCGATAGACGCCGAAGGCCTTTTCCTTCAGCTCATGCTTGGGAACCTTGTGGAAGTGATAGATGGCGGCCATCGCGCCCCAGCAGACATTGAGTGTCGAATGCACATGGGTCTGCGTCCAGTCGAAAATCTGCCGCATCTCGTCCCAATAGGTCACATCGTCGTAATGCAGGGTTTCGACCGGCGCTCCGGTAATGATGAAGCCGTCGAACTTGCGGTCCTTCACCTCGTCCCAGGTCTCGTAGAAGGACAGAAGATGCTCCTCGGACGTGTTCTTGGCCTTGTGGCCGCCAATGCGCACGAGCGACAGTTCCACCTGCAGGGGCGAGGCCCCGACCAGACGCGCCATCTGCACCTCGGTCTTGATCTTGTTCGGCATGAGATTGAGCAGGCCGATCTGCAGCGGCCGGATATCCTGCCGGACCGCCACTGTTTCTGTCATCACCCGGACGCCCTCGTTCACCAGAGTCTGGAAGGCGGGAAGTGCATCTGGAATCTTGATCGGCATGGCGCAAACTCGACAAAAACAAAAAAACCGGTGGCGATAGATCGCGACCGGTCCGTGGAAGGTTTCTTTCTCTTCTCGCGGCCCTTTAGCGACTTGTTTAACGTGGCTGCAAGCCGGCCGGCCAAATCACCACGATGATTGTTCTAAATAGGCTCTTCTTCCTCGCAGGTCAATTCCTGGGAAACAGCATGCCTTGCGAGCGCCGCCAGCGCTTCGGCCATCGTCTCGCCGAAATGCCGGTCCACCTAGGCAAGATGGATCCAGCGCAACCGGAACTGGACAGGATCGCCGCCGCCAAATGGGGTTTCCTCGACGTGCAACCAGCTCTCTTCATACAGGCCGGACAGGCGCAGATGGAAGAAGTGGCGGCGATGGACCAGCCTCTGCCCATCCAGCACGAAACCGTAGTCGTGGCTGAACAGCGGCTTGAGCTCGGATTCCGGCGTAAGCCCGGTCTCCTCGAAGAATTCCCGTGCGGCCGCGAACGCCAGATCTTCGCCACTCTCCACCGTGCCGCCGGGAACCTGCAGCGGCACATCCGGAAAATCCGGCTCGTCGAACACCAGAAGCCGGTCTTGCCAGGTGGCAAATATCAGCACCTTGACGGCGTCCACCATCACCGCTCCCGTCTGGCCATGAAGGCCATGCGTTCAAAAAGGTGTACGTCCTGCTCGTTCTTCAGAAGCGCGCCATGCAGCTTCGGCAGCGCCGTCTTCACATCGGCACGCAGATCCTCCGGATCGACGTCATCGGAGACCAGGAGCCGGATCCAGTCCAGCGCCTCGGAGGTGGACGGTTTCTTCTTCAGCCCCGGCATCTCGCGGATCTCGTAGAACTGTGTCAGTGCGGCGCTGACCAGACGCTGCTTGATGCCCGGATAGTGGACCTCGACGATGCGCGACAGCGTGTCGGCATCCGGGAAGCGGATATAATGAAAGAAGCAGCGGCGCAAAAAGGCATCCGGCAGCTCCTTTTCATTGTTGGAGGTGATGATGACGATAGGGCGAACCTTCGCCCGCACCGTCTCCCCCGTTTCGTAGACGTGAAATTCCATGCGGTCGAGTTCCTGAAGCAGGTCGTTCGGGAATTCGATATCCGCCTTGTCGATCTCGTCGATCAGCAGCACGACCTTGGCGTCGGAGGAAAAGGCCTGCCACAGCTTGCCGCGGCGGATATAATTGGAAACCTCGTTGACGCGCGGATCGCCGAGCTGGCTGTCGCGCAGGCGGGAAACAGCATCATATTCATAAAGCCCCTGCTGCGCCTTGGTAGTGGATTTGATGGTCCATTCGATCATCTCGATGCCGAGCGCCGCCGCCACCTGCCGTGCCAGTTCCGTCTTGCCGGTTCCAGGCTCGCCTTTGACCAGCAGCGGGCGCTCCAGCCGGATCGCGGCATTGACCGCCACCATCAGGTCCTTGTCGGCAATGTAATCGGCGGTGCCTGTAAACTGCATGTCTGATCCTGATTGTCGGGCGCCTCTGATGCGCCAGAAGGTAGAGCCGCCTCCCCTGTTGCGCAAGACGAGACACCTTCTCCCGGCACGCACGTGCAAATCCTGGCGGGACGGCGTTTTGCGCTTTGCGTTCGCCTGTCCGTGTGTCAGGCTGAATGCGGCATCCCCGGATGCTTCGAAGCGCGCTCCGACACCTGGACTGACGACCGGCGTTGGCCACGTTCCGACGGAATTCGAACGATCAAGGCAGGAGCAAATGCGGTCCGGCGCTTCTCGGCTGACCCCACAAGCTTCTGCGCTCTCGATTGCCGCTGCGCGTCTCGGCAATCGACGGCCTTCGTTTCCACTTTCATGCCTCATCACTACCGGCAAAGGCCGCCGCACCGGCTGCCCACCGGACAAGCAAGGATTAAATCCCATGGCCAAAGGTCAAGTCCGTTCCAATCGCGAAGCAAGGAAGCCTAAGAAGGACAAGGAAAAGCCGTCCACGGCGCCTGTCAGCAGCTTCACCACCCAGATCAAGAGCGCCGAGGCATCCGCGCCGAAAAAGCGCTGATCGGCCTCCTGAAGCGGCCCCGCAGGGTCTGATCCGTCCTGCCGGCGCATCGGCCTTTTCCTTTTGCCGGAAGATGCGCTAAGGGCAGGTCATGACCAGCTCTTCCTTCACCATTCTTCTTGGCGGCAATCTTGTCCTGACCGATCGCCTGCGGGCGCTGACGAAGGGAACACGCTCGATTGCCGCCGATAGCGGCATGCGCCATGCCGCCGCCCTTCACCTCTTGCCGGAATTGTGGGTGGGCGATTTCGACAGCAGCGATGCGGCACTCTCGGCCCGCTATCCGAACGTGGAGCGGCGGACCTATCCCGCCACCAAGGCGGCGACGGATGGCGAAATCGCCGTGGCTGAGGCCATTGCCAAGGATGCCTCGCGTCTGGTTCTGGCCGGAGCGCTTGGCGGCGAGCGGTCGGACCATGCGCTGCAGCACTATCTGAACGCGCTCGGCCTGGTGGAGGACGGGTTCGAAGCGGTCCTCACCTCCGGCGAGGAAGAGGCCTATCCTTTCGTGGCGGATAGCCAGCTGGAACTGGAGCTGCCGAAAGGCGCCCTGTTTTCGGTCCTGGGCTTCACGGCCCTGGAGGGGCTGACCATCCGCAATGCCCGTTATCCGCTCAACGATTTCTCACTGACATTCGGCTCGTCCCGCACTCTGTCCAATATTGCGGAAGGGCCGATCTCCGTCTCGCTGAAGCGCGGCCGCGCGATCCTGCTCGCACGCCCCTATGATCATTCCGGAGCCTGACCGCCCATGGCACCTCCTATCCTGAAACTTGACGATATCCGCCTGAGTTTCGGCGGTACTCCGCTGCTCGACGGCGCCAACCTGCAGGTGGAGCCCGGTGACCGGATCTGCCTTGTCGGCCGCAACGGCTCCGGCAAATCGACGCTGATGAAGATCGCCGCCGGCATGGTGGAGGCGCAATCCGGAGAGGTTTTCCGTCATCCGTCCGCCACCATCCGTTACCTGGAACAGGCGCCGGATTTTGCCGGCTTCACCACCGTCCAGACCTATGCCGAAGCGGGTCTCGGTCCAGGCGACGATCCCTACCGGGTCACATACCTGCTGGAGCACCTGGGACTGACGGGCGAAGAGGATCCCCACCAGCTCTCCGGCGGCGAGGCACGGCGCGCCGCGCTTGCCCGCGTCATGGCGCCCGAGCCGGATATCCTGATGCTGGACGAGCCGACGAACCATCTCGACCTTCCGACCATCGAATGGCTTGAAGGCGAGCTGCAAAAGACGCGCAGCGCGCTCGTTCTGATCTCGCACGACCGGCGATTTCTCGAACGGGTATCGACGGCCGTCGTCTGGTTGGACCGCGGCACATCGCGGCGCATGGACCGCAGCTTTGCCCATTTCGAGGCCTGGCGCGACGAGGTGCTGGAGGCCGAGGAGCTGGAGCAGCACAAGCTGGGGCGCCAGATCGAGCGGGAGGAGCATTGGCTGCGCTACGGCGTGACCGCCAGGCGCAAGCGCAATATGCGTCGCCTCGGCGAGTTGCAATCGCTGCGCTCGCAATATCGCGGCCATCGCGGCCCGCAGGGCACAATTCAGGCTGCCATGACCGAAGGCAAGGAAAGCGGCAAGCTGGTGATCGAGGCGGATCAGATCACCAAGCGCTATGGCGATCGCCAGATCGTTTCCCCCTTCTCGATCCGGGTGCACCGGGGCGATTGCATCGGCCTCGTGGGACCGAACGGCGCCGGCAAGACGACGCTCTTGAAAATGCTGACGGGCCAGCTCGCACCCGATTCGGGCGTGATCAAGCTCGGCACCAATCTGGACATCGCCACTTTGGACCAGAAGCGCGAGGACCTGAATCTGGACGACAGCCTCAGCCATTATCTGACCGACGGGCGCGGCGAGACCCTCCTGGTCAACGGCGAACAGCGACATGTGGCGGGCTATATGAAAGATTTCCTGTTCCAGCCGGAACAGATGCGCACGCCGATCAAGAACCTGTCCGGCGGCGAGCGCGCCCGGCTGATCCTGGCGCGGATCATGGCCAAGCCTTCCAACCTCTTGATCCTTGACGAGCCGACCAACGACCTGGACATCGAGACGCTGGATCTGCTGCAGGAAATCGTATCGGGCTATAATGGCACCGTCATCCTCGTCAGCCATGACCGCGATTTCCTTGACCGTACCGTGACCTCCACCATTGCGCCGGCCGATCCGGACATGCCCGACGGCCGCTGGATCGAATATGCCGGCGGCTACACGGACATGATGGCGCAGCGCAAAGGAGCGCTGGACGAGAGGCGCAAGGCGGAGAAGGCCAAGGCAGACGGCTCCGCCACTGCCGCCGTGCAAGCGCCGAAGGCAAAGGCCAAGCTGTCCTACAAGCAGAAATTCGCGCTGGAAACCCTGCCGAAGGAGATGGAGAAGGTCGAAGCCGAGATTGCCGCGCGCGAGGCGAAAATGGCTGATCCGACCCTCTTTACCAAGGACCCGGCGGCCTTCCATCGCATTGCCGGCGAGCTGGAAGGCCTGCGCACCCGCCTGGCAAAGATGGAGGAAGAATGGCTGGAATTGGAGATGCTGCGCGAGGAACTTGAGGGCTAAAAGCCAGATTCTCAGTATTAACAACTAGTTATTGTTTTCATTAATCGTCCGGAGCCGGAACAAAATTCTGACATCGCCGTTCGACTGACAATAGCGCGCTCATTCGGAGACGCTGGCAGATACGCTGGGATTAACGAGCAGAGGGCAGACCATGTCGGCAAATGTTATGAGTCGTCGGCTGGAAGAGACAGCTAGGGATCAGCGGGTCCTCATCGTTGAGGACGAGTTCCTGATCGCGCTGGATGTCGCCGATATTATCGAAGGCATGGGCCTGACCGTCGCCGGACTTGCCACGGGCCGGGACAAGGCACTTGCTCTGGCGGCAGAAGCCGATGTCGCGCTGGTGGATGTCAATCTCGCCGACGGCGCGACGGGACCGGCGATCGCACGCGAACTTGCCGAGCGTTACGGCATCACCGTGATCTTCATGACGGCCAATCCGGAGCAGCTTCGCGGTCGCGCCGATTGCTCGCTGGGCGTCTTGACCAAGCCCGTCATGCCGCAGGTGATCGAGGAATGCATCGATTACGCGCTGGCGAACCGCAATGGTTGGGCCGCGGTTGTTCCCAACGGCCTGAAGGTGTTTTCCCACACCCATCACTGAAGGCGCCCTGCGCCGGTGCCGCCGGGACAGACGTTTCCGTTGGCCCGGTCTTTTCCATTGACCCTTGCTGCGCAGGCAAAGGGTTGATCCCTATGCGTCATCCGCATCATCACATCCGCCACTTGTCAAAGCCGCGGGCTGAAGCTACATCTTTGCTGCTCTAACGGGGTGCCGCCTTGCGCGGCTGAGAGGCCATGCCAACCCGAAGAACCTGATCCGGTTAGCACCGGCGGAGGGATTAGACGGCTCACGATCAGCGCCTATTCCCCGTTTTGACGAGATATGGAGGCGCTGATGCGCAGATGGCTTGCCTATTCCTTCACAGCATTGACCACCCTTCTTGGCGTCCTGCCCGCGCGGGCGGAGGAGCCACCGGTTCTGACCGTCTATACCTATGAAAGCTTCCTGGCGGATTGGGGGCCTGGCCCGAAGGTCAAGGCCGCCTTCGAACGCACCTGCCAATGCACGGTCAATTTCGTCGGCGTGGCAGATGGCGTCGCGCTTCTGACGCGGCTGAAACTCGAAGGGGCCGGCGGCGAGGCGGATATCGCGCTCGGCCTCGATACCAACCTGATCCAGGAGGCGAAGGATAGCGGACTGTTTCAGCCGCACGGCATCGAGATGGCGGCTGTCACCATCCCGGGCGGCTTTGAGGACGACAGCTTCGTCCCGTATGATTACGGCTATTTCGCCGTGGTCTACGACACGCAGGCCATCAAGACGCCGCCCAAAAGCATGAAGGAACTGGTGGAGGGCGATCCGGCACAAAAACTGGTTATCGAGGATCCCCGCACCTCGACGCCTGGCCTGGGCCTGCTGCTATGGATAAAGTCGATCTATGGCGATCAGGCGGACCAGGCCTGGGCCAAGCTCACGGATCGCATTCTGACCGTGACGCCCGGCTGGTCGGAAGCCTATGGCCTCTTCACCAAGGGCGAGGCGCCGATGGTCCTCTCCTACAGCACCTCTCCCGCCTATCACATGGTGGAGGAGAAGTCGGACCGCTATCAGGCCGCGCCCTTTGCCGAAGGACACTATATTCAGATCGAAGTGTCGGGAATGCTGAAATCGGCAAGACATCCGCAACTGGCAAAGGATTTCCTGGCCTTCACGCTGTCTCCCGAATTCCAGTCCATCATTCCGACCACCAATTGGATGATGCCGGTTGCGGCGACCGCCGATCCGTTGCCTGAGGCTTTTTCCGCGCTGATCAAGCCGGCGAAGACATTTCTGATGCCGCCGGCAGACGTGGCTGGGAACCGACAGGCCTGGATCCGTGAATGGCTGACGGCCATGAGCAGGCAATAGGCCAGATGCGGTTGCCGTTTGCACGGAACCGGCATGGCAAGGCGCATGGGGTGACCGCCTGATGCTGACAGAGGCGCAATTCAAGCGCGGCCTCACCGCCGGCGCGGCAAGCCTTGCGCTGATCGGCATCTTCGTCACCTTGCCGACGGCATCGCTGCTCCTGGCCGTTCCCGGCACCGGCACCGGGGCCGGCGCGATCTTCGACGCCTATACGCTGGAGATCCTGCGCTTCACCCTGCTGCAGGCTATCCTGTCGACGCTTCTTTCGGTGGGTCTTGCGGTTCCGGTCGCCATCTCTCTCGCCAGACGACCGCGTTTCGTGAGCCGCACCGTCATCCTCCGTTTGATGGCTGTGCCTATGGGGCTGCCGGCCCTGATCGGCGCCTTGGGACTGATCGGCATTTTTGGTAGGCAGGGGCTGGTCAACGATGCTCTGGCGGCGTTAGGGCTTCAGCAGCCGATCAGCCTCTACGGGCTTGGGGGCATCCTGCTTGCGCATGTCTTCTTCAACCTGCCGCTTGCCGCGCGGCTCCTGCTGACCGCCATCGAGCGCCTGCCGGCGGAATATTGGCGGCTATCCGCCAGCCTTGGCATGAGCCCCTGGTCTGTGCTGCGCTTTATCGAAGCGCCCGCTTTACTGCGCGTCATTCCGGGTGTCGCGAGCCTTGTCTTCATGCTCTGCGCCACCAGCTTCACCCTCGTCCTGGTGCTTGGCGGCGGACCTGCCGCCACGACGCTCGAGGTGGCGATCTACCAGGCGCTGCGTTTCGACTTCGATCCGCCGCGCGCCGTATCGCTGGCCCTGCTGCAGATCCTTCTGACGGGCCTCATCCTCTGCCTGCTCTTCTGGCTTGCCCCGAAGGCCTCCACCGGTGCCAGCGAGGGGCGTGCCATTCGCCGCTTCGATGCGCAAGGCCGGGCGGCCGTAATCGTCGATGCAACGGTGATTGCCCTTGCGACGCTCTTCCTCGTGCTGCCGCTCCTGTCGATCCTGGTCGCCGGCCTGCGTGCCGATCTCGCGCGGCTTCTGACCCTTCCGGAGGTCTGGCAGGCAGGCAAAACCAGCCTGTCGATCGCAGTCACGGCCGCCTTTCTGTCGCTGGGTCTGGCGAGCGGTATCATTCTCTCACGCTCGGTCGTGCAAACACGCCGGCGGCCCAGCCGGGCGCTCGGCGCCTTTTCAGCGCTGCTGGCCGTCCTGTCATCGCTGGTCCTGCTGGTCCCGCCCGTCGTCCTTGGGACCGGCTGGTTCCTCCTCCTCCGCCCCGTCGTGAACCTTACGGCCGCCGCACCCTTTCTTATCGCCGCAATCAATGCGCTGATGGCACTGCCCTTCGTCATGCGCGTGCTGGAGCCGGCGGTCGAAGCGCATCTCGCGCGCACGCGGCGGCTCAGCGCAAGCCTTGCCATCCATGGCTGGAGCAGGTTTCGCCGCGTCGACTGGCCGATCCTGAAGCGACCCATCTTCATGGCGCTCTCCTTTGCCATGGCCCTGTCGCTCGGCGATCTCGGTGCCGTCGCCCTGTTCGGCTCGCATGACCTTGTGACCCTGCCCTGGCTGATCTACAGCAGGCTTGGAAGCTATCGAACCCATGATGCCGACGGGCTGGCGCTGATCCTTGGCATTGTGTGCCTGATCCTGACCCTGCTTGGCACGGCGGGCAACAAGGACGACCGCCCATGACCCCCGCGCCGGCAATCCAGCTCCAGACGGTTCGCCTGAGGCTCGGCACCACCGATTTTGCCTATGAGTGCCGCATTCCGGCAGGCGGGATCACCGCCATTGCCGGCCCTTCAGGCTCCGGCAAATCGACGCTGCTGAACCTGATTGCCGGTTTCGAGAGACCCGACAGCGGCACGATCCTGATCCATGGTGAAGCCGCAGATCACATGCCGCCCGGGCAGCGGCCGATCTCGCTGGTTTTTCAGGATAATAATCTGTTTGCCCATCTCGACCTCGCCACCAATATCGGGCTCGGCATCGATCCGCGCCTGCGCCTGACCGCAGAGCAAAAGAAGGCCGTCGTCCAGGCGCTCGACCGCGTCGGCCTTGCCGGTTATGAGACGCGGAAGCCGGGAACGCTATCGGGCGGCGAGCGGCAGCGGGTCGCGCTGGCCCGCGCTCTGGTGCGCCGGCGCCCTATTCTCCTGCTGGACGAGCCCTTTGCCGCGCTGGATCCGGCCCTCAAACGGTCCATGGCCGATCTTCTGCTGGATCTCCATCGCGAGGCGGCAAGCACCGTGCTCTTCGTTACGCATGACATCGAGGATGTGCGCCGCCTGGCCGACAGTGTCCTCTTCATAGATCAGGGCCGGATCGTCTTTGCCGGCGCCACGAGCCGCTTCCTGGGGCAGGACGCTCCTGCTGCGATCAGCAAATTTCTCAGCTCTTCATAAAGCGTAAACGCAAGCGCCACATTTTGGACGCGTGTCGATGGCATCCCGCATTGCAAAAGCGCAGGCGGTGATTGTTTGCCAAGGCAAATGTTCTACTTAAGTACAAAGAGGGCAGAAGCACCCGGTATCGGCATAGGCAGGGCACAGGACGAGAGGCATCGGCGGATTTTCGATGTGCCACGCGATGCGCCGGATGGCAAATTTGGAAGAATGAACTTGCCGATCAGACAGGCGAACTTGACAGCGTCCGGCACCAGAGCGCAAGGCGATCTGACTGAAGCAGATCGGCGCTCTGTGCTTGTGTGCGAGATGCATAAACCGATCGGTTCCTGTTCCACCCAGGCCGGAGCGCGCCCCGGGCACCAGCCAGACGTTCGCCTTGGCCTTCCGCGGTGGAGCCGCCGTCCGATGATTGCCCTTCTGGCGGCTTCCACCCTGCTTTCCGGTTGCCAGACCATCCTCGACCAGACTTATCAGGCCGATATCAAGCCGTCCTCGACACCCCAGATCGTCGATCAGGTGCAAAAGGATGATCCGCGGGCCCAGATGGGCGCAAGGGAGCATCCTCGGATCGTTGCGAGCTATGGCGGCGAATATCATGACGCCAAGACAGAGCGCCTGGTCGCCCGGATCACCGGCGCGCTGACGGCCGTTTCGGAAAACCCAAACCAGTCCTACCGCATCACCATTCTCAACTCGCCGGCCATCAACGCCTTCGCGCTGCCCGGCGGGTATCTGTACGTTACCCGCGGCCTTCTGGCACTCGCCAATGATGCTTCCGAAGTTGCCGCGGTTCTCAGCCATGAAATGGCGCATGTGACCGCCAATCACGGTATCGAACGGCAGAAGCGGGAAGAAGCCGAAGTCATTGCCAGCCGCGTGGTGGCGGAGGTCCTGTCCAGCGATCTCGCCGGCAAGCAGGCCCTTGCCCGCGGCAAGCTGCGCCTGGCGGCCTTCTCGCGCCAGCAGGAACTGCAGGCGGACGTCATCGGCGTGCGCATGCTGGGAGAAGCCGGTTACGACCCCTATGCCGCTGCCCGCTTCCTCGATTCCATGGCCGCCTATGCCCGCTTCTCGGCGGTGGATCCGGCGACCGATCAGAGCCTCGACTTTCTGTCCAGCCATCCCAATGCGCCGCAGCGGGTGGAACTGGCGCGCCAGCACGCCCGTGCCTTCGGCCAGGAGGGCACTGTCGGCGATCGTGGCCGCGACTACTACCTGACCGGGATCGACGGACTTCTCTATGGCGACAGTCCGGAAGAAGGCTATGTGCGCAACGAAACCTTCATGCATGCCGGGCTCGGCATCCGGTTCGACGTTCCTGAAGGGTTCCGGATCGACAACAAGGTCGAGGCGGTCCTGGCCACCGGACCGGATGAGACGGCGATCCGTTTCGACGGCGTCAAGGCACCGGACAATCAGAGCCTGACCAATTACCTGACGAGCGGCTGGGTGGCCGGCCTCTTGCCGGGCACGGTTCGGGAAACCACCGTCAACGGATTGCCGGCCGCCACGGCCCGTGCCTCGGCCGAGCGCTGGGAATTCGACGTGACCGTCGTGCGGGTCGATGACCAGATCTTCCGCTTCCTGACGGCAGTGCCGAAGGGAAGCGCGGTCTTGGAACCGACAGCCAATATCCTGCGGACGAGTTTCCGGCGCATGACTCCGGCCGAAGTGGCGCAGATCAAGCCATTGCGGGTCCGGGTGATCACGGTCGGTGCCAGTGACACGATCGGCACACTGGCCGCGCGGATGATGGGGACCGATCGCAAGCTCGACCTCTTCAAGCTCATCAACGCCCTGCCCGCCGGCGCTTCGGTCTTGCCCGGACAGCGGGTGAAAATTATTTCTGAATAAAGCCGCTTTTCCAGAAGATTCCGCGGTCGAGACCGCGCGTCACGGCAGATCACCGGACAGGGAGATCGGCTGCAACGCAAGCAATCGAAAAAAGCATGAGCCGGCGGTCAGGCCGGCCGATCAGGTCAGGCTCAGCCTAAGCGGGTTCCGGAAAAGTGTTTCACGGCTTTGCGACCGGAACCAGCGTCAAGACAACACAACACTGAATGGACGAAGCGTTGGCAGGCCCATGCAAGTCTGCTTAGCCTCAACAGGCAGCCGCCATCTGGGGATTGGTGGTGACAAGGGCGGATTTCAGCTTCTCGATGGCGCGGCTCTCGATCTGCCGCACGCGCTCCTTGGAAATGCCGAGTTCGGCCCCGAGCGCTTCGAGCGTCGCACCATCATCCGTCAGGCGACGGGCATGGATGATCTTCTTCTCGCGATCATTCAGCTTGGTGAGGGCGCCCTGAAGCCATTTCAGCCGCCGTTCGCCATCGATCATTCCCGAGACCTGCTCATCCGGCAGGGGTTCGTCGCTTTCCAGCATGTCGAGGCGCTCAACACTGTCGGAATCGCCGGCAATCGATGGTGCCTGCAGCGAGGCGTCGTTGCTGGAGAGGCGGGCATCCATGGTCTGGACATCGGCGAGGCTGACGCCCAGCGCCGTTGCGATCTCTTCGTGGATTGCCGTCGGGCTGACCGACGCATCCCCACGCGAGAGTTTCGCGCGCAGCCGACGCAGATTGAAGAAGAGAGCCTTCTGGGCCGAACTTGTGCCGCCGCGGACGATCGACCAGTTGCGCAGGATATAATCCTGCATCGACGCCCGGATCCACCAGCTGGCATAAGTGGAAAATCGAACATCCCGCGCCGGTTCAAACCTTGCCGCCGCTTCCAGCAGCCCTACATAGCCCTCTTGTACGAGGTCGCTCATCGGCAGACCGAAACCGCGGAACTTGGAGGCCATGGCGATGACAAGCCGCATATGGGCAAGTGCAATCTGGTTGCGGGCATCCTGATCCTGATCGTCCTTCCAGCGGACAGCCAGGTCACGCTCTTCCTCCCGCGCAAGGTAGGGCGCCGACATGGCGATCTTGATCATTGTGCGGTCTGCTGACATGGCATTCATCGCGCTCTCCGTGAAACTGAATGTCCCCACAGAACCAGAGGCTTGCCATCAGACGCGGTTCTGCCCGTGAGATGCGTCACAGGCAGGGCAACTGGCGGCATTGGTTCTGTTCCCCTCGTTGAGAAGATGAAGAAGAGCCCCGCTCCGCTTCATCGTTTCGGGTCGCAGCATCGCCTATCAGGCAGCGATACTGTTCGCCGTACCGGCGGGTAAACGCCCGGGCAGGGCAAAAGTTCCATAAAAAAACCCGGCCAAGGCCGGGTTTTTTTGCGAAGAAGCAAAAAGAGCTTATGCAGCTTCTTCGTGAGACTCGTCTTCTTCGGTCAATTTGGTGCGCTTGGGGCCCTTGGCGAGATTGGTCTCGACAAGGCGCACCGCCTCGGTTTCCGACATCTTGTTGACGGCGGCAATCTCGCGCGCCATGCGGTCGAGAGCCGCTTCGTAGAGCTGACGCTCGGAATAGGACTGCTCGGGCTGGTTCTCAGCACGGTAGAGGTCACGAACGACTTCTGCGATGGAGATCAGGTCGCCGGAATTGATCTTGGCATCATATTCCTGCGCGCGGCGCGACCACATGGTACGCTTCACGCGGGCCTTGCCCTGGACAACCTTCAGAGCGCGCTCGACAAAATCCGTTTCCGACAGCTTGCGCATGCCGATGCTCACGGCTTTTGCAACCGGCACCTTGAGGCGCATCTTGTCCTTTTCAAAATCGATAACAAACAGTTCGAGCTTCATACCAGCCACTTCCTGTTCCTCGATTGCCGTGATAGTGCCTACGCCATGGGCGGGATACACGATCGATTCGCCGGTCTTGAAGCCGTGGCGTGCCGAAGATTTTTTCTGCTGGGTCGTCATTCGTTTAACAAACTCCCTGTTACGCACCTGACCACCCATAGGCCAGGGCCGGGTCAGTCAGGCCCGGATGAGACGGGGGAACCGTCGGGTGACTCCATACTGGTCCGACCAAACGCGCGCGAAAACTACCCCTGTCGCGATTTGCGAGGACAAGATCCAAAGACTGGCTTTGTCACGGAAACCGCGCTAGGTGAACTGGTGCTTTCGTGATGTTTTTGGGCACGCGAATGCCGCTTTGTGGAACAGTTCTTATTGTCTACCACAAATATGGGAGGAAATCAATGATTTGCTTTCGCAGATGCAAAGGCGCAACGCCGCAGCCTTGCTTAAACCTTAAGCACGGATGAAAAGGACGGGCCGCGGTTTCACCGCTCCCGCCTTTCAAAACTCAGTCGCCCTTGCCGGGCTCGGGCGAAAAATACTGCTCGAACTTGTTCGCCACGCCGTCCATTTCCTTGGCTTCGTCCATAGGATCGCGCTTCACGGTGATGTTCGGCCAGATCTGCGCGTAATCGGCATTGACCTTCAGCCACTTGTCCAGGCCTGGCTCGGTGTCCGGCTTGATCGCCTCAGCGGGACATTCCGGCTCGCAGACGCCGCAATCAATGCACTCGTCCGGATGAATGACGAGGAAGTTCTCACCCTCGTAGAAACAATCGACCGGGCACACTTCCACGCAATCCGTATACTTGCAGCGAATACAATTGTCGGTCACGACATACGTCATGAGGCACTCCAATAGCGTCACGAGGCGTCAGCGGCAGAGAAGGCTGACCCTTCAGGTAAGGGCGCCGGTCGCGGACGCGAAAGCCCGAGATCAATCACCCCGCGGCATGTCCGGTTCCGGCTTTTCTTGGTCCCTAATCGCTTTGAACCGGCTTAGCAAGGATAAACAATCCAGCAAAACCAGTCCCGGGAGATCATTCTACCAAAGGCAAAACAATGCGCGCGGTCAGGGGCGATGACGCTCGCGCAGCCGGCGCTGCGCACGCTCGAATGGCGTCAGATGCAGGGTCTCTCCGCTCGAAAGGTCCTCGTAGAGCAAGCGGGCCTCTTCGGACGGACCGCGGCGATGCCCAGGCGATTTCACTAGGACGGTCATGTCGCGATGTTCGAGACGAAGGTCCAGGCGATCCCCCGGCTTCACCATGCGGCTCGCCTGCGTTACCACCTGATCATTGAGGCTGACATGGCCCGCCTCGATCAGATCCTGCGCCAGCGATCGTGATTTCGCGAGGCGCGTGAAGAAAAGCCACTTGTCGAGACGCTGACGCTGATCTTCAAGTGGCTTTTCCGTCATGTCACTTTTTCATCTGCTCCTTGAGAGCAGCCAGTTTTGCGAAAGGTGAATCAGGATCGATCGGCTTTTCCTTGCGCGGCGGCTTTGCCTCGAAGCGGTTCGGCTGCGCCGTTTTGTCGCGATCCGGCCGCGACTGACGATCGCCCCGGTTGTCGGGACGACGGTCTCCGCGATTATCCGGCCGCCGATCACCGCGGTTCGGGCGTCCGCCCTCCCTTTGACCGTCGCGCTGGCCGTCTCTCTGGCCATCCCGGTTCCGGCCATCGCGATTGGCGCCATCCCTGCCGCGTGCAGCCTGGTCTCCGCGATCATCGCTACGGCGCTCGTCACGCCGGCCGTCGCCGGCATTGCGATTGCCCTGGAAGCGGCGCTCGCCCTGCGGACGGCCTCCGCGCTGGTTATCGCTGCGGCCGCCGCCGGGACGCCACAGAAGGACCGGCTTCGGCTCTTCCTCGGCCTGATTGTCCTGTGCGGCAGACACGGCCGCCTCCGGCTGCGCATCGGCAATTCTATCGGCACCCGGCGAGACCGACGCATCGGCATCGTCCGGTGTCGCAGTTTCGGCGGCAGACGAGGCATCGCTCGCCTCCGGGCTCACCGGATCCGCATCATCGTCCGAAGAGGCATCGGCATCGCCCGTATCCGCTGCCATTGCCGTTTCCGGCATCGCCGCCTGCGGTTCGGCCGATGCATCACCGCTCACCGCGCCGTCTTCGGCCGGGGCCTTGTCCTCGGTCGAGGCCTCGCCTGTCAGTTCGGCCGAAGCCTCACCCTGTAACTCGTCCGGCGTATCGCTCGCCGTCTCATTCGATGCTCCGCCGGAAACAGGGGCCGCGGCCGGCGCTGACTTTTCATCATGCGACGCCAGGAAGGCCTGCGCCTCTTCGGGCTTCACCGCATCGGCGCGATAACCGAGACCCTTCAGGATCTCCTCGATATCGTCCGGCGTTGCGCCGAGGATCGACAACATGGCCGTCGTCGTGGTGAAGCGTCGCCCGTCATAGGCGCCGTCCGGACGCTGGCCGGAGCCCGGCTTCCACTGCAGGAGCGGCCGGATGAGATCGGCCAGGCGCTCGAGAATGTCGACGCGCACGGCCCGCTTGCCAAGGAAGCGGAAGCCGGCCAGCTTGTAGAAATTGCGTTCGAAGGAGGGATCAGTGACCACCGAGGTCCGCCCTGCCGCCAGAGCGGGAATGAGCTCGCCGTAACCGGGCTTGTCGAGGCCGTCATTCTTCAGCGCCCAGAGCAGCGTGATGAGTTCGGCGGGCGCCGGCTTCAACAGGGCGGGCATGAAGATATGGTAGGCGCCGAAGCGAACGCCATAGCGCCGCAAGGATGCGCGCGCATCCTGATCCAGCGTCTTGACCTCGTCGGCCACATCGCGGCGGAAGAGGACGCCGAGATTTTCCACGATCTGGAAGGCGAGGCCCTTGGCCATGCCCTGCAGGTCTTCGGCGCGCGACAGATCGTCCAGCGGCTTCAGGACCGTGGCGATATGGTGGTTGACGAAGCGTTCAAGCCGGGCCGCCACGTGATCCCGGGCATTGCCGGTGAGCTGCTCGTCTGCAAGCAGGATCACGCGGGGATGCATGATATGCTCGGCGGAGGTCAGCTTGGCAACCGGATCGCCAAGCCAGCGCAGCGCGCCGTCCGACCCCAAAGCCAGATCGCCGTTGCCGCAGGCATAGAGCCGCGCCGCCCGCGCCTCGAATTCCAGCGCCAGTGCCTTCTGCGCCGCAGCCTGGACAGCTTTCGCGTCTGGCCCTTCCGCATTGGTAACGGGCGTGAACCGGAAACCGGCAAGTTGACCGACGTGATGTCCTTCGACGAAGACATCTCCATTTACACTTATTTCAGCTTCCAGCATTGCATTCTCTCTCAGGCGCTTCATGAGCACAGATGTCCTGCGATCAACAAAGCGTTTCGTCAACCGTTCATGTAGCGCGTCGGACAACCTGTCTTCGATTTCCCGTGTCTTTTCTTGCCAGTGTGTCGGATGCGCCAACCAACCCGGGCGGTTCGACACATAGGTCCAAGTTCTGATCTGGGCAATACGGGCAGACAATGTATCGATTTCGCCATCCGTCCGATCCGCCCTTTGCACCTGCTCGGCCATGAAATTCTCGTTCACCGAACCGAATCGCACAAGATCAAAGAATAGCGTCGAAATCAGGTCGGCGTGCTGCGCGGGCGTGATCCGCCGGTAATCCGGCAGCGCACAGGCCTCCCACAATGTCTCGACCCGCTCGGGCGTATTGGCAAGATCGACGACTTCCGGATAGCGACAGAGATAATCCAGCGCCTGGCTGTCGGTTGCCGGCAAGGCCCGCGTGAGGCCCTGGACAAGCGGCGCGGCATCGAGGCTTGCCCGCAGATCGCGTAGCGAGGAATAGTCCAGCGCCTTGGACCGCCACTGCAGGACCTTCACCTGATCAAAATGGTGACCTTCGATCCGTTCAACGAGTTCGTCGTCGAAAGGCTGTACCTGGCCGGTGACGCCGAACGTGCCGTCCTTCAGGTGTCGGCCGGCGCGGCCGGCAATCTGTCCGAGCTCGCCGGGATTGAGGTTGCGGAACTGATAACCGTCGAATTTTCTGTCCTGGGCGAAGGCGACATGGTCCACATCCAGATTGAGGCCCATGCCTATGGCATCGGTCGCCACCAGATATTCCACGTCGCCGGCCTGGTAGAGACCGACCTGCGCATTGCGGGTGCGAGGGCTGAGCGCCCCCAGCACCACCGCGGCACCACCCCGCTGCCGCCGAATGAGTTCCGCGATGGCATAGACCTCGTCGGCCGAGAAGGCGACGATGGCGGAGCGCTGCGGCAGACGCGTGATCTTCTTCTGTCCGGCGTAAAAGAGCGTGGACAGGCGCGGCCGCTCGACCACGGTTATCCCTGGCAGCAGGCGCTCCAGGATCGGCCGCATGGTGGATGCGCCCAAAAGCAGCGTCTCCTCGCGCCCCCGCAGATGAAGAATGCGATCGGTGAAGATATGGCCGCGTTCGAGATCCCCAGCCAGTTGCACCTCGTCGATCGCGACGAAGGCCGCCTTCGTTTCGCGCGGCATGGCTTCCACGGTGCAGACGGAGAAGCGGGCCTGGGGCGGGGAAATCTTCTCTTCGCCGGTGACGAGAGCCACATGGGCGGCGCCGACGCGTTCCACCAGCCGCGTATAGACCTCGCGGGCCAGAAGCCGCAGCGGAAGGCCGATGACCCCCGAACCGTAGGCGACCATTCGCTCGATGGCATAATGGGTCTTACCCGTATTGGTGGGGCCGAGGACCGCGGTAACGCCGCGACCGCTCAAGATCATGGGCTGGGAATTCAACGCCTGTATCCGCACTTCCTGTCCGGCCCCCGCCTGCTGCAGGGGTCATTTCCCCACACATGGCGTCATCGCGCGCGAATGACAAGCCGTTGAGGCGGCAAAAGGCCGGCCGCCCGGCAAAAACCTGTCCTCTTGGCCGGCAAAGGCGCCGGCGCAGCGCGATGGCCACCCGCCTCCGGCACGGCGCAGCAATCGGTGGGCCTTGCGGTTCAGCCGGCGTTCAGCTGGCAGGTCGGAAGATGATGCTGCCATGTCCATCGGTCAGGAGGCCGTGCCGGTGATACCGGACCGGCTCCGGGAGACGCATGTGATCTTCATCGGCGAAGGCTCCAAACAGGCCGTTGCAGATCATCGCATCAGGAGTCGGAACCAAATCGGGAGATCAACGTTTTCGCGGCACAGAATATCACCTCGGAGCCATCTCAATGTTGGGTACAATCCTTCTCGTCATCCTGATCCTGCTGCTGATCGGCGCACTTCCAAACTGGAATCACAGCCGCAGCTGGGGATATGGGCCCTCAGGAGGATTGGGGCTTGTCGTGTTGATATTGATCATTCTGCTGCTGATGGGCAGGATTTAAGGTGCGAACAGTCGCAATATCAAGGGAAGGAAGTGGGACATGAAGAAGATTTTCGCCGCAGCAGCAATGGTCGCAATGCTGGCATCGTGCACAACAACCGAACGCGGCACGGCGATCGGTGCAGGAACGGGCGCCGTGATCGGTGGCGCAGTCACCAATAGCTGGGGTGGCGCAGCCGTTGGCGCCGTAGCAGGCGGTCTCGTTGGCGCTGCCATCGGTGAATCGCAGAAGAACCCGGGCTATTGCGTCTATCGCGATCGCTACGGCCGCACCTACGAAGCGCGTTGCCGCTAAAGATTTGAAGGCTCCCTCTCGGGAGCTGGGTCATGACGATGCCGGCGCTGAAAGGCGCCGGCATTTTGCTGTCTATCGGGCGGGCTGAGGAACGGACCCTTAGCGGCCCGCGCCGCGTTGCCGCCCGGGAACGCCCGGACCGCCGGCGACACGGCGGGTGAGCCTTACCGGGCTAAGCCGCGCGGCCGGCAGCGGCCTGACGGGATGTCAGGCGAAATACTGGCCGCCATTGGCCGACAGCGTCGAGCCGGTGATGAAGCCCGCATCATCGGAGGCCAGGAAGACCACGCACCGGGCAATCTCCTCCGGCTGTCCCAGCCGCCCGACGGGAATAAGCGGCAAAATCCTCTCGTTGAGGACTTTTTCCGGCACGGCCAGCACCATTTCAGTGCCGATATAGCCCGGGCAGATGGCGTTGACGGTAATGTTCTTCGCCGCCCCCTCCTGCGCGAGCGCCTTGGTGAAGCCGATATCGCCGGCCTTGGCCGCCGAGTAATTGGCCTGGCCCATCTGCCCTTTTTGTCCGTTGATCGATGAAATATTGATGATGCGCCCGAAGGACCGGTCCCGCATTCCGCTCCAGACCGGATGCGTCATATTGAAGAGGCCGGTCAGATTGGTGTTGATCACCTCGTTCCACTGGCCGGGCGACATTTTGTGAAACATCGAATCGCGGGTGATGCCGGCGTTGTTGACGAGTACGTCGATGGGGCCGAGTTCGGCCTCCACCTTGGCTATTCCCGCAACGCAGGCATCATAGGAGGAGACATCCCATTTGAAGACGGGAATGCCCGTCTCCTCCTTGAAGGCGAGCGCCCTTTCGTCATTTCCCGCGTAGTTTGCAGCCACCGAATAGCCGGCCGCCTTCAATGCTTCCGAGATTGCCGCGCCGATACCGCGCGTTCCCCCGGAAACCAATGCCACTCTGGTCATGCTGCACTCCCCCTCTAGGATCGGTCCTTCTGCGTGTGACCGGATGAACGATCGCGTCGATTACAGCGCCTCGAAGCACATGGCGACGCCCATGCCGCCGCCGATGCACAGGGTGGCCAGGCCCTTTTTCGCTCCGCGCCGCTTCATTTCGAACAGCAGCGTGTTGAGGACCCGCGCACCGGAGGCGCCGATCGGGTGACCGATGGCGATCGCACCGCCATTGACGTTGACGATCGATTGATCCCAGCCCATGTCCTTGTTGACGGCGCAGGCCTGGGCCGCGAAGGCCTCGTTGGCTTCCACGAGATCGAGATCGCCCACCGACCAGCCGGCCTTTTCCAAGGCGCGACGCGAGGCAGGGATGGGACCGGTACCCATGATCTGCGGATCGACGCCCGCCGTTGCCCAGGAGACGATGCGCGCCAGCGGCGCAATTCCGCGGCGGCTTGCCTCGGCTTCGCTCATCAGCACCGCGGCCGCGGCACCATCATTGATGCCGGAAGCATTGCCGGCGGTGACGGTGCCTTCCTTGTCGAAGGCCGGGCGCAGCTTGGCCATGGCGTCCATGGTCGCGCCGGCACGGATATATTCGTCCTGGTCGACGATGATGTCACCCTTGCGGCCCTTGACGACGTAAGGGATGATCTCGTCCTTGAAGCGGCCGGCCGCCTGGGCGGCCTCCGCCTTGTTTTGCGAGGCAACGGCGAACTGATCCTGCTCATCGCGGGAAAGCTGCCACTGGCGGGCGATATTTTCCGCCGTGGTGCCCATGTGATAGCCGTAGAAGGCGTCGGTCAGGCCGTCCTTGATCATGGTGTCGATCATCTTCATGTCACCCATCTTGGTGCCATTGCGAAGATGCGCGCAATGCGGCGCCATCGACATGGATTCCTGTCCGCCGGCCACGATGATCTTGGCATCGCCGAGCGCGATCTGCTGCATTCCGAGGGCGACTGCGCGCAGGCCGGAGCCGCAGAGCTGGTTGACGCCCCAGGCCGTCGTTTCCTGCGGCGTACCGGCCTTCATTGCCGCCTGGCGCGCCGGATTCTGGCCCTCGCCGGCCGGCAGCACCTGGCCCAGAATGACCTCGTCCACTTCACTGGCATCCACGCCTGCACGCTCCAGGGCACCCTTGACTGCTGCCGCACCCAGTTCATGGGCCGCAACATTGGCGAAGGCACCGTTGAAGGAACCCACGGCCGTGCGGGCCGCGGACGCAATGACGATCGAAGGCTGGCTCATGGAAGTCTCCTCATAGTTGCTATTTGTTGGACGGGAGACTGGCAAAGCTTGGCCGACAAGTCAAACAGGGCGAAAGGATGAATTTGCTGCAGATTGTCATGTTTACCGCCGCATTCACGGCATGTTGAGGCCGTGTCGCAACGCACAAATCGATTGTCAGCCTCGATTGATTAAGCGTAAGGTCTGCGCGGGAGAGACAGTCAACAATACCGAATTGACGGGATCAGGAGGCAATGATGGCGAAGACGGACGGCGAGATTGTCATAAAAAAATATGCCAACCGACGCCTCTACAACACGGGCACCAGCACCTATGTGACGCTGGAAGACCTGGCGCAGATGGTCAAACGAGGCGAGGAATTCGTGGTGCAGGACGCCAAGAGCGGCGACGACATCACCCATTCCGTTCTGACACAGATCATATTCGAGCAGGAATCGAAGACCGGCAACACGCTTTTGCCGATCTCGTTCCTCAGGCAGTTGATCACCTATTACGGTGACCAGATGCAGATGGTGGTTCCGACCTTCCTCGAGCATTCGATGAAGACATTCACGGATCAGCAGTCGCAGATGCGCGAGCACATGACCCGGGCGCTGGGCGAAACGCCGCTGACGAAGAATTTGCAGATGCCGATGCAACTCATGGAGGAGCAGGTTCGGCGCAATACCGACCTCTTCCGGCAGGCCATGCAGATGTTCTCGCCGTTTGCCGCGGGCGCGCCGCAGGCCAGCGAGCCCAAGAAGGCACCGGATTCCCGCGATCTCGATGAGTTGAAGGAGCAATTGCGCGCATTGCAGACCCGGCTCGACAGTCTCGGCTCCTGAAAGGCGCCCGCCTTGCCAGGCCCGGGCCGCCTATGGCCCGGGATCTCATCCTCCGGCAGCGGCTCCAAGCTTCAGGCTCCAGGCTTTTTGACGGCTCTGTCTTCAGACCTGCCATTCAATGGGCAAGAAAAAAGGCCGGTCATAATGCCGGCCTTTTTCATGCGTCAGACCTTGAAACAAGGATTATGCGCTTTCCTTCGGCGTCAGAACCTGGCGGCCGCGATACATGCCCGTCTTCAGGTCGATGTGGTGCGGACGGCGCAGTTCGCCGGAATTCTTGTCTTCGACATAGGTCGGGGTCTTCAGCGCGTCAGCGGAGCGGCGCATACCGCGCTTCGACGGGCTCACTTTTCTCTTCGGTACTGCCATTTTCGTTACTCCAAATAAGCGTGCAAAGCGCAATCCGCGGTCGGCTTCGACCGTACAGGACCTAGCCTCGATCTCGGAAATTGGGCCGGCTTATACATGGCAAGAAGGGCTTTGACCAGTCCCCGGCGGGATTTTTTAAAGCCGCAAGCCCTCACGCCTCATCTGCCGGCACGACCCAGCTTTCCGCAAGGGCCGCCTCGCGCCATTTAATCCAGGCCGGATGGGACTGGACGGCCTGCATATAGTCCAGGGCATCCGCATCGAGCTCGAAATCATAGACGTCGAGCCGGTTGACGACAGGGGCATACATGGCATCCGCGGCCGAGAAGGTGCCGAACAGGAAGGGTCCGCCCGACCTTTGCCGCATGGTGCGCCAGATCTGCGTGATCCGGCCGATATCGGCCGTGACGTCGGCGCCAACGTCGATCTTCTTCTTCTGGCGCCGGATATTCATCGGGCAGGCGCCTCTCAGGGCGCGAAAACCGGCGAGCATCTCCATGCTTATGGAGCGCGCCAGCGCCCTGTCGGCCGGATCATAGGGCCAGATACCCGCCTCGGGATAAAGTTCCGCCACATATTCAATGATCGCGAGAGATTCCCAGATCTGCAGGGACCCGTGGTGCAAGACTGGTACCTTGCCCGTGGGTGAGAATTCGCGAAAGCGCACATTGCCGCCGGTATCGTCAAACGGCGTCAGCACCTCCTCGAAATCGATGCCTGCCGCCGTCATGGCAAGCCAGGGCCGCATCGACCACGAGGAATAATTCTTGTTGGCGATATAGAGAACGAGCCCGTCCATTGCATTTGTCCCCGATCATTTCGCCTCGAGACTACGGATATGCCGGGCATCGCGCCAACGACAAATTCTGACGTCACCCATAAACGCATCTGATATATTCACCCGAGCCGCGGGCACGCCGCTCCACGACGCTTGCCAATCGCTGCATGCCTCTGCTGGGCCGGCTGGCGACACGATCGATCGGGTTGGGAAGCGAGACCGCCAAAAGGGCTGCCTGGCGCCGGTTTAGCTTTTTCGCCGAGGTCTTGAAGTGGTGCTGGGCGGCGGCCTCGATACCGTAGATCTGCGGCCCCCATTCGGCGATATTGAGATAGATCTCCATGGTCCGGCGTTTCGACCAGACGAGATCTGCCCACAGGGCAAGCGGAAGTTCCAGGGCCTTGCGCAGGAAGGAGCGGCCGTTCCAGAGGAAGAGATTCTTGACGGTCTGCATCGGGATCGTGCTCGCGCCGCGTGTCGCCTCACCCTCCAATGCATCCTGGACAACGCCGCGCATCTGCACCCAGTCCACCCCGCCATGGACGCAGAACTGCCCATCCTCCGACATCATCACCGACTGGACCAAGACAGGCGCGATGTCGTCAAGGGCCACCCAGCGCCGCTCATAGCCCTGGAAGCCCGCCAGATCGGCCACCATCAGCGTCGAGACCGGCCGGACGAAAGGCAGGGCATAGAGAAGAACCAGCGCATAGGGCAGCAGCAGGAGCACGCCCAGGACCATGGCGAGGCGCTTTGCAATGCCGAGGGCGGTCGTCCGGCGCTGCCGTGTCGGCAAGGCGTTCTCCTCTTCGGCTTCATGCTCCGGTGTATCGCTCAACTCTTCCACTCGTCCTTGCTGGTTCTCTGCGGTATAACCGGCTGCAGCCGGCAAAACCAGCCCGACCCGGCCCGCCCTCCGGCATTTCGGCAAAACGGCGTTGCCAGATGCCAGGCGGCGTGCCAATGAACCCTCATGCTGCACGATGATCACCATACCTTCGAGGACCATTTGCGCGAAAGCGCGGCGAGAACGGAAGCGCTGATGTCGGCCCTGCTCGGTCCGTCAGCCTTGCCGGATGAAATTGCGCGGCCGGAGCCGCTGGTGGCCGCCATGCGCTACGGAACATTGAATGGCGGCAAGCGGTTGCGGCCATTCCTGGTGCAGGAAGCGGCCGCCTTGTTCGAAGGTCCGGCCGCTGCCGCCGCGCGGGTCGGTGCCGCACTGGAATGCCTGCACAGCTATTCTCTCATCCATGACGATCTGCCGGCGATGGACGATGACGATTTGCGACGCGGCAAGCCGACGGTCCATAAAGTCTTTCCTGAGGCAACGGCAATCCTCGCCGGCGACAGCCTGCTGACCTATGCCTTCGACATCATCAGCGCGCCGGAGACCGATCTTCCCGATGATCGGAAAGTGCAACTGGTCCTGGCTCTGGCGCGGGCCGCCGGGCTTGGCGGAATGGCCGGGGGGCAGGCGCTGGATCTGGCTGCCGAAAGCGAAACCCCCGGCGAAGCGGATATCTCGACCCTGCAGGCCATGAAGACCGGCGCATTGCTGCGCTTTGCCTGCGAAGCGGGTCCGATCATCGCCGGCGCGTCCAGCGAGGACCGGCTGCGGCTGCGCCGTTTTGGCGAGATCATCGGCCTTGCCTTCCAGCTCGCTGATGACGTGCTCGACGTCACTTCCGACGCAAAGACCATGGGCAAGGCGACCGGAAAGGATGCCGGTCGCGGGAAGGCGACCCTCGTGGCCCTGCACGGACTGGACTGGGCGGAGAAGCGGCTGGATGCGCTGGTTGCCGAGGCCATTGCCTCCCTGGCGCCCTATGCGGAGCGGGCGGGAATGCTGATTGCCACTGCCCGCTACGTGGCCAACCGCAAGCATTGAGTGTCCGGATGCCGGTGCGTCCGCAGCGATGCGCCGGCAGGCCGAGGAGGATCGCGCCGCGGAACCTCTGCGCCACAGGGAGCAGCGGCGCAGAACGGATCATCATCACGCAAACTGCTGGAAACCATCAAAACTCTGCGCGTGTCGGGCGGGCAAGGCTGACCTATGATCGCCACCATCTCCAGCTGGAAAGACATGCATGTCCGAACTGATGCAGAACCTGCCGCAAGTCGCAGCGGCCTATGTCCTTTATCTGGTGGCCGTCATCAGTCCCGGACCGGCGATCATCGCCATCATCTCGACCGCCTTGGGCGAAGGTCGCCGACGCGGTCTCGTCATCGCGCTCGGCATCTTTGCCGGCTCCTTCACCTGGGCCATGGCCGCCGCCCTGGGCATGGCCGCGCTCTTGACCCGTTATGCCGGGATACTGGAGATCTTGAAGATCGCCGGCGGCCTCTATCTGCTCTATCTCGCCTATAAGGCCTGCCGTGGCGCCCTGCGCGCCGGTGACGATCAACCGGAGCTTCCGGTCGCCAAACGCCATGTCAGCCTCGGCCGCACATTCCTCACCGGCTATGCCATCCACCTGACCAATCCGAAAGCCGTTTTTGCCTGGGTCGCCATCATTTCGCTCGGCCTGCCGGCCGGAGCGTCCGGCGGCGCCGTGGCGCTCATTGTCGGGGGCTGCCTCCTGACCGGCTTTACCGTGTTCATGGGCTACGCGCTGCTTTTCTCGACGCGGCGCGCGGCGAGGATCTACCAGAGCGCGCGCCGCCCACTGGATGCCCTGATGGCGGTGATGTTCGGCGCTGCCGGAGTCAAGATGATCAGCAGCGCCCTTTGACGGCGCCCACAAAGCAAAAGGCGCCGCGGATGCGACGCCTTCCGTTTGGATCTCACGGCAGACCTGATCAATCGGTCGTGATCGGCGCGATCGCAACTTCCACGCGGCGGTTCTGTGCACGGCCATCGGGCGTGGCATTCGATGCGACCGGCTGGGTGGCACCGAAGCCGAGCGTCGACATGCGGCGCTGATCGACGCCGCGCGACGCGAGGTAGTTGGCGACCGAGGCGGCGCGTCGTTCAGAAAGCGCCTGATTATGAGCCGCGCTGCCAGTCGAATCGGTATGACCGTTCACATCGACCAAAGTCCGGTTGAACTTGCTGAGCACGAGAGCCACGGAATTCAGCGTGGAGTAGAAGCCCGGCAGAACCTGGTCCTGATCGGTCGGGAAGGTGATGTTGGACGGCATGTTCAGGATGATGCGATCCCCCACACGCGTCACAGAAACACCGGTCCCTTGCAATTGCGCCCGTAATTCGGACTCCTGCTGGTCCATGTAATTGCCGATGGCGCCGCCTGCCAGAGCACCGACGCCGGCGCCGATCAGTGCCGCATTGCGCCGACCGACCGGCGAATTGCCGATGGCAAGCCCGGCAAGCGCTCCAATGCCGGCGCCGAGCGCGGCACCGCCCGTCGTATTCGACATTTTCTGCTGTCCGGTATACGGATCGGTTGTCGTGCAGGCAGAAAGATAGGTCGCGCACATGGCGACAATCGCAATTTTCTTCAGCATAGAATCATCATCCCCGTCATTAGCTCTGTGTTCATTTACCATGAATTGCGGCAGGAACGAGGAGGACGGGGCTACTCTGCGGCGGTCTTCTGGCCGAAGCGCTTCTCGATGTAATCGATCACCAAAGCCTCGAAATCCGCGGCAATCTGCGGCCCGCGCAGGGTGAGCGCCTTCTTTCCGTCGATGAAGACGGGCGCTGCCGGCGTCTCCCCCGTGCCGGGCAGCGAGATGCCGATATCGGCATGCTTGCTTTCACCGGGGCCGTTGACGATACAGCCCATCACCGCGACGTTCAACGCTTCGACGCCGGGATATTTTTCACGCCAGATCGGCATGTTCTTGCGGATGTCATCCTGGATCCGTTGGGCAAGCTCCTGGAAGACCGTCGAGGTCGTTCGCCCGCAGCCTGGGCAGGCCGCCACCACCGGAAGGAATTGCCGGAAGCCCATGACCTGCAGGAGTTCCTGGGCCACCTGCACTTCGCGGGTCCGGTCGCCGTTCGGCTCCGGCGTCAGGGAGACGCGGATCGTGTCGCCGATACCGTGCTGAAGCACATAGCCCATGGCAGCGGAGGATGCGACGATCCCCTTGGTCCCCATGCCGGCCTCGGTGAGACCGAGATGCAGCGCGTGATCGGAGCGTTCCGCCAGCTTGGAATAGACGGCGATCAGGTCCTGGACCTGGCTGACCTTGGCGGACAGGATGATACGGTTGCGCGGCAGACCGATTTCCTCGGCCAGCTCCGCCGAAAGAAGGGCCGACTGACAGATGGCCTCGTGCATGACCTGCCGGGCCGAAAGCGGCGATCCCATCCGCTGGTTCTCATCCATCAGCCGCGTCAAAAGGTCCTGGTCGAGCGAGCCCCAATTGACGCCGATCCGCACCGGCTTGTCGTAGCGAATCGCCATCTCGACGATCTCGGCGAACTGCTTGTCCTTCTTGTCCTTGAAGCCGACATTGCCGGGATTGATGCGGTATTTCGCCAGGGCCTCGGCGCAACCCGGGTGGTCGGCCAGCAATTTATGGCCGATATAGTGAAAGTCACCGACCAGCGGCACATCCATTCCGAGCCTGAGCAGCCGGTCGCGGATTTTCGGCACCGCTGCAGCGCTCTCATCGCGATCGACGGTGATGCGCACGATTTCCGAACCGGACCGGAAAAGGGCGGCGACCTGCGCGACCGTGGCATCGATATCCGCGGTATCGGTATTCGTCATGGACTGGACGACGACAGGCGCGCCCCCACCCACGATCACACCGCCCACATCGACGGCGACCGAAGCACGGCGGGGCTTGGGATCAAATTCGGCAGGCATGAAGCATCTCGCAACTGGGAGAAAGTGCCTCTCAGGTGGATCAAGCGCGGGGTCTTGTCAACACCCGCGCGCGATCACGTTACTGCGGATCGGCCGCCCGGTCGGCATGCCTGGCCAGTCCCGACAGGAGAAGGACGACGAGATGCAGCGCCGGCAGGCCGATGAAGATGGCCGCAAGCCCGGTGTGTTCGGCAATGAAACCAATGGCCGAGGGGGCCACGAGAATGCCGGAATATCCCATGGTCGTGACGACCGACAGGCCGATGCCCTGCGCCATTCCGGGAAGGTTTCCCGCCGCCGAAAAGGCGATCGGTACCATGTTGGAGATGCCGATACCGGCGATTGCAAAGCCGATCATGGCCATGACGGGACCGTTCGCCAGACCGGCGGTGAGGAGACCGATCATCGACGTGATCGTGCAGAAGCGCAGGGTTCTGACGGCGCCGAACCGGTCGCGCACAAGATCGCCGGCGAAGCGCATGGCCGCCATGGTCAGCGAAAAGGCGCCGAATGCCAGGCCAGAGAGCTGCACGGAAGCGCCCAGTTCGTTGCGGAAATACAGCGCACCCCAATCCAGAACCGCCCCTTCGGGGATCATGCTGAACAGGGCGACAACTCCGATCAGCCAGGGCAGAGGCGTTCGCGGCAGGCGCACTTTCGCCTTGGCTTCCTCCGGATGCGGCTTGTCGGCCAGCAGCATGGGCCAGGCAATCCCCACCATGACGGCGGCCAGCAGGCTGACCAGAAGGCTATGGCCCACCACACCGAGCCAGGCAATCAGCAGTCCGCCACTGGCCGAACCGATCAGCCCGCCAAGGCTCCAGAAGGCATGGCAGGACGACATGATGGAGCGCCGCATCTGTTTTTCTGTCGTCACCGCATTGGCGTTCATCGCCACGTCCATCGCGCCGATCAAGCCGCCGAACAGGAAGATCGCGATGGCGCCGGTCCAGACATTGCCGACCAGGCTGAGCAGAAGAAGCGTCGGCAGGGCCATCAGCGCCGCGACGCGCGTGACCGTGGTCGATCCGAAGCGGGCGATCTGCAGGCCGCCGATCGGCATCATGACGATGGAGCCGATGCCGAAGACGAGGATCATCAGACCGAGCCCGCTTTCGCTCAAGGCCAGGCGGCTGGCGAATTCCGGAATTTTCGGCGCCCAGGCGCCAATCAGAAAGCCGTTCATCAGGAACATCAGCGCGACGCCGACGCGCGGGCGGGTGATGATGGGCGCTCGTTCCAGAACACCCGTCACAACGGTATTGTCAGTCATTGACCGGTTTCTCCCAGGTCCTAGAAAACATCATGTTTGGGCCACGATCACGCTGCAGCCCGCCTCCCGCAGGACGGCCAGCCGAAGGGGATCAACGCCCGGTTCGGTAATCAGAGTATGATATTGAGCAGCCGAGGCGACCGGATAGGGTCCCGCCACGTCGAATTTCTCGCGCGTAGCAGCCACCACCACCTTGCGGCTGCAACTGGCCACGGCGTGCTTGAAAGCCGCATCTTCGAAACGCAGCGCGCATAAGCCCCCGTCGCGATCGATCCCGCAGGCGCCGATGAAGGCGATGTCAGGGCGAATGGCAGACATGAACGCGCAGGCGCGGGCGCCCACGACCCCGCCCACGACGCGATCCAGGCTGCCGCCGATCAAGACGACGTCCACCAGAGGCTTTTCGGCCAACGAGAGCGCAATGGCGGGGGAATTCGTCACTGCCGTCACCGCCAGTGTTTCGGGAAGCGCTTCGGCAATTGCGAGATTGGTGCTGCCGGCATCGAAAAACAGGGTGGCATGCGCGGTGATCAGACGGCAGGCCTGCTCTGCCAGTGCCTTTTTCCGCTCCGCTGCGACAGCCATGCGCTGCGTCAGCGTGGAGCCGGCGCGCGCCAGCGGCAGGGCCCCGCCATAGACCCGCTCGCACAGGCCGGCCTGGGCCATGTCCCGCAGGTCGCGACGGATCGTGTCCTCCGAGACGCCGAAATCACCGGCGAGCGTGGCCGCCACAACGCGGCCCTCCTGCTTGAGGCGCCGCAGGATCTCCGCCTGCCGCTCCTGCACCATCAATTCGGTCATCACGCCCTCATCAAACCCTGCAAAACAGTGCATAAACGGGCAAGAACGTGCAATCAAGCCACGAACGACGACACGCCGTCACGTTGCGTGACTCGGCAGAGGTGGCGCCGGAAAGAAAAGAGGCGGGACAGGACAAAGACGGGAAGGGTGAGGGCAGGATAGCGGAAGGCGGCCGGACCGGGGATCGAAGACGCACCCGTCGGGCGCCGGGTTGGATGACGGGAGGGCGCACGCATCCTTGTGCGCCCTCACCTTCTTATGCCGACACCACACGCCAGGCAGGCCCGACAATCCTGCGGCCCTGCATGCCATTGAGCTCAGCGAGCTCTCTCGGCAGATCGGATCCGTCACGCCATCAGGCGGTATAGGCGATCAGCAGATCCTTCGCGTCGATCTGGTCGCCCGGCTTGACCAGGACCTCGGCCACCTCGCCATCCTTTTCCGCATGCAGCGCCGTCTCCATCTTCATCGCCTCGATGGACAGCAGCACATCGCCCGCTTTCACCGTCTGCCCGGCGGAAACGAAGACGCGGGAAATGACGCCCGGCATCGGCGCGCCAAGCTGCGCGCCATTGCCGGCTTCCGCCTTGCGGCGCGCCACGCTGGTTGCGGCCCGGCTGCGGTCCGGCACCTTGATGCGGCGTGGCTGGCCGTTCAGTTCGAAGAACACGGTCACAAGCCCCTGGGCATCCGGCGCGCTGGCCGCCTGATTGACGACGACGAGAGTTTTGCCCTTCTCGATGTCGGCAAACAATTCCTCGCCATCCGCCATGCCGTAGAAATAGGAGGGCGTGGGCAGGACTGAGACCGGCCCATAGGTCTCGGAGGCGAGCGCGAATTCGGTGAAGACCTTCGGATACATCAGATAGGAGGCGAATTCGAAGTCGTCGACCGTCCGGCCGAGCTTCTCCTCGATCGCCTGTCGCTCGGCATCGAGGTCCGCCTGCTTCAACAGTGAACCCGGGCGCACCGCATAAGGCTTTTCCGCCTTCAGCACCTTTTTCTGCAGCGCCTCCGGCCAGCCGCCCGGCGGCTGACCGAGATCCCCCTTAAACATGGAGACGACGGATTCCGGGAAAGCGATATCCTTGTCCGGGTTCTCGACATCGGCCACCGTCAGATCCTGGCTCACCATCATCAAGGCCATGTCGCCCACGACCTTGGAGGAGGGCGTCACTTTCACAATGTCACCGAACATCCGGTTGACGTCGGCATAGGTCTGCGCCACCTCGTGCCAGCGGGTTTCAAGCCCCAGCGAGCGGGCCTGTTCCTTGAGATTGGTGAACTGGCCGCCCGGCATTTCGTGCAGGTACACTTCCGAGGCGGGACCTTTGAGATCGCTTTCGAAAGCCGCATATTGATGCCGGACCGCCTCCCAATAGAAGGAGATGCGGCGGATCCATTCCGGATCGAGACCGGAATCGCGCTCCGTGCCCGACAGCGCCTCGACAATCGAACCGAGGCAGGGCTGCGACGTATTGCCGGAAAAGGCATCCATGGCGGCATCCACCGCATCGACGCCGGAATCGATCGCCGCAAGCACCGTGGCGGCCGATATGCCTGACGTGTCATGCGTGTGGAAGTGGATCGGCAGGCTGGTGGCCTCGCGCAGGGCCTTGAACAGGACGCGGGCGGCGGCTGGTTTCAAAAGCCCCGCCATGTCCTTCAGCGCGATGATATGGGCGCCTGCCCTTTCCAGCTCTTCGGCCAGCGCCGTGTAGTATTTCAGGTCATATTTCGGTCGCGCGCTGTTCAGCAGATCTCCGGTATAGCAGATTGTGGCCTCGCAGAGCTTGTTCTCCTCCTGGATGGCGTCCATCGAGACGCGCATGTTTTCCACCCAGTTCAGGCAGTCGAAGACGCGGAACAGGTCGATGCCGCCTTTGGCTGCCTGCCGGACGAAGTATTTGACGACATTATCGGGATAATTGGTGTAGCCGACACCATTGGCGCCGCGCAGCAGCATCTGCAGCAGGATATTGGGTGCCGCGTCCCGGATCAAAGCGAGCCGCTCCCAGGGATCTTCCGTCAGAAAGCGCATGGACACGTCGAAGGTCGCGCCGCCCCAGCATTCCAGCGAAAACAGGTTCGGCAGCGCCCGTGCATAGACGGGCGCGATGCGGGCAATATCGAAAGTCCGCATGCGTGTCGCCAGAAGCGATTGGTGGCCGTCGCGCATGGTCGTGTCGGTGATCAGAACCTGCGGCTGTTCCCGCATCCAGGCTGCAAAGCCTTTCGGCCCCAGCGCGTCGAGCCTCTGCCTGGTCCCCTCCGGCACCGCGCCGTTGATATAGGGGACAACCGGCTTCGGCGCTTTTTCCGAAGGCCTCGGCCGTCCCTTCACCTCAGGATGGCCGTTGACGGTGACATCGGCGAGATAGGTGAGGAGCTTGGTGGCACGGTCCTGCCGCTTGACCTGCTGGAATAGCTCCGGCGTCGTGTCGATGAAGCGCGTCGTATAGGAATTGTCGCGAAAGCTCGGATGGCCGATGATCGCTTCCAGGAAGGTGAGATTGGTTGCCACGCCACGGATGCGGAATTCGCGAAGCGCCCGGTCCATCCGGCTGATCGCCTCCTGCGGCGTCCCGCCCGAGGCCGTGACCTTGACCAGCAGCGGATCGTAATAGCGGGTAATGATCGCGCCGGTATAGGCCGTACCGCCATCCAGGCGAATGCCAAAGCCGGCCGCCGATCGATAGGCGGTGATCCGGCCATAATCGGGAATGAAGTTCTGCTCCGGATCCTCGGTCGTGATGCGGCACTGCAAGGCATGGCCGTTCAAGCGGATATTCTCCTGCGCAGGCACGCCCGATTCCGGCGTTCCGATCGCCTCGCCTTCGAGAATATGGATCTGCGCCTTGACGATATCGATGCCCGTGACGACTTCGGTGACCGTATGCTCCACCTGGATGCGCGGGTTGACTTCGATGAAGTAGAACTTCCCGGTATCGGCATCCATCAGATATTCGACGGTACCGGCACCGATATAATGGGTCGCGGCGGCGATCTTCAGCGAATAGGCGGCCAGTTCCTGCCGCTGCGCCTCCGACAGATAAGGCGCCGGCGCCCGTTCGACGACCTTCTGGTTGCGTCGCTGGATGGAGCAGTCACGCTCGAAGAGATGCACCACTTGGCCGTGCGTATCGCCGAGGATCTGGCTTTCCACATGGCGGGCGCGCTCGACCAGCTTTTCCAGATAGACTTCGTCCTTGCCGAAGGCGGCCATGGCCTCGCGCTTGGCCTCGGTCACTTCCTTGGCAAGTTCGGATTCGGCGCGGATGACGCGCATGCCGCGACCGCCGCCGCCCCAGGAGGCCTTCAGCATCACCGGATAGCCGATCTCATTCGCCATCCGGCTGACGCTCTCCATATCATCCGGCAAGGGCTCGGTGGCGGGAACGACCGGGACGCCGACGGAGATCGCCAGGTTGCGTGCCGCAACCTTGTTGCCGAGCTGACGCATCGTCTGCGCCGTCGGGCCGATGAAGATGATCCCGGCCTGATTGCAGGCTTCGACGAATTCCGGGCTTTCCGACAGAAGGCCGTAGCCCGGATGAATGGCATCGGCTCCGGATGCCTTGGCGACGCGAATGACTTCATCGATCGACAGATAGCTTTCGATCGGTCCGAGATCCCGTGCCAGGTGCGGTCCCCGGCCGACCTGGTAACTCTCGTCCGCCTTGAACCGATGCAGCGAAAGTTTGTCCTCCTCCGCCCAGATCGCCACAGTTTTGATGCCCAGCTCGTTGGCGGCGCGAAAGACGCGAATGGCAATTTCTGATCGGTTGGCAACAAGAATTTTCGAAATCTTCAAGACAATCTCCCATTATCCGGCGCGGAATGCTGCACCCGCGAAGAGAAACATTACCGTCTTTTCGCTGAAGTTCAATTTCCCGCAGCCAGGCAGCGGTCGATTTTCGTCAGTTTCATGTCAGCAAATGCGAGAGCCCCGGACCGGCTGCGCGCGCCGCTTGCATCGAGACTGTTAGGTCATTGAGAATGTTCACCCTGCATACAGGTCTCAATTGCTATAGAGCCCTGTTGAAAATCACGAGGTGACCTCTCTTGACTCTGTTTCAGGTCTATTCGCGCGCGCTAAGATACCTAAGCTCCAGCCCCGTCCGGGTGACGCTGGTGGTTCTGGCCAACATCGTTCTCGCCGTGATCACGATCGCGGAACCCATCCTGTTCGGGCGGATCATCGATGCCCTGTCCGATGGCAGCGATGTGACACCCATTCTGATCCTGTGGGGTGGGTTCGGCGTTTTCAACACGATCGCCTATGTGCTTGTGGCACGCGAGGCGGACCGCCTTGCCCATGGACGGCGGGCGACGCTTCTGACGGAAGCCTTTGGCAGGATTATCTCCATGCCGCTCGCCTGGCACCACCAGCGGGGAACGTCCAATGCCTTGCACACCCTGCTGCGCGCCAGCGAAACGCTGTTTGGTCTCTGGCTCGAATTCATGCGCACGCATCTTGCCACGATCGTTGCCCTGAGCATGCTGCTGCCGACGGCCCTTTCCATGGATTGGCGGCTGAGCTCGGTCCTGATCGTGCTCGGCGTCATCTACTGGATCATCGGCCGCACGGTCATGAACCGCACGAAGGAAGGCCAGGCCTCGGTCGAAGGCCACTACCACACCGTCTTTTCGCATGTCAGCGATTCCATCAGCAATGTCACGGTGCTGCACAGCTACAACCGGATCGAGGCCGAGACGCGGGCCCTGAAGGGTTTCACCGAACGCCTGATCGCCGCCCAGTTCCCGGTCCTCGACTGGTGGGCGCTGGCCAGCGCCTTGAACCGCATGGCCTCGACCATTTCCATGCTGATCATCCTTGTAATCGGCGTGGTGCTGGTTCGCCGGGGCGAGATCAGGGTCGGTGATGTCATCGCCTTCATCGGCTTCGCCAATCTGCTGATCGGCCGGCTGGATCTCCTGCGCCAGTTCGCCACGCAGATTTTCGAGGCGCGCTCGAAGCTGGAGGATTTCTTCCGCCTTGAGGATTCCGTCAAGGATCGCGAAGAACCGGCTGGCGCGAAGGAATTGACCCAGGTGAAGGGCGAGGTCGAATTCCGCGACGTCTCCTTCGATTTTGCCAATACAACTCAGGGCGTGCGCGACATTTCCTTCACCGCCAGGGCCGGCCAGACGGTCGCCATTGTTGGGCCGACAGGGGCCGGCAAGACCACGCTGGTCAACCTTTTGCAGCGCGTCTACGAGCCGCAAAAGGGCCAGATCCTCATCGATGGAACCGATATTGCGGGCGTCACGCGCAAGTCGCTGCGCCAGACCATCGCCACCGTGTTTCAGGATGCCGGCCTGCTCAACCGCTCGATCACCGAAAACATCCGGCTTGGCCGCGAGGATGCGACGGAGGCCGACGTGGTTGCCGCGGCAGAGGCTGCGGCGGCGACCGAGTTCATCGAGAGCCGCCTTGCCGGCTTCGATACGCATGTCGGCGAACGCGGCAACCGGCTGTCCGGGGGCGAACGCCAGCGCATCGCCATCGCCCGCGCCATTCTGAAGAATGCGCCCATTCTCGTCCTTGACGAGGCGACCAGCGCGCTCGACGTGGAAACGGAACAGCGGGTGAAGGAAGCCATCGACCGGCTGCGCCGGGACCGTACCACCTTCATCATCGCGCACCGGCTCTCCACGATCCGCGATGCGGATATGGTGCTCTTCCTCGATCATGGCCGCATCATCGAGAAAGGCACCTATGACGAGTTGAGCGCGCTCGGCGGCCGTTTCGCTTCGCTTCTCAAGACGAGCGGCATTCTGGCCGATGACAGCAAGGCCAAGACCGCCTCGTTGACGCAATCTGCCTGAGGCTGCGGCCTCAGACGGCACGAGACTATGAGAGCCCTCCGGGCGACCTAATCAACGCGGTGAGGATGCGCAACGCCCAAGTCTGCGCATCCTCACCGCCTTGAGACGCGGCCTCCGCTCCCTTTCCTCCGTCCTGCGCCATGATATCCCGATCTTTTGCGGCCCGTTTCCCTGACGGAGAGACTGGCCGGTCGGATGGACATCCGCTGCCGATAGAGGCTGCGGCGAGGATCGATCCCGAAGCCCGATCAGGCGCACACCAGAGAGCCGGCTGCACAGTCTGCAGCACCGCCAGGGCTGCCGCCAAGGCGCCTGTCCAACGCCTCGGCACATCGGGCTCGGCCTCAATATCGGGAAGCGCTGACCTTGTCCGGGCCGGCAGATCCTCGGCGCGATGCGGAGAATGGGGTTGCGTGAACCTGCGGGACAAAAAAGGCCCGGCTAAAGTACACCTTCAGCCGGGCCGATCCAGTGGTTTGCGGTCCTGCGGGACGTCAGCCCAGCGGAAACCCTTCATCGGCAGCAATCGCGGACCCGTTGACGGACACGTTTGGCTCGCCATTCTCCACCCGCACGACGATCTTGTAGACCTTATCGTCCAAAGTGAGATCGGCGGAGAAGCCATCCCAGTCCGACGGCAGGACCGGACGGATGAAGAGCCGCTGGCCCTCGCGCCGAATTCCGAGAATACCCTCGACGGCCGCCCGGTACAGCCAGCCCGCAGAGCCGGTATACCAGGTCCAGCCGCCTCGGCCGGTCAACTCGCCGACGCCATAGACATCGGCCGCCACCACGTAAGGTTCGACGCGGTAACGATCCGCCGCGGCACGGTCGAGCGCGTGGTTGATGGGATTGAGCAGCTGGAAGGCCTTCCAGGCATCGTCGCCGCGTTTCAGCGCGGCAAGCGCAAGCACGACCCAGATGGCGGCATGGGTATACTGGCCGCCATTCTCGCGCACGCCGGGCGGATAGGCCTTGATATAGCCCGGATCCTTGGGCGTCGTGGCGAAAGCCGGGGTGAAGAGGCGGATCAAGCCATCCTTTTCGTCCACCAGCTTGTCCATCACCGCATTCATGGCCTGCTGCTGCCGGGCCGGATCGCCTTCGCCGGATAGAACGCTCCAGGATTGGCCGAGCGAGTCGATCGAGCACTCCAGATTGCCGTTGGCGCCGAGCGGACCGCCATCGTCGAAGTAGCCGCGGCGATAATAGCTGCCATCCCAGCCGGCACTTTCCAGCGCCTGCTTCAACGATGCCAGATGGGCGGTCCAGCGCTCGACGCGGATATCGTCGTTCCGTTCTGTCGCATGCGGCAGGAACCGCCGCAGCGCCGCGGCGAGGAACCAGCCCAGCCAGACGCTGGTGCCGCGACCGCCGATGCCGACCCGGTTCATGCCATCGTTCCAGTCGCCGCCGAGGATCAGCGGCAGGCCGTTCGATCCGGTACGCTTGATGGCAAGATCGAGCGCCAGCGCCGCATGCTCGTAGAGCGAAACCTGCTCATCGGTCACGTCCGGCTTGTAGAAGGCGTCATGCTGTCCCGCGGTCAGCATGGCTCCTTGCAGGAAGGGCGCCGTCTCGTCGAGAATGGCGGCATCCCCCGTCGCGCGGATATATTCGCTCGCGGCATAGGCCAGCCAGACGACATCGTCGGAGATCAGCGTTCGCACGCCTGCGCCGGTGCCGGGCAGCCACCAGTGCTGGACATCCCCTTCCTTGAACTGACGGCCGGCGGCATTGACGATCTGCCGGCGCGCAAGCTCCGGCTCGTGCAGAAGGAAGGCCAGCGTATCCTGCAGCTGATCGCGGAATCCAAAGGCGCCGGACGACTGATAGAAGGCCGTGCGGGACATGATCCGGCAGCCCAGCGCCTGGTAGGGCAGCCAGGCATTGACCAGAAGATCCAGGGACCTGTCGGGCGTGGCGACCTGCAGGCGGCCGGTGAAATCCTGCCAGAAATCGCGGCTCTGCTTGATGGTCCCATGGAAGGACGCGCGCTTTGCCTCGCCTGCCAGGGCAGCAGCCTCTTCCCGCGTCGCGCAATCGCCCATGAAGAAGGTCAGGGTCCTCTCCTCGCCGGCCGATAGTTCGATATCGCAAGCCAGGGCAGCGCAAGGCGCCCCGTCCGGCTCGAGCGAGCCGTTGAGCGTCGAGCGGTTGGCGACGGCAGCCGGTGCCTGGATCGTGCCGAAGCGCCCGAGAAAATCCCGCCGGCTGGCAGTGAAGCCCGAAGCCTCGCCGTCACAGCCGAAGAAGGCCGTGCGGCGATAATCGATACTGAACGGATTGGTGGCGAGCAGCGATCCCGTGGCCTCGTCGCGCGCGCTCAGGATAAAGGGCTGAGTGCGCTGGCCATTATTGCCGAGCACCCATTCGACATAGCCATAGACCCGGTAGCGACGCGGTTCCGTTCCGGTGTTCCGGATGACGAGCTTGGACAGCTTCAGCGGATGGTTGCGGTCGACCGTCTGCGTTAGGGATAGAGACAGGGCCTCCTCCTGCGAGGTGAAGACGGAATAACCGAGGCCATGGCGCGCTTCGAAACGGGCCGAAGGCCGGCGTGACAGTGCGGCAAAGGGCGTCGATACAAGGCCGCTGCCGAGATCGGCCACATAGAAGCCTTCGCCCGGCCGGTTGACGACGGGATCATTGGCCCATGGCGTCAGCTGGTAATCGCGCGAATTCTGGCTCCAGGTAAAGCCCGCCCCTTCGGCGGAGATGTGGAAGCCGAAGCTCTCATTGGCGATCACGTTGATCCAGGGCTGCGGCGTGGCACCGCCGCCCGCAAGCCGAACGACATATTCCTTGCCGTCCTGCGAGAAGCCACCATAGCCGTTGAAGAACTGCAGATCAGCGGCCTCCGTCTCGACCGGACCGGCAAAATCGGCCGCCGAGAGGAGCACGCGCCGATCCATTTCCCCTTCGGCCCCGCGCGGCGCGGCAAAGAGCGAAACGGCGCGGGCCACCTGGTCCTCGATCTTGCCGTTGCGGGCATGCAGCACGACGCGGGAGGCCGCGATAAGGGCCGCCCAGGTAGCGTCATCCATCAGGTCGCGGCGCAGGGCAAAGACCTGCTGGCGTCCCTCGCTCTGTCCCAGGCGGCGGATATTCTCGCTGATCTGGTCGATCGCGTGCTGCATATCCTGCGCGTAGGAGGCAGCCTTCTCGTTGACCACGGCAAGATCGGCCATGACCCCGCGCGAGCGCAGATATTCCTGCGCCGACAGGGCCTCCTTGACCACATCCATGTCCATTTCGTCATTGATGCGCAGGGTGAAGATCGGCAGGTCGCCGGAGATCGACAGACCCCAGAGCCGGCGCTGGCTGTCGAGGCCGGCCTCGACAGTCGCCGCATCGGCGCGCAGATGCATATCCGGGTAGACGAGGTAGCGGCCGAGATGCTGGAAGGCGGCAGCCTGCTGCGAGCTGATGCCGATATGGCGCATCTGCACCTGAACCCGCGTCCAGGCCTGGGTGAGCTCGGTGCCAAAGGAATCCGGGTGGCGATAGCGCTCGATTGCGATGTCGAGCTCCTCGCGGCTTGGCGCAGCGATCGTCCAGAAGATGACGCTGACCTTTTTCCCGGCGGGAACGCGCACCACGCGGCGCAGCGACAGGATCGGGTCGAGCGTGAAGCCGTCGGTGCCGGACAGGCTCGCATCCGGATCGAAGGCGGCAGCTTCGGAAAGCGTGCGTCCCCGGCCCAGGAAGCGGCGCCGGTCCGTCTCGAATTCAGTCGGGCGGGACGAGCCGGCATTGTCGGCCGCCAGATGAGCGATCTGCATGGCCGGTTCATTCGGATTGCGCTTGTTGCGCCACGCGCGGATCACATCGCCGCGGCGGCCGATCTCGGTGCGGATGAACATGCGCGAAAAGACCGGATGGGCATTGTCGTCATCTTCATTGGCAATCACCGGTTCCAGATAGGAGGTGACCTCGATGAAGCGATCCTCGGTTCCAGTGTTGAGCAGCGTCAGGCGGCGGCCTTCGGCATCATGTTCGGTGGCGACGATGCATTCGACGCTGGAGACCAGCGTGCCGACGGTCTTGTGGAACTCCGCCTTTTCATCGCTGAAGACGGTCTTGACCTTTTCGCCCTCGATCCGCCGCGGCTCGGCCGTGGTCGACCACCATTCGCCGGATACGGTATCGCGCAGGAAGATGAAATTGCCCCAGCGGTCTTCGACCGGATCAGGCTTCCAGCGGGTCACCGACAGGCCGTTCCACTTGGAATAGCCGGTACCGGTGGCCGTCATCATGGTCGAATAGTGACCGTTGGAGAGGAAGACCATTTCGCGGTCGCGGCCGGCCGGATCCTGGATGGTGCGAACCTCTGGACGCAGCAGATCCGCCTGCCCCTTGCCGGGCGTCTCCGGCTCGTATTTCGAGCCCATGACCGGAACTTCGCGCGGCGCCTTCTCCTGAAGCAGGAGTTCGGCAGCTTCGACCACCGGATCGGAATGGAAAAGCTCGCGCAGCTTGCCGTTATTGACCACATTGGCAATGGCCGCGATCGACATGCCGTGATGGTGGGCATAATAGTTGAAGACCACGGCGCAGCGCTTGCCTTCCGGCACGCGGGTCGGCGTATAATCCACCGCATCGTGGAAGCCGTATTTCCCAAGCGCGCCAACAGCGCGAAGCTTCTGGAGATTCTCCAGCGCTTCCAGTGGCTTGTACTGGCTGGCCAGGATCGAGGCATAGGGTGCGATGACCGCATTCTGTCCCAGGCCGCGCTTCAGCCCCAGCGTCGGCACGCCGAAATTCGTGTACTGGTAGTTGAGGTTATGGTCGCGCGCGTTGAAGGCGGCTTCCGAAATGCCCCAGGGAATGTTCAGCCGGCGGCCATGGTTCATCTGCTCCTCGACGATCAGATTGTTCGTCTGATTGAGGATGCCGCCCTGCCGCTCCTGCATGACGAGCGGCGGCATGAGATATTCGAACATCGATCCCGACCAGGAAATCAAAGCGCCACGCGCTCCGATCGGCACCACCTGGCGGCCGAGCCTGTACCAATGTTCCGTCGGCAGATCGCCCTTGGCAATGGCAAACAGGCTGGTCAGACGGCATTCGGAGGCGAGAAGATCGTAGCAGGCCTCATCGAGATCATTGCTCTCGACTCGATAGCCGATCGACAGGAGACGGCGGTCCTTGCGGTAGAGGAAGGTGAAATCCATCGAGAATGCAAGCAGGCGCGCGCGATCGCGCAACTGGATCAGGCGCTGGCGCAGCGGTTCGATATTGGTCATATCGAATGTGCTGTCGGCGATATGGGCTTCGCAGGCAACGACCAGGGATTCGGACCAGCGCGTGACCTCGGTGCTCGTCGGGCTGCTGACCTCATGATCCAGATTGGCGGCAAGCTTCTGGATGTCGCGGGCCAGAACGGCAAGGTTGATGATCCGGATCGAGGCGAATTCATGCTCGCGCTTGACCGCGGCCAGAGCATTGCCGAAGCCGATGATCCGCTCTTCCAGCCGGCGGCGCAGCGGCCGCACGGTCTTGCGGTCGTCTGGCAACTCCGCCAGCGCCTCGGAGAGCACGCCCGCCACATCGCCGATCCCGTCGAGATTGGCCTGCAGATGCGCGGACGGCGCCTCTGCCCACTCGCGGCAGGCCGAGGATACGGCAATCAGATGACCGGCCAGGTTTCCGCTATCCACCGTCGAGACATAGCGGGGGCCAAGCGTCAGGAGCGTGTCGGTATGGTACCAGTTGTAGAGATGGCCGCGGAACTTCTCCATGCGCTCGACGGTCGCGATCGTGCTTTCCAGCCGATCGAGCGTCTCCTGGAAACTGATCCAGCCGAAATGCCGTGCCGACACGGTGGAGAGCAGATAGACGCCGATATTGGTGGGCGATGTGCGCTTGGCGACGATCGGCTCCGGCCGTTCCTGGAAATTGTCCGGTGGCAGGAAGTGCTGGTCCTCGGTGACGAAGGCCTCGTAATAGCGCCAGGTACGCCTGGAAATCTTGCGCAGTTCCACCGACACCGATTCCGGCACGAAGAGCCGATCCTCGGTTTCGGCCGACTGGCTGACATACCAGGCCACCACCGGGGACAGAACCCAGAGGAGCACGAAAGGCAGCCCCACAAGGAAAGCATTGTCATCCGGCAGCGAGGCAAGCATCAGGCCGAGAACGGCAGCCACGGGCGCATGCCACATGGAGCGATAGTAATCCTGCGGCATGCCCTGCGCCGAGGACTGGATACTCGCCGCCGTGCGCCATTCGAGCATCAGCTTGTGGGAGACGAACAGGCGATAGACCGAACGGACGATCGCATCGAGCATCATGAAGGCCGAATCGGCAATGAAGACGATCCGCAAGGCGACCTGCGCATTGGCGGAACGGATATCGGACCAGACCGAGTAGAAATGCGCGCGCGGCACGATATCGGTGGAGCGCGGCACGATACCGGTGATCAGGGACAGGGTCGGCGCGACGAAGAGCGAGAAGATCAGCAGGATCTGCCAGACGAGAGCGCCGAGCGGATCCATGAAATACCAGCCGAGCACCGAAGACAAGAACCAGGCGATCGGCGTGAGCGAGCGGCGCAGATTGTCGACCATCTTCCAGCGGCCCAGCGCTGTCACGCCGCGCATCGGATCGAGGATATAGGGCAGGAGCTGCCAGTCGCCGCGCGCCCAGCGATGCTGGCGCGAGACCTCGACCTCGTAGCGGGTCGGGAAGTCCTCCACCAGCTCCACATCGGTGACGAGGGCGCAGCGGGCGAATGTGCCTTCCAGAAGGTCGTGGCTGAGGACCGAATTCTCGTCGATGCGACCGCGCAGCGCCGTCTCGAAGGCGTCGACATTATAGAGCCCCTTGCCGGTGAAGGTGCCCTCGCCCGTCAGGTCCTGATAGACGTCGGAAACGGTGAAGACGTAAGGATCGATGCCCCGGCTGATCGAATAGACGCGCTGGAAGACGGATGCGTCCTTGCCGGTCGTCAGCGATGGCGTGACGCGCGGCTGCAGCAATCCGTAGCCGTCGATGACGCGGCCGGAATGGGCGTCGTGCACGGGCCTGTTGATCGGATGGTGCAGCTTGCCGACCAGTTTCGTCACCGCATCGCGCATCAGCCGCGTATCGGCGTCGAGCGTCATGACATACTGGACATTTGCGGGCACGTCATTGGCGCCCGGCATATAGGTCGTGTCCTTGTCGCCGCGCAGCAGGAGGTTCAGCTCGTGCAGCTTGCCGCGCTTGCGTTCCCAACCCATCCACACGCCCTCGGACGGGTTGAACAGGCGGCGGCGGTGCAGGAGATAGAAGCGGGTCTTGCCGTCATGGGCGTAGCGGGCGCTGAGACCGGCCACTTCGCGTCGAGCATATTCCAGAACTTCGAGATCGGCATCCGTCTGTTCCAGCGCACTGTCCTTCCAGTCGCTGAGCAGCGCGAAGTAGATCTCGCCATGCGGATTGGCGAGGTAATGGACTTCGAGATTGCGGACAAGCTCGTCCACCGTATCGCGATTGGTGATCAGGCAAGGCACGACAACGAGCGTGCGGGCATCCTCGGGAATGCCATTTTTGAATTCGTAGCCGACCAGCCGCGCAGGCTTGACGATATAGGTCACCAGCGTGTTGAAGAGACCCGTCGCCCCTTCCGAGGCGGGAAGAGAGAACATCAGCAGGAACAACAGGATGACCGGCCAGTCCATGCCGGCATTGCGCAGGAAGCCGCCGACGATCGCAAGCGCCAGGAAGGTGATGAGAAGCACGGGAACGGCAACGGCCAGCCAGTTCAGGCGGCGCACCGACCGGATCAGGCGCTGGGCGGGCTTCGGCGCATAGCCGACGCGGTTCTCGAGCTCCGCCAGATAGGCGCCCGTCAGAAAGGCGCCGACATTGGCCTTGTGCGGATCCGGTTCCGGCGCGGACGCCGCCTCGGAGGCGAGCGCAATGGCCGCCCGCGCGACATCGATCTCGCTTGTTTCGCAATAGCGGGCGATTTTCTCGATCCGATTGCGATAGGAATTGCGCGAACCGAAATCGAGCTCGTTATAATCGCTTTCGGCGCGCAGCACCTGATCGACGAGGCAGACCTCCTCGAACCAGACACTCCATTCCGTGTCGTCGATCTCACGCAGGCTCTTGATGATATTGCCCATAGTGAGATTGCCGGAAGAGAGGCGGTTCTGCTCCGCCATCATCACTTCTTCCGTATCGGTTCCGGCCGCTTCCAGCCGTCCTTCCAGCCAGGCCACGGCGAAGGCCGGCGACTGCGAGGCATTGCGCAGGCGGTAGAGGAACTGCGTCGAGAAGGTATTGTCTTCGGTCAGCCCCTCGATCTTCTTGAGGATCGCGGAGGACGCGGCCTCGTCGTTCAGCCTGATGATCTCGTCGGCTGCGTCATTGGCCTGCTGGCGCATGCGGCGCGACCGCTCGACCCTGATCGAGATGCGCCGGAGGTTTTCGATGAGCACGAAGCGCAGGAAGGAGGGCAGGGCCCAAAGCTCCCCGATTTCCAGAGGCTGGTGCACCTGGAAACCCTCGGTCATGGCCGTCAGATTGTCGCGGTGCAGCGTGCTGTGGGTGTGCGCCACGTAAAGCCAGGCAAGCGCCAGCACACGCGGGATCTGCATGCCGCCAATGCTGACCTTCGGCAATTGGCGATAGAACTTGCGCGGAAAATCGCGCCGGACCTCCTGGATCGCCTCTTCCACGATGTAGTGATTGTCCAGGAGCCATTCTGCTGCCGGCGTGATGGTGGCGCCCGCTTCGACATCTTTCGCGGTCGCCCGGTAGACCCGCAGGATCTCCTTTTCGTTCTCCCTGTGCCGCTCGCCGAAATCGAAGCTGATCAGGCCCGGCAGTGTCTGCGCACCATCGCGCGCCAGAGCTTCCCCACATGCCCGCAGATCCTCGGCATTGAAATAGGTCGCTCTGATCGCCTCGTTGTGATCGATTTGCTTGCCTTCGTTATCGCGAGAAGTGGCAGCAGGCGTGTTGTGAAAGGACATTTTGGCGGCTTCTACAAATGAGGGGCACGGGTTAAAGTGTCGGACGGGCCGATAATATCAAGCTTTGGGCGGAATCACGTGTCGGGATGTGCCGGATGATCGCCCGGGACGGGACGGTTTTGGCGTGATGCCGGAGACGTCAACACAGTGATCAAACCTTCTCACCTATCTCTCCCTATCATGAACCTTCGCCTCTAGCTTTGCCGGCATGAATGAAACCTGAACATATTCAGCCTCTTGGCCTGCCGGGTTGCAGGCCCTGCGCAGCGTTCGGCCAGGCCGAGAGCGATTGCCCGCAATGCGCGACGGTGAGGCTTGCGTCCCCCGCGCCTCTTCTTTCCTCTTCTCCCCTCTTTCCTCCCCTCCTCTTCCTTGAGGGCCGGCTTTCCATGACATCAAGCCCCGGGCGGTTCAAGCAGCATCAGGAGACACGGTGAATGCCTCTGCGGCGAGCCAGCGAACCCGCCCGACGTTTGACGGTCTTCGCCCTCCGGTACCCTACGAAGGTCCGTGATTGATATTACCCGCAGGCTTGCTACCTGATATGGCTAATCCTGCATGGAAACAGTCTCCAACGTTGAAGCGAACCGCCGATGACGATCCAGTTTTCAAATTATAGTCCTGAATTTGTCGCGACCCGCCGTTTCCTTCACCAGAATCCTGAACTTGGCCTTTCGGAATTCAAGACCTCCGATTTTCTCGCCGAACAACTCCTCGGCCTCGGCTATGAGGTCACCCGGGGGCTCGGCCAGACCGGTCTCGTGGCCCGGCTGACGCAGGGCGGGAGCGGCCGATCGATCGGCATAAGGGCCGATGTCGACGCCCTGCCGATCCAGGAGGAAACCGGCCTCGATCATGCCAGCCGCACTGCGGGCCTCATGCATGCCTGCGGCCATGACGGCCACACGGCCATGCTGCTGGGAGCTGCCCGGATCTTGGCCGAGCGCCGCATGTTCGACGGCACCGTGAACCTGATCTTCCAGCCGGCGGAAGAGAATTTCGCCGGCGCCAGGCTGATGATCGAGGACGGGCTGTTCCGGCGCTTCCCCTGCGATGCGGTCTTTGGCCTGCACAATGATCCCAGCATTCCCTTCGGGACCATTGCCGTGCGCGAGGGTGCGATCATGGCGGCAGCCGATGAATGCCGCATCATCGTCAACGGTCGCGGCGGGCATGGCGCAGAGCCGCAGGACGCCAGCGATCCGATCGTCTGCGGAGCGAGCATCGTCATGGCGCTTCAGACGATCGTCTCGCGCAATCTGCACGCGCTGGACCAGGCGGTGATCACCGTGGGCGCCTTCAATGCCGGAAAGGCGAGCAATGTCATCCCCGAGCGGGCGGAAATGGCGGTGACGGTGCGCTCGTTTGACCCTGCGGTCCGCGACATGCTGGAACGCCGGATCCGCGCGCTTGCACAGGGCCAGGCGGAAAGCTTCGGCATGACGGTGTCGATCGACTACGAGCGTGGCTACGAACCCACCATCAACCATAAAAGGGAAACCGATCTCGTGCGGGATGTGGCGGCCAGGGTCGTGGGAGCCGAAAAGCTCGTCGAGCTCGCGCGCCCCTCGATGGGGAGCGAAGACTTCGCCTTCATGCTGAAGGAATGCCCCGGCAGCTATTTCCTGCTCGGAACAGCGAAGACGGAGAACGACCCGCCGCTCCATCATCCGCGGTTCGATTTCAACGACGAGGCGCTGCCCATCGGCGTCGCCATGTGGGTCGAACTGGTCGAGACCTTTCTGAATGCGCCGCCGGAGACAGGGCGGAGCGGACAGGCGGAGCGGGTGTAGTCGGCAAAACAGGCATAAGACGGGACCAAGGCACGCAAACAAGCCTTCCGCCATCCCTCATCAAAGCAGGAATAGTGAATGACGGATATCGATGCCATCATCGTCGGCGCAGGGGTTATCGGCCTGGCCTGCGCTCGGGAACTGGCGGCATCTGGCCGTTCCGTCGTGGTGATGGAGGCAGATAGCGCCATCGGCACCGGCACATCCTCGCGCAGCAGCGAGGTTATCCATGCCGGCCTGTATTACCCGCCGGGCAGTCTCAAGGCGAGACTGAGCGTCGAAGGGCGCGAGGCGCTGTATGCCTTCTGCCGGACGCATGGCGTGGCCCATCGTCAGTCCGGAAAACTGATCGTGGCGACACAGCTCAGCGAGGTTCCGCTCCTGGAGGCGCTGCGCAGGAACGGCGAAGCCAATGGCTGCGATGATCTGCGGATGCTGTCCGCCGAGGAGGCGCGCACGCTTGAGCCGGCGCTCGATTGCGTGGCCGCGCTCCTGTCGCCCTCGACGGGGATCATCGACAGCCACAGCTATATGCTGGCCCTTCTGGGGGATGCGCAGGAGGCCGGGGCGGTGGTGGCGCTGCGCACGCCTCTCCTCATGGCCCGGCCCACCGAGGAGGGCTTCATCGTGCATGCCGGCGGCGAGGAACCGATCGATCTGTCGTGTTCGATGATCGTCAATGCCGCGGGCCTGCAGGCCTCGGCCGTGGCGCGTTGCGTGACCGGGCTGGATGCGGCTCATGTGCCGGAGACGCGCTATGCAAAGGGCAATTATTTCATGCTTTCGGGACGGGCACCTTTTTCGCACCTCATCTATCCCGCTCCGTCCGCTCATGGGCTTGGCGTCCACCTGACCTTCGATCTCGCCGGTCAGGCCCGGTTCGGTCCGGATGTCGAATGGGTCGATCGGATCGATTACGCGGTAAACCCGCAGCGGCTCGCCGGTTTCGCGGACGCCATCCGCCGCTACTGGCCCGCTATGCCGAAGGATGCGCTCACCCCCGGCTATGCCGGCATCAGACCGAAGATCTGCGGCCCGCGGGATCCGGCTGCCGATTTCCGCATCGACGGTCCCGAGGCTCATGGCGTGCGCGGCCTGGTCAACCTGTTCGGCATTGAAAGCCCTGGCCTTACCGCCTCGCTGGCCATTGCCCGGGAGGTGGCCGACAGGCTGAGGGCGACGGAGCGCGCCGCGCCCCGCGCATGAGCCGTGCCGCCCCTCACACCGGCGGGTCTGGCTGGACCTTCACCGTGGCCTTTATCGGCAGATGGTCGGAGGCGATCCGTGCAAGCGCCGTGTCATGAACCTTGACCACATCGACGAGACCGGGCCGGTTGCACATGATGCGGTCGAGCGCGAGGACCGGAAGCCTGGACGGAAAGCTCGGCACTGCCGGGGGCATGCCGCGAAACGCCGCCGCCAGCGAATTCAGCGAGGATCGGGTGCCAAGCCGCCATTCGTTGAGATCGCCCATCAGCAGCGTCGGCTGTTCGTCGCGCGCGGCAAGGATATCGAGGATCATCCGCGCCTGCTGCTGGCGGGAACGATTGAGGAGACCGAGATGAGCCGCGATCACGCGCAGCGGCGATCCATCCTTCAGTTCCAGCTCCGTCAGGAGCGCGCCGCGGGGTTCGAGACCTGGAAGCTTCAGCTGATGGACGTCCCGAACGACCCCTTCGCGGATGAAGAGGACATTGCCGTGCCAGCCATGGGCCTTGGCCACCCCGGTCAGCGGCACCGGCACGAGGCCCGTCTCCCGTTCCATCCAGGCAAGGTCGAGGAGCCCCCGCCGTTCGCCGAAGCGCGTATCGGCCTCCTGGAGGGCCAACAGATCGGGCGCCATTTCCCGGATGACCTGGGCAATGCGGCCGGGATCGAAACGGCCATCCACGCCGACGCATTTGTGCACATTGTAGGAGGCGACGAGGAGCGTGCCTGCCTCCGCCCCGCCTGAAGCATCGCCATGGACGTCACGCTGCTTGCGATTGCGGATGGACGCCAGAATGCTGGCGGGAAGGTTGGGCCGAGGGGGATCTGACATGCGGCGTCTTGTTTGAAATACCATAGGAGCCAGTATAGCGCTCGGCGGTCGGGCTTCCAGACCCGAGATGCAGCTGAGGCGAACTTCGTCGTGCCACGCCGCGTCGTCCGCCCGGCGAAACGGCCGCAAAGCGGCCGGTCTTCAGGCGTTCAAAGATAGGGAGATCCGAGCCACAACACGCGTTCGAAGAGCCGCACAGGGAAAGGACGGGCGCGCAATGCCTCCAGTTTCACCTCCTCCGCCGTCGACCTGATTTGGGAAAGCCGGGTTTCGATCGTCGCGGCAAAGGGAATGTCGTAGATCTCGACATCGACTTCGAAATTCAGCCGCAGCGATCGCGGATCCATATTCGACGAACCAACATAGACCCATCGCCCATCAACCACCGTCAGCTTGGAATGGTTGAAGGGGCCGGAGGCTCGCCAGATGCGGCAATCGCCCTTCAGGATCTGGTCGAACTGCGCGGTCATGGCGCGGTCGACCAGCGTCAGATTGTTGGAAGCCGGAACGATGATGTCAACGGCAACGCCGCGCCGCGCCGCGGTGGCAAGGGCGCTGATCAATTCGCGGTCCGGCAGGAAATAGGGGGAGACGATCTGGATCGTGCTCCTGGCCACCGAAAAAGCGCCCATCAGAAGCTTGTGATTGGTTTCCAGGCTGCGATCCGGCCCGGACGCCACCACCCGTGCCAGCATAGGCGCACCGGCTTCTCCCTGCTGGTCGCCGATCTGCCAGGCTTCGCCCGTGAGGAGTTCGTTGCTGGCAAATTGCCAGTCTTCCGCGGCGACGGCAAACAGATCGGCGACGACCGGCCCCTCCAGACGGAAATGCGTGTCGATGGAGCATGTCTCTCCGGCGATCTCCTGCGAAAAGGCTTCGCGGATATTCATGCCGCCGGTAAAGGCGAGAGCCCCGTCCACGATCATGATCTTTCGGTGTGTGCGAAGATTTGCGTAAGGAAGGCGCAGCCCCATGATGACATTGCCATTGAAGACTGCCACCTGCACACCGCCATCCCGCAGCATTCCGAGCACGCTCGGGACGGAATAGCGCGCACCGACTGCATCGATCAGCACGCGAACCTCGACACCGCGCGCCACGGCCTGCGACAGGGCCTCGGCAAACCTGCGGCCGATCTTGTCCCGGTCGAAAATATAGGTCTCCAGCAGGATGCTGCGTCGCGCCTCCCGTATCGCCTGCAGCATGGCGCCGAAGGCGGCATCGCCGCCATTCAGCATATCGATCCGGTTGCCGGAGGTGATGTTCCAGCGCGAGACGCGATCGCCGAGCGTCTTCATGGCCAGGAAGCGCCGGCCGAATTCGCCGGCCACCCGATCATCGCTGGCATCGAAGGAGATCGCATGCGCGTTGAACGGCTTTTGTTTGAGCTGCCGCTGGTTGAACACGACGGTGCGGCGAATGCGATTGATGCCAGCCACGAAATAAAGCAGCGCGCCGACGATCGGTGACAGCAGGATGACGCCCACCCAGCCGACGGCGGAACGGACTTCCTCTTTGGTCATGGCGACATGGATGGCAGCCGTCGCTCCCATCACCACCGACAGAACGAAGACGATATGCGGCCAGTAGGACGAGAGAAGATCAAGCATTGCGACAGATATAGGCGATGGGCGGGCCGCTGCAATGACCTGCCGCGTGGATGGCTCGAACGGAATTATGCCCTGCGGCGACCGCCCATGGCCTCGACCGGCGGCTCGGTGCCCGCCGGGATCGGGCTGCGATAGGCCTGGCCTTTCAGGCGGCGTTTGAGATCCGCCCAGGCGGCCTCGCGCAGGGTCTCGCTTTGCAGCGCGGCAAGCCCGGTGGCAGCCATGGCCTTGGCGCTTGCCACCATGCCCTTGTGCGCAATGCCGCTCTTGCCCTGCGCCACCACCTGCCATGTGTGCAGCTGGGTGCCGATGGCAAGCGTCGGCCCATAGGCCTGGACGGTCGGCACGACCCAGCTGACATCGGCGACATCGGTGGAGCCGCCCATCTGGCGCACCTCGTTATGCGCCGGAAGAATGAAGTCCGCCAGCGGCACATCGCGCTCTTCCAGCCTCTCCTGTGCCCAGCTGGCGGCGATATCTTCCGGGCTCAGGGTGGCGCGAATGGCTTCGGCAAAGGCGACGTCCTGGCGGTCGTAATCGGGCGCTCCGAGGCTCTGCCAGATATCCTGCATCACATCCATCAGCGGCGTGTTGACGATCAGGTTGGAGACCCCCGACAGGATCCGGTTCTCCATCGTCGTTTCGGTCATGAGAGCCGCACCTTCGGCCACTTTGCGAACCCGCTCGATCAGCGAGAACAGACCGGCCAGTTCGGGCGCCCGCACGACATAACGGACCTTGGCATGCGCCTGCACGACATTGGGCGATATGCCACCGGCATCGAGCAGCGCATAATGAATGCGGCAATCCTGCTGCATGTGCTCGCGCAGGTAATTGACGCCGACATTCATCAGTTCCACCGCATCGAGGGCACTGCGGCCGAGCTCGGGACTGGCGGCGGCATGCGAGGAGCGGCCGGTAAAGGTGAAATCGATGCGGCAATTGGCAAGCGAGGTCTCCCGCTGCACGCCGGCGAAATTGCTGGGGTGCCAGCATATGACGATATCCACATCCTCGAAGGCGCCGGCACGCACCATGAAGGCCTTGGCCGCACCGCCTTCTTCCGCCGGGCATCCGTAATAGCGCACGCGGCCGGGGGTGCCCGTGGCCTCCAGCCAGTCCTTCAGGGCCGTCGCCGCCAGAAGCGAGGCGGAGCCCAGCAGATTATGACCGCAGCCATGGCCGTTGGCGCCGGCTGTCATCGCCTCCTGCCGCGCAATGCCCGATTTCTGGCTGAGCCCGGCCAGCGCGTCATATTCGCCGAGAAAGGCTATTACCGGACCGCCCTCGCCCGCCTCGCCGATCAGCGCCGTCGGAATATCGGCCACGTTTTCGGTAATGCGGAAGCCTTGCGTCTCCAGCATTTCCCGATGCGCCGCCGCCGATTCCTCTTCCATGTAGCAGGTCTCGGGCGTGGCCCAGACCCGGTCCGCGAGTTCAGTGAAGACCTCGCGTTTGCGATCGACGGCATCGAAGATTTCAGGAAGATTGCTGCTCATGGGCTGGGCGGAGGACATCGGTTTCACCTGCATGCGATATTCAAGACCGTTCGACCCTATCCCAGCATCGACAGAATGCAAATCTTTCCTGCAGTCTCTAGGCCTGCCGGTTTTCTGGGCAGAGCGCGTGCTTCAGACGCGGCCAATCATCCGGCCGCGCAAGTCCGAAGCGCAGGTGGTCGGGTCGCTCGGGAAAGGTCCGGACAAAAATTCCGGCGCGTCCCAGGCGTTCGAACACGTCTCTTGCGGCCGCATGGCGAACGTAACGGAAGAGCGACGTTCCGCCCAGCACCTCGAGCCCGGCCGCCGCCAGAAGCGCGTTCAACCTTTCGGCTTCGACTTGCAGCCGCTCCCGCATGGCGTGCTGCCAGCCTGTGTCGGCAAGGGCTTCCAGGCCGATGGCAAGCGTAGGGCCGGGAATGGTCCAGGGGCCAAGATGAGCCGACAGCCGTGCTGCAATCGCAGGAGCGGCAATGGCAAAGCCCAGGCGGATACCGGCAAGCCCATAGAATTTGCCGAAGGACCGCAGGACCGCCAGGCCTCCATGGACGCGATCCGCCACTGACTGGGCTGGCCCTTGCCCTTTTGTCTCCACGACGTCCATGAAAGCCTCATCGACCACCAGAAGACCGCCTTTGGCTTCCATATGCGCCCCGAGTGCAAGCAGATCGCCGCGAGACACCAGACGTCCATCGGGATTGTTGGGATTGACGAGGATCGCCAGGTCGGCATCATAAAGATCCGCAACATTCCCCGTTTCCCGCACCGCAAAGCCCGCAAGCCTCGCCATCTGCCGGTGCTCGGCATAGGTGGGCGACAGGATGGCTGCTTGCTTCAGGTGCGGCGTGGTCCTGCCGAAGACCGCCTCGATCAGAAGCGGCAGGAGGATCTGCGTGCCGGCCGCGGCAACGACGTGATCGGCGGACGAGACCCCATAGGCGAGGGCCGCCGTCTGCCTCAGTCGCGCTAGATCATCCGGCTCCGGCAGGCGGGCAAAGGCCGTGGCGGGCGGCTGCGAGAATGGATAGGCATGCGGATTGATGCCGGTGGACAGGTCGATCCATGGTCTCGGCGCCGCCGGAAAGAGGCTTTCCGCCTGTCTCAGGTTGCCGCCATGCCCAATTTTATGCATGACAGGCGCTCCTTGCCATCCTTCAGTCTCGCCGGTTCGCTCCATGGCCTTCTCTCTCGCCTTCCTCGCGCTCGTTATTGAACGGCTTGTCGGTTATCCGCAATGGCTTGTTCGAGGCATTGGACATCCGGTGATGTGGATCGGCGCCCTGATCGAGAGTCTGGAGCACCGTCTGAACCGCTCAGATCTCGATTTCAGCGCCCGCCGGCGCAATGGCGTCCTTGCCTTCATCGCCCTGCTTGCCGCAACGCTGATGGTGTCGTTCCTCATCGAGCGATCCGTCCTTCTCCTGCCCTTCGGCATTTTGCTGCTGGCGGTGGTGGCCTCCAGCCTGATTGCCCAGAAAAGCCTGGAAAGCCATGTGCGCGCCGTGGCCATTGCCCTGGAGACAGGCGGGATCGAGGCGGGTCGCAAAGCGGTCTCGATGATCGTCGGGCGGGATCCGGATCAGCTGGACGAGGCCGGGGTGAGCCGGGCGGCCATTGAAAGCCTGGCGGAAAACTTTTCAGACGGCATCACCGCGCCGGCGCTCTGGCTCGGCCTGCTCGGCCTGCCCGGCGCGGCTCTCTACAAGGCCACCAATACGGCCGACAGCATGATTGGGCACAGAAATGCCCGCTACGGCGCCTTCGGCTGGGCCGCTGCCCGCTTCGACGACCTCGTCAACCTGCCGGCCTCGCGTCTGACGGCCCTGCTGTTCATCGCAGCAGCCTGTCTCGTGCCGGGAACATCGCCGCGCGGCGCCTGGGCCGCCGTCCGCCGGGATGCCGGCAAGCACAAATCGCCGAATGCCGGCTGGCCGGAGGCCGCCATGGCGGGCGCCCTCGGCCTCGGACTTGCCGGTCCGCGCATCTATGACGGCGTTCTCGTCGAAGACCATGTGATGGGCGAAGGCGGTCGCCGTGCAGCCACAGCCGAGGATATCATGCGCGCGCTCAGCCTGTCCCGCATTGCAGACCTGCTGCTGATCATTCTCTTCGGCCTTCTGGCAGACGGCCTCACCGCGCTATGGTAAGCAGCCTGTCGAGATCGAGATGCTGCTCGATATGCCGGGCCAGCCGATCCAGGACCTCTTCGACACCCTGTTCGTAATGGAGCTGCGAGGGCGCACCCCCGAGCCGCTTCAGCCAGGCGGATCGCTGCCCGTCATCGGCAAACAAGCCGTGCACATAGGTGCCCGAGACAAGGCCTGAGGCAGAAACGGCGCCCTCTCTGCGGCCCATGATGTCGGCGAAGGGGCGAAGGCAGTCACCACCCACGGTCTCGCCCACATGCATTTCATAGCCGGCAAAGGAATTGCCATCGGCTGTGCGGCCCGTGACCGCCACCAGTCGCTTGTCGCCTGTCAGCCGCGTCTCGACATCGAGGAGGCCGAGGCCCGGCTCCATGGCACCGGCCGGACCTTCGATCCCGTCCGGGTCGGCCACATGTTTTCCCAGCATCTGGTAACCGCCGCACAGGCCGATCACCGGCTTGCCCCGGCGCAGATGGGCGGCGATATCAATGTCGAAGCCGGCGGATTTCAGCACTTTCAGATCGGCGATCGTCGCCTTCGATCCCAAAAGCAGGACGAGATCGGCATCCGCCGGCAGCACGCCGCCCGGCCGCACCCGGACGAGTTCCACCGCCGGCTCCGCATCGAGCGGATCAAGGTCGTCGAAATTCGACACATGCGGCAGAATGGGCACCGCGATGCGGATCTGCGCAAAAGCTTTGGAGACGGGCACCGAATTCAGCGCCAGCGCATCTTCCGCCGGCAGCCGCATGGCGTCGGCAAAATGCGGCAGGAGACCGATCGGGTTCCAGCCGGTGAAGGCCTCGATCATCCGCATGCCATCGGCAAACAGACTGGGGTCGCCGCGGAAGCGATTGACGATGAAGCCTTCGATGAGAGCGGCATCCGCCGGGTCGAGGACCGTCCTGGTGCCGGCGAGGCTTGCAATGACGCCGCCGCGATCGATATCGCCGATCAGCACGACCGGCACGTTTGCTGCGCGGGCAAAACCCATATTGGCGATATCGTTGCGGCGCAGGTTGATCTCCGAGGCGCTGCCGGCTCCTTCCACCAGCACCAGATCGGCCTTTGCCTTCAGGCGGTCGAAACTCTCCAGCACGCGCGGCATCAGGCGGGCTTTGATCTGCTGATATTCGGCGGCGCGGGCATTGCCCTCGACCTGCCCCTGCACGACGAGTTGCGCGCCCACCTCGCTTTGCGGCTTCAGGAGCACAGGGTTCATGTGGACGGAAAGCGGCATCCGGGCCGCCCGCGCCTGCAAGGCCTGTGCCCGGCCGATCTCGCCGCCATCATCCGTCACCGCCGCATTGTTCGACATGTTCTGCGGCTTGAACGGCATGACGCGGAGCCCGCGGAGCGTGAAAGCGCGCGCCAGGCCCGCCACCACCAGCGACTTCCCGACATCCGAACCGGTGCCTTGGAACATCAGGGTCCTGGCGAGCCGCTGCGTCATCAGAATTCGATACCCGCCTGAGCCTTCACGCCGGCCTTGAAGTGATGCTTCACCAGCGTCATCTCCGTTACCATATCGGCCGCCTCGATCAGCGGTGCCTTGGCATTGCGGCCGGTGGCGATCACATGCAGATCGGGCCTGCGGGCGCTAAGGGTTGCAATGACCGTTTCGAGATCGAGATAGTCGTATCGCAGGGCGATGTTGATTTCGTCGAGAATGAGGAGACCCACCTCCGGCAGCGCCATCATCTCCTTGGCCATCTCCCATGCCCGTCCGGCGGCCGCAACATCGCGCTTCAGGTCCTGCGTATCCCAGGTGAAACCCTCGCCCATCGTGTGCCACAGCACGCGTTCGCCAAAGGCCTCCAGCGCCACGCGTTCCCCCGTATCCCAGGCGCCCTTGATGAACTGCACCACCGCCACCTTGCGACCATGGCCGAGCATGCGCAGAGCAAGCCCGAAGGCGGCCGTGGATTTTCCCTTGCCCGGCCCGGTATTGACGATCAACAGGCCCTTCTCGATGGTTTTCGATGCGACTTCGGCATCCTGGACCGCTTTGCGGTTCTCCATCTTGCGGCGATGGCGCTCTGCCTCGTGCTCCTCGATCTCCTTCATCGGCCGCTCCTTCCATGCCTGTTCCACGAAGCGCCGGACTATAGTCGAAAGCAGACCATCGGCAATGCGCCATTGACACGGGCTTGCGCAAACGCATAGTGAACCCTGCAACGGTCTTTCCCCGGCAACGGGGAAAGCTAAGAGGGAACGTGGTGCGGTGCTCTGCCCCAAAACCACGGCTGCCCCCGCAACTGTAAGCGGCCTCCGCCCGCAAGGGCTGGATCGTCCGGCGCGAAATGCCACTGGAGCGCGAGCTTCGGGAAGGCGGTGTCCGGACCATGAACCGCGAGCCAGGAGACCTGCCGTTGAGGAAGTAAAGTCCAGCCGGGCGGGGTGCTCCGGAAGGGACGTGACCACCCATGCGGATCGCAGATCCGTCGTGGACGCACCCCGCTATGATGAACACATGGGGTGGAGTTTTGGATCTTTCGACCAAACCGGACCGGACCAATTCCAGTGCAGGCGAGGCGCCGCGCGTGGTCGTCTATGTCTGCGAGACCTGCCGTGACGGCAGCGAAGCTTCAGACCAGCCGCGCGCCGGCGCCAGGCTTGCCGATGCAGCCAGGAGCCTGCAGGCGCCGGATGTGGACGTGCGCGCCGTCGCCTGCCTTGCCAATTGCAAGCGCGGCCTGAGCGCCGCCATCCAGAGGGCCGATGGCTGGTCCTATGTCTTCGGCGATCTCAGCCTCGATTCCGCCGGCGATCTTTTGGACGGCGCACGCCTGCTTGCCGCCTCCGCCGATGGGCTGATGCCCTGGAAGGGGAGACCCGACGCCTTGAAGCGCGGCATGATCGCTCGCATGCCACCCCTGCAATCCATATCGAACAAGATCTGAAGGACCGCCATCATGACCCCATCGCTTACCCGTGTGCCCTGTACCGTCGTGACCGGCTTTCTCGGCGCCGGCAAGACGACACTGCTGCGCAATGCGCTCCAGACGATCACCGGCAAGCGGCTCGCCGTCATCGTCAATGAATTCGGCGATGTCGGCATCGATGGCGAAATCCTCAAGAGCTGCGGCATCGACAGCTGCCCGGAGGACAATATCATCGAGCTGGCCAATGGCTGCATCTGCTGCACCGTGGCGGATGATTTCGTGCCGGCGATCGACAAGATCCTGGCAATGGAGCCGAGGGTCGACCACATCCTGATTGAAACCTCCGGTCTGGCTTTGCCGAAACCGCTGATTCAGGCCTTCCAGTGGCCAAGCGTCAAGAGCCGCGTCACGGTCGATGGCGTGGTGGCGGTCGTGGACGGACTTGCCCTGGCGCAAGGCCGGATCGCCGACGATTTGGAGGCGCTGGCTGCCCAGCGTGCCGAAGATCAGTCGCTCGATCATGACGACCCGGTGGAAGAGGTTTTCGAGGACCAGATCGCCTGCGCCGATCTCGTCGTCCTCACCAAGACCGATCTTCTCGAGCCGGCGGATCTCGACAGGGCCCGCGCCCATATCGAGGACCATCTGCCGCGCGCGGTGCGCATCGTGACCGCCGAAAACGGCGCGATCGATCCGACGATCTTCATCGGGCTTGGCCTTGCGGTGGAGGACGATATCGAAAACCGCAAGACGCATCACGATGACGAGCTTGATCACGAGCATGACGATTTCGACAGTTTCGTGCTGGACATCCCGGCGATCGCCAGCCCGGAGGCACTCAGCCAGCGCATTCAGAATGTGACCGAAACGCAGAAGGTGCTGCGCATCAAAGGTTATGTGGAAGTTGCCGGCAAGCCGATGCGGCTCCTGGTCCAGGCCGTCGGCCCGCGCGTCAACCATTATTTCGACAGGCCCTGGGGCTCGCAGGAGGCCCGCCGCTCGCGATTGGTGGTGATCGGCGAAAAGGGCATAGACGCGGCAAAGATCAGCGCAGTTCTGGCCGCCTGATGCATATCCTCGCCACCACATCCTCGTCGCTCGACGATCTCATCGAGCCGGTCGATCTGAACCAGACGCCGGGTGATGTGGTGGTGCTGTCGTTTACCGACAGCGATCTTAACGGTATTGCCGCAGCCTGGAACCGCTCCCGCAACGCTTGCTTAACACTGCGTCTCGCTCAGCTTTCGGACCTGCGCCACCCCATGTCGGTCGATCTGTGGATCGACAAGGTGGCGCGCCACGCCAAGCTCATCCTGGTGCGCGTGCTTGGCGGCTATGATCGCTGGCGCTATGGGGTCGATGAGCTGGCAAGCCTGGCGCGAGAACGCTCCATCCCGCTTTATTTGCTGCCCGGCGAATGCAGCGAACGCGATGACCGTCTGGAAGGCGCATCGACCGTCGATCCCTCAGACATTCATTCTATCCTCGCTTTGTTTCGCGCCGGCGGACCGGACAATCTGGACCAGATCGTAAGCCGGCTCTTGATAAAGGCACGCGGCGGCGAGCCCGCCCCTCCCGCCCCCGTGCTGGACGTGCCGAAATTCGGCTATTACCGGCCCGATCAAGGCATAGTCCCGCTTACCGCGGCGCTGGAGGGACAGGGGGACAGGCCGCTCCTGCCGCTGCTCTTCTATCGCTCCATGCTTCTGGCGAGCGATGTGGCGCCCATCGATGCGCTGACGGCGGCGCTGGAGGCTCACGGGCTCGCAGTCCTGCCGATCTTCGTGCCGGGGCTCAAGGAGGCGCCGGTCCTGGAGGCTTTGCGCGACTCGCTCATGCCGCTGAAACCGGCGGCTCTCGTAACCACCACGGCCTTTGCCAGCAATGCCGAACTGGATGGCGAGACACTTTTCGATGTGCTGGGCATCCCCGTCTTTCAGACGGTGATTGCCACGACGCGGCGCAAGGCCTGGGCGGAAAGCCAGCGCGGCCTCAGCCCGTCGGACCTTGCAATGCATGTCGTTCTGCCCGAGCTGGACGGCCGTATTCTGGCCGGGACGCTCTCATTCAAGGCCGAACGGGAGGCTGTAGCGGATTTCGGCTTTACAGGACTTGTCAATTGTCCGGAGCCGGACCGCGTCGAGGCCAGCGCCAGGCGGATCGCCAGACACATCCAACTTTACGCAACGCCCCGGCGGGAGCGCCGGCTTGTCATCCTGATGCCGGATTATCCCGGCGCCGATGGCCGCACCGGCTATGCCGTCGGGCTCAACGTGCCGGAAAGCGTGCTGCAGATGCTGCGGGATCTGGCAGAGGCGG